>DASYHY010000194.1:0-23515 GCA_036252795.1 Aurantimonas sp. | reverse complement strand
CTCTGGTGCGCGGTTTCGCGACCCACAGAGCGGGCGTCGCGCTGTCGGGCCTGATCCTCAACCGCGTCGGCTCGGCGCGGCACGAAACCCTCCTGCGCGAGGCCTTGGCGCCTCTGGAGATCCCGGTCCTCGGCGCGCTGCCGCGCAGCGTCGAGTTGGCGCTGCCGGAGCGGCATCTGGGGCTGGTGCAGGCCGGCGAGCATGCAGCGCTGGCGGCGTTCCTGGAGCGGGCGGCCGATTGGGTCGCGGCCGGCTGCGACATCGGCGCGCTGGCTACACTGGCGGCGCCGGGAAAACGCGGCGTCGGGGGCGCTGCCGCCGCGCCTCTCGCCCCGCTCGGGCAGACCATGGCGGTCGCCCGGGACGAGGCCTTCGCCTTTGCCTATCCGCATATCCTGGACGGCTGGCGCCGCGCCGGCGCCGCGATCGGCTTCTTCTCGCCGCTTGCCGACGAGGCGCCCGCGGAGAAAGCCGACGCGGTCTATCTGCCCGGCGGCTATCCCGAGCTTCACGCCGGGCCGATCGCCGCCGCCGCCGCGTTCCGGCGGGGCATGCGCGAGGCGGCCGCGCGAGGCGTCCCGATCTATGGCGAGTGCGGCGGCTACATGGTGCTGGGCGCCGGCCTTGCGGATGCGGACGGGACGCGCCACGAGATGCTGGGTCTCCTGCCGCTCGAGACCAGCTTCGCGACGCGCCGCCTGCATCTCGGCTACCGGCGCCTGGCGGCCTTTGACGGTTTCGTCTGGTCCGGACCGCTGCGGGGGCACGAATTCCACTATGCCAGCATCGTCTCGGAGGGCGGCGGGGAGGCGCTGTTCACCGCCGAGGATGCGCGGGGCACCGACCTCGGCGCCTTCGGCCGGCGAAGCGGCAGCGTCTGCGGCTCCTTCCTCCATGTCATCGACAGCGAGGCGTGATGACGCACCTCGATGCGGCCGTTCTGCAGCATGGCGGCGCCCTCGACGCCGCGATCGCCCGCTTCGGCGGGCATCGCGAGGAGTGGCTCGATCTGTCGACCGGCATCAACCCGGCGCCACCGCCGCTGCCGCCTCTGTCGCCTTCCGTCTGGCAGAGATTGCCTGAAGCCGCGCTGGAGCGGCGCGCGATCGAGGCGGCGCGGACGGCCTATGACGCGCCCCCGGAAGCCGGAATCGTCCCCGCGCCGGGGACCCAGGCGCTGATCGCCGTGCTGCCATCGGTGCTCCCACCATGCCATGTCGCGATCCTGGAGCCAACCTATTCCGGGCACCGTACGGGGTTCGAGACGGCCGGCCACGGCGTGACTGGCTTCACCAGCCTCGATGCCGTGCCGGCGCATGCGACGGTCGTCGTGGTGGTCAATCCCAACAATCCCGACGGTCGCACCTGCGAGCCTGCCGATCTCCTGGCGCTGGCGGACCGGCTGGCGGCGCGAGGCGGGCTGCTGGTCGTCGATGAGGCCTTTGCGGATGCCGATCCGGCGCACTCCGTCGCCGGGGCAACCGGCCGGCCGGGGCTGCTCGTCTACCGCTCCTTCGGCAAGTTCTTCGGCCTGGGAGGCCTGCGGCTGGGCTTCGCCCTGACCACGCCGGATCTTGCGGCCCAGCTGCGGGCCCGGCTCGGCGCCTGGGCCGTTTCCGGCCCGGCTCTGGCGATCGGTGCCGGCTGGCTGGGCGATGCGAAGCACCGGGCCGACGTCCGGGCCTCGATCGCCCGCCAGCATGCGCTTCTGGCCGAGACGCTGGCGGCAGCGGGTCTGGAAACTGTCGGCGGCACGAGCCTTTTCCAGACGGTCCGCCATCCGGGCGCCGAGGCGCTGTTCGGGGCGCTCTGCCGCCGCCATATCCTGACGCGGCCCTTCGCCTATCGCAGCGACTGGCTGCGCATCGGCAATGCGGCGGACGCCGCCGCGGCACGGCGGCTCGGCGCGGCACTCGATGCCGCATTCGGCGAGATCGCGGCGTGATCGACCGGCTGGCGGCCGCCGTCCTCGGCATTGTCCTCGACCGCGTGGTCGGCGATCCCGACTGGCTGTGGCGGCGCCTGCCGCATCCGGTGGTGCTGATCGGCGGGCTGATCGGCATGCTGGACCGCCGGCTCAACCGGGAGACGCTGGGCGAGCCGGCGCGGCGCCGTCGCGGCATCCTGGCCGTCACGGTGCTGGTGACGGGCGCGCTGGTATCTGGCTTCCTGCTGATGGCCCTGTTCGCTGCGATGGGGCCGGCCGGTCTGCTGCTGGAGGCGATCGTGCTGGCGATCTTCCTGGCGCAGAAGAGCCTCGTCGACCACGTGCAAGCCGTGGCGACGGCGCTCGACCGGCAAGGGCTGGACGCCGGGCGTGGGGCTGTCGCGATGATCGTCGGGCGCGATCCCGAAGAGCTCGATGCGCCCGGCGTCAGCCGTGCGGCGATCGAGAGCCTCGCCGAAAACGCCTCCGACGGCATCGTGGCACCGTTCCTGTGGTACCTCCTCCTCGGCCTGCCCGGGCTGCTCGCCTACAAGGTCGTGAACACCGCCGATTCCATGATCGGCCACATGAGCGAGCGCCATCGCGCCTTCGGCTGGGCGGCGGCAAGGCTCGACGATGTCGTGAACTGGCCGGCGGCGCGCCTGACGGCGCTGCTCTTCGCCCTGGCGGCCGGTCTCCGCCGCAAGGCGGCGATCGGTGCCGTCTGGGCGGTGGCGCGCCGCGACGCCCCCACGCACCGCTCGCCCAATGCCGGCTGGCCGGAGGCGGCGATGGCGGCCGCTCTCGACCTCTCGCTGGGCGGGCCGCGGCGATACGGCGAACTGGCGGTCGCGGCCTCGATGCTGAACCCGAAAGGACGGCGCGCCGCGAACACTGCCGACATCCGCGCCGCGCTGGCCCTGCTCGCCGCGGCCGCCAATATCCTCTTGGCCGCCACGCTGCTTGTCCTGCTGGTCCTGACCCTCGGCTGAGGCTCAGGCGCCGAGGGCAAGGCCGATGAGCGCGGCGATCTCCGTCATCTGCTGCGCGGCGCCGAGGCAGTCGCCGCTCTGGCCGCCGAGACGGCGCCGGATGAAGCCGCGAAACCACAGAAGCACGAGGCCGCCGACGGCAAGGCCCGCGAGCGCCGGCAGGATCCCGAAGGCCAGCGTACCGAGGACGAGGAAGACACCGTCGCCGATCAGCAGTGCCCGGCGCCCGGTGGCCCGCGCGGGCCGTCCCATGCGGTCGGCCAGTCCGCCGATGTCGGCGGATGGCAGCGCCGACCAGAGCCAGGTCATCGCCCCGCGGCTCACAGCGGCCGCAGCGAGAAGAGCGAGCGCGGCGCCGCCTCGGTCGGCATCGACGAGTTCGGCCACGAGCCCGATCCGCAGCGCGACCGAGAGAAACAGCGCCAGCGCGCCATAGGTGCCGACCCGGCTGTCCTTCATGATCGCGATCGCCCGCTCGCGCTCGTGATGGCCGCCGAGCCCGTCGGCGACGTCACCGAGCCCGTCCTCGTGCAGCGCTCCGGTGGTGAGCACCAGCGTCCCCACCGCGAGCGTCGCCGCGACCAGCGGCGAAAGACCGAGCGCGTCGGTCACGATCAGCACCAGCGCCGCCGGCATTGCCGCGAGAATGCCCGCCAGCGGAAAGGCATGCGCATCCGCGCCGAGGGATTTGCCGGAGGAGAACGAGGCGTATCGCGCGGGAAACCGCGTCAGGAAAACCAGGGAGCGCAGCGTCGCGTCGGCGAATTCTCTCATCCCGGCCTCTTGCCCCCGCCCGTGTCGCGCCGCATGACGACGCTTCGATCAGCCCTAGCCGTTCGGCCCCGTCGCCAGCAACATCTTCCCCAGGATTGCCCCATGTCCATCACCGGCCTGCCCTTCGACGATATCCGCGAACTCGTCCGGCGCATGCCCGGCCCCGACAATGCGGCGGTCCGGGCCAAGCGCGAGCGCGAGGCGACGCTGACGAAGCCCGCCGGCTCGCTCGGCCGGCTGGAGGAACTCACCGAATGGCTCGCAGCCTGGCAGGGCCGCGCCCCGGCGGTCCGACGCCCGCTCGTGGCGGTGTTCGCCGGCAATCACGGCGTCGCCCGGCACGGGGTCTCGGCCTTTCCCGCCGAGGTCACGGCCCAGATGGCGGCGAATTTCGCCGCTGGCGGCGCTGCGATCAACCAGATCTGTGCGACCTACGATCTGGGCCTCAAGATCTACGACCTCGCGCTGGAACTGCCGACCGGCGACATCAGCGAGGAAGCGGCGATGGACGAGCGCACCTGCGCCGCGACCATGGCCTTCGGCATGGAGGTGCTGGCCGGCGAGCCGGATCTCTTGTGCATCGGCGAGATGGGCATCGCCAACACGACGGTCGCCGCCGCCGTGCTGGCGGCGCTGTTCGGCGGCGAGCCAGCCCTTTGGGTCGGGCCCGGCACCGGGCAGGACGAAGCCGGAGTGGCCCGGAAGGCCGCCATCGTGGAGCGGGCGCTGGCGTGTCACGCGGGTCATCTGTCGGACCCGCTGGAGGTTCTGCGCAGGGTCGGCGGCCGGGAACTCGCTGCGATGGCCGGCGCGATCCTCGCCGCCCGGACGCAGCACGTCCCGGTGATCGTCGACGGCTTCGTCGCCACCGCCGCGGCCGCCGTGCTCTATGCGATGGACAGGACGGCGCTCGACCATTGCCTGTTCGGCCATGTCTCGGCCGAGCCCGGTCACATGCGGGCGCTGGCGCAGATGGACAAGGTGCCGCTGCTGGCGCTGGGCATGCGGCTCGGAGAGGGAACCGGCGCGGCTTTGGCCGCAGGCATCGTCAAGGCTGCGGCCGCCTGTCACGGCGGCATGGCGACGTTCGAGGAGGCGGCGGTCTCGAACCGGGGCTGATGACGCTGGGCGGCGTCCGCTGTTGAGCCTGCTCCTGACTGCGACGCGCCCTACATGGGGTGACGAGATCGCACGCGCCTCGCACTGCGCACCGGAAGGAATGCCCCATTGAAGCCCGTCCTGCTCGCTGCCGCCCTGTTGCTCTCGGCCGGTTCCTCGCCTGTCCTCGCCCAGGATGGCAGCGCCCCGCCGCCGGCAACGCCGTCCGCGGCCGCCCCTGCCGACACGGCGCCCGAACCGGTCCCTGAAGAGGCGGCGCCGGCTGCCGCCGAGACGGCACCACCGGCATCGGGCGTGTTGGCGGCCATCGATTCCGACGAGGTGCCGGTGGTGTCGCTCAACCTGATGAGCGGCCAGGTCGAGGACCTGAAGGTGATCGGCGCCGACGACGAGGAGATCGGCGAAGTCGCTGCGGTTCTCGGCGACCAGAACGGTCAGCCCCAGGCAGTCACCGTCGAGATCGGCGGCTTTCTCGGCATCGGCGAGAAGACCGTCATCCTGATGCTGACGGACGTGCGACTGGACCTTGGCCGGCTGCGCACCGTGCTGACCAAGACGGAGATCGAGAACCTGCCCGACTTCGCCGGCTGAGCCCCGGCCTCCGCCTGACGCACCTGCCGTCTGTCAGGCGAAGAGGCTGCGTTCGGCCTCGACCGCGTCGCGGATGAAGTCCGCGACGGCGGTGATCCGGCGCACGTCCCGGGCGCTCTCGTGATAGACCAGCCAGTAGCTTCGCCGGATCGACAGTTCGGGCAGGACGCGGACCAGACCCGGTCGGCCGCCGGCCATGAATCCGTGCAGGATGCCGATACCGGCGCCGGCGGCGACCGCCTCGTTCTGGCCGAGTGCGCTCGACACCTCGAAGCGTGCCGGCCAGTCGGCGACGAGGTCGGCATGATAGGCGAGGCGCGGGCTATAGAGGAGGTCCTCCACCGCCCCGACGAGCCGATGGCGCGGCAGGTCGGCGACCGTCTGCGGGGTGCCCGCTCGATCGACATAGGACCTGGCGGCGTACAGATGGAGTGAATAGTCGACGAGCTTGGCCGCGACGAGCCGTCCCGCCTGCGGACGCTCGATGGTGATGGCGATGTCGGCCTCCCGGCGTGATATCGAGAAGGCCCGCGGCACCGGCACGAGCTGTACGGTGAGGTCAGGGTGCGTGTCCGTCAGCCGCCAGAGCCGCGGCGCCAGGAACATCGTGCCGAACCCGTCCGGCGCGCCGATCCTGACGCTGCCGGAAAGCGCGATGTCGGCGCCGCCGATCCCGGCCCGGGCCGCCAGCATCGCCGCCTCCATGCGCTCGGCCTGCTCGAGAAAGGCGCGGCCGGTCCCGGTGAGTTCGCAGCCGTTCGGCCGCCGCTCGATGAGCCGGGCGCCGAACGCGGTCTCGAGCGCCGTGAGACGCCGCCCCACCGTAGCGTGATTGAGATCCAGCCGCCGCGCCGCGGCGAGAATCTGGCCGGCGCGCGCCACGGCGAGAAACAGGCGGACATCGTCCCAATTGACGTTCATCGATTATCCAGCGGCATGAGGGATGTCGATATACGCACAACGGATGCGCGATGGGGAGGCTTGGCTTTTGCCGGCCGGCGTCCGAGAAAGGATTAAGCCCACAATCCGGAGGAGGATCTTATGGAACAGATCGGTCATTTCATCGGCGGCAAGCGCGTCGATGGCACGAGCGGGCGCACCGCAAACGTCTTCAACCCCGCCACCGGCGAAGTCCAGGCTCAGGTCGCGCTGGCGAGCGCTGACGAGATGCGGGCGGCCGTCGAGGATGCAAAGGCCGCTCAGCCGGCCTGGGCGGCGACCAACCCGCAGCGTCGGGCGCGCGTGATGATGAAGTTCGTCGAACTCCTCAACCGCGACATGGACAAGCTCGCCGAGGCGTTGTCGCGCGAGCATGGCAAGACGGTTCCGGACGCCAGGGGCGACGTGCAGCGCGGCCTCGAGGTGGTCGAGTTCTGCATCGGCGCGCCGCATCTCCTGAAGGGCGAGTTCTCCGAGGGCGCGGGTCCCGGCATCGACATCTACTCGGTGCGCCAGCCGCTCGGCGTGGTCGCCGGCATCACGCCGTTCAATTTCCCGGCGATGATCCCGATGTGGAAGTTCGCGCCGGCCATCGCCTGCGGCAATGCCTTCATCCTCAAGCCCTCGGAGCGTGATCCGTCGGTGCCGATCATGCTGGCCGAGCTGATGATCGAGGCAGGGCTTCCCGCCGGCATCCTCAACGTCGTCAACGGCGACAAGGGCGCCGTCGACGCGATCCTCGACGACCCGGACATCCAGGCGATCGGCTTCGTCGGATCAACGCCGATCGCGCACTACATCTATTCGCGCGGCTGCGCCAACGGCAAGCGCGTGCAGTGCTTCGGCGGCGCCAAGAACCACATGATCATCATGCCGGACGCCGACCTCGAGAAGGCGGCCGACGCGCTGATCGGCGCCGGGTACGGCGCGGCCGGCGAGCGCTGCATGGCGGTTTCCGTCGCGGTGCCGGTCGGCGAGGAGACCGCCAACCGGCTGGTCGAGAAGCTCGTCCCGAAGGTCGAGGCGCTGAAGATCGGGCCCTATACGGCGGGCGACGACGTCGATTTCGGCCCGCTGGTCACGGGCGAGGCGCAAAGCCGTGTGCTCGGGCTCATCGACCGCGGTGTCGAGGAGGGCGCCGATCTCGTCGTCGACGGGCGCGGCTTCAAGATGCAGGGCTACGAGAACGGCTTCTTCGTCGGCGCCTGTCTCTTCGACAACGTCACGCGTGACATGGACATCTACAAGACCGAGATCTTCGGCCCCGTCCTGTCGGTCGTCCGCGCCAAGGACTATGAGGAAGCCCTGTCGCTGCCGATGGAGCACGAATACGGCAACGGCGTCTCGATCTACACCCGTGACGGCGATGCCGCCCGCGACTTCGCCAGCCGCATCAATATCGGCATGGTCGGCGTCAACGTGCCGATCCCGGTGCCGCTGGCCTACTACACGTTCGGGGGCTGGAAGGCATCGGGTTTCGGCGATCTCAACCAGCACGGCCCGGACGCGTTCCGCTTCTATACGCGCACCAAGACCATCACCAGCCGCTGGCCCTCGGGCATCAAGGACGGCGCCGAGTTCGTCATGCCGATCATGCGCTGATCCCGGTGATATCGGTCACGTGAAAGGGCGCCCGGCGACGGGCGCCCTTTTTCGTTCGCCGGGAGTGAAGCCTCAGCCTGCGCCCACCGGGCCCCGGGGAAGGGGCACTGCGGCTGGTGCCGCCAGGCCCGCTCCCGCCGTCCGGGATGCGGCGACGTTCGCGACGAGCCGGGCGATCTTCGACGCGGCCTGCCACCAGTCGAGGTAGCGCGCCAGCGCGATCTGGATGGCCAGCCCCGAACCGATCAGCAGCGTGTCGAACAGGAAGTCGGGCGTCTGGCCGTGCTTGATCACCTGGCCAATCAGCGACAGCACCGTGCCGGCCGCGAAGACCGGCAGCGAGTGCCGGCCGAGCATGGCGAACAAATTGTTCCGGGTGATCTGCGAGAAGGGCGAAGTGGGGGCCGCGTTGGCGAACACGTAGCAGACCGCGAGAATGTGCAGCAGGCGCGGTATGCTGACGTAGGTCTTGTCGAAACCGGTCAGGAGCGTCGGCATCGGGTAGGCGCCCCAGAGCCACCAGAGGTCGAGGCGGATCGTCAGGAACGACGCGAAGAGATACGCGAGCGCCGCGGCGAAGAGCCATCGGTGATAGGGGAACCCTGCTCTGCCCTCGATGCGCCGGAACCCGCAGTAGAGACCGATCGCGAAGATCAGCTGCCAGGCGAACGGGTTGAAGAACCAGCCGCCCGGCAGCGGATAGGCGGGGACGTCGATGCGCAGAAGATAGGAGACGAACCACAGTGCCATGGCGAAGCCCACCATGACATTGCGGCTGATCCCGGCAAGAGCCAGGTGCAGCGGCAGCATCAGCAGCAGCACCGAGTACATGGGCAGGATATTCACGTAGCCGAGCTGGTGTCCGAGGCCGGCGAACCCGACCATCGTCTCGAGCGGCATCGAGATGAACTGGGCAAGCCCGATCTTCTGCATCAGCGCGCCGTCGCCCAGAGCCAGCGCGCCCCATGAGAAGATTGCGACGGCCGCCACCGTCAGGCTGATATGGACGAGGTAGAGCACGCCGGCGCGTCTTGCCGCGCGCAGCGACGCGATCAGCCGCTCGCCCCCGAGGAAGAGCCGTCCGTAGGCATAGGCGGACGCGAAGCCGGCCAGGAAGACGAACAGTTCCGCCGCGTCGGAAAAGCCAAAATTGCGGGAGGTGTAGCTCTCCCAGTAGTTTCCCGGGATGTGGTTGATGAAGATCATCGCCAGGGCGATGCCGCGCCAGAAATCGACGCGCTGATCGCGGGTCGGGACTGCGGGTACAGGCGCTGCGGCGGTCGTCATGCTGATGAACCAGGACTCATGCGGGATCCGGCAGCATCCCTGGTCCCGTCATCGTGTCGTTTTCAAGTTCGCCCTGACGCCGGTCGAGGCTGGCGAGGCGCTGGCGCCAGATCGCGGCGTCGCGGATGACGGGTTCGGGATCGGCCTCGAAGGGGGTCTCGAACAGGCGCCAGCCCCGCGCCCAGTCCCCGAGGAGCGGGCTGCCGGTGGCGCTGATCAGCAGCGGCGCGGCGACCAGCGGCAGGGCGATCGGCAGCGTCCACAGGAGGAGGTCCGGCGCGTAGTTGACCGTCGCCAGCAGTACGGCGGCGCCGGCGGCGACCATCCACCAGCTCGCCTGGAACGCGGTCGCGAGCGGTAGGCTGCCGTCCTCCCGCTCGCTCGCCGGCCAACCGGCATCGGCGCCGACGAGGATCTCGCCGACGGCCTTGGACTGGAACATCATCATCACCGGGGCGAGGATGCTCGTCATCACCAGCTCGAACGTGGCGCCGACGACCACCATGAGCGCCCCGCCGAAACGGTGCCGCCGCTCGGTCATCGCGCTGCCGAAGGTGATCAGCGTCTTGGGCAGGAGGAGAAGCACGAAGATGCCGAAGAGCAGCAGCAGCGCCTTGTTCGTCTCCGGTCGCGGGAACACCGGGAACAGGGAGTCGTCCGGGAAGTAGTTCGGCGCCGGCGCGAGGATCGGGTCCAGCAGGCTGACGATCAGGAAGAGCAGCCAGATAGGCGAAGCGGCGTAGGCCATGATGCCGCTGACCAGGGCGACGCGGCTCCACGGCTTGAGGCCCGGCGCGCCCAGCAGCTTGCCGTGCTGCAGGTTGCCCTGGCACCAGCGCCGGTCGCGCTTGGCGTATTCGATGATGTTGGACGGCGCCTCCTCGTAAGAGCCCTCCAGATCGGGGTCCACCCGCACCTTGTAGCCGCCGCGCGCCAGAAGCGCCGCCTCGACGAAATCGTGGCTGAGGATATGCCCGCCGAAGGGCGGTCGCCCCTCGAGTGTCGGCAACCCGCAACAGGCAGCAAAGGCGCGGATCCGGATGATCGCGTTGTGGCCCCAGAAGGGACCTTCGCGGCCTTGCAGGGCGGCGATGCCGCGCGAGAAGATCGGCGAGAACAACGCGGCGGAAAACTGCAGCGCCCGGCCGAACAGCGTGCGCCGACCGATGATCAGCGGCTGCGTCTGCAACAGGCCGAGCTCCGGGTCCTCGTCCATCCGCGCCACCATCTGGACGATGGTCTCTGGCCGCATCAGGCTGTCTGCGTCGAGGATGAGCATGTAGTCGTAGGCGCCGCCGCTATTGGTGACGAAGTCCTCGATGTTGCCGGCCTTGCGGCCGATGTTCTTCGTGCGGTTGCGATAGTAGAGCCGCCCGGCCGCGCCCAACTCCGCCAGCAGGGCCGCCGCGCCTGCGCGCTCGGCATCGACGCAGTCGGCGCGCGTGGAGTCGCTGAGGACGTGGACGTGGAAACGCTCCAGCTGGCCGATCCGGTGCAGGCCCTCGATCATCGCCGCGACGCGGGCAAAGACCGCTCGCGCATCCTCGTTGTAGACGGGAACGAGGATCGCCGTCCGGCTGTCGCTCCGCCACCGAGCCGCATCGACCGTCAGCCGTGGCTCCTGCGGCACCGCGATGCCCGCCAGCGCCATGTTGAAGCCCCATGCCAGCCAGAGGCAGCACAGCATCAGCAGCGCCACCTGCATGAAATGCAGGTACGTCACCCCGTTGGCTGTGACGACCAGGAAGAAGAGATAGGTCGCGACCGCGGCGAGAAGGGCAGAGGCAACGGCGAAGACAACCCGCTTGAGCGTGATCAACGCCGTCTTCCTTCCCTTGCAGTCCTATTGCGGCGGAGCGGGCCGCAGAAGCGCCCGCCCACGCGTCGGTCAGCGGCCGAAGGACAATCTTCCGAAGGTCGCGCCGAGCGAGAAACGTCGCCCGCCGCCGGTCAGCGGCTGGGTCGGCATCGCAAGCCTCGCGGCCGGCGCGGGAACGGCGACGGTCCGCAGCAGCGAAGTGGCCGCTTCGTCGCAGTTCTGCGCCGAAGCAAGCAGCAGATCGACGTCGTCGTCACGACCCTGGTCGCGCAGACGCTCGCGCAGCGCGTCCGCGATCACTTCGTCCGCCAGGTCGGGGCGGCCGATCAGCGAACCGAGATTCGTCTGCATGTCGGAAGCGGTGTGAGTATCGAGATTCGTCGAGGCGCTCATAGGGTGCCCGTCCACTGATAGAGCCAAGTCTCGCTTACAATGCGCTGCAACATGGAAAGTTTCACCCGCATTTCGACGGGCTCGGAATCCTGTCGCTCGATCTCCAGCGACAGGCGCCAGCCACCCCCCGGAAGTCGGGAGATTCCCGAGTGAAGCAGCACCGCGTTGGCTGAAATGTCCATCGACGGCTCGAGTTCCGCATCGGGCGGCAGATTGGCGATCGTGCCGCTCTCGAAATTGATGGCGAAGCGGCGCACCGCCGGATTGACCTCGGTGTCAGCCGCGTTGCCGCCCACACCGACGAATGTACCGGACACCGCAGCCAGGATCGTCGGCGCCTGGACGTTCAGCCCCCACGACATGCGGTAGCGGTATTCGAGGGCGCTGCCTGCCGAGGGCCTCTCCTCGGGGACCCAGAAGGCGACGATATTGTCGTTCGCTTCGGAATCGGTCGGGATCTCCGCCAGGGCGATGGTGCCGGTGCCCCAGTCGCCGAGAGTCTCGACGAGGAGCGACGGGCGCAGCTCGTATCGGGCTTCGATGTCCTCGTAGCTGGCGAAACTGCGGTCGCGCTGCAGGAGGCCGAAGGATCGCGGGCTGGTCTCGCGGAAGAATGACAGGGCCAGCGTCTGCGGGTTCTTCAGGGGGCGCCACAGCCGCTCGCCGCTGGCACGCTCGATGCAGAGCCCGTCGCTGTCGTGGACCTCCGGCCGGAAATCGTCGCGGCCCGCGCGATCGTTCTCGCCGAAGGTGAACATCGATGTGAGCGGTGCGATGCCCAGCCGTGCGACCTCGCTGCGGAAATACAGGCGGTTGGTGACCTCGATCTCCGTCTGCACGCCCGGGGTAATCACGAAGAGGTATGCGCCGGCGACGCTCGGGCTGTCGAGTTCGGCCATGATACGGATGGTGTTCCGGCCCGGCCGCGGCGCGTCGATGTAGAAGGCGGTGAAGCGGGGAAACTCCTCCTGCTCCTCGGTTGCCGTGTTGATCGCCAGGCCCCGCGCGGACAGGCCGTAGCGGGTGCCTACCCCCAGCGCGCGGAAGTAGCTCGCGCCGAGGAACGTCACCAGTTCGTCGTAGTAGTCCGGCCGCTGCAACGGCGCGTGAATCCGGAAGCCGGCGACCCCGGCAAGCTCAAGCCCCTGGAAGGCGGCCGGGTCGAGCGGCGGCCGGTACTCGAAATCCTCCGAGGTGAAGATGTGCTCCTGGTAGACGCCGTCCTGCCCGATGAAGACATGGGTGGTGTCGCTGAATATCCAGCCGGGGTGGAATGCCTGGAGGTGGAAGTCCACCGGCTCCGCACGCCACAGCGCATGGTCCGGCCGATAGCGGATCGCCCGATGCTGATCGTAGTCGAGATCGGCAACGACGTCCGGCAGCTCGTTCGCCGGCGCCTCGTAGGGTTGGCGCGCGCGTGCGCGCACCCGCTCCGACAGGGCGTCGAAGTCGAAGGGCGCTTCCGCCGTGCCCACCGTCGGGTCGGCTGGCGCCGTGGCGGCGTCCTGCGCGAGCGCGAAAGGAGGAAGGAGTGGTGCCAGCCCGGCGGCGAGGGCGGCCTTTATTGCAGTGCGGCGAGACGTCTGGTTCAGGTTCTTCACGGGCGAATGCGGCTCAGCAGGAACTTCATCGAAGCCCAGATTAGGCGGGATTGCGGCAATTGGATAGCAGAGGGCCGAGGCGGGCGCGGAATATTGCGCTGCATGATGAATGGTCGCGGAAGACCGCCGCCGAAGCGTCGGGACGCTGGCGGCAGATGTCAGGTGCCGGGGCCGGCGAAGCGGTAGCGGCTGACGTGCAGATAGCGTTCGCTTGGTCGTAGCATTGCCTGCGGGAAGTCCGGTCGATTGGGCGCGTCGGGCCAGATCTGCGGCTCGAGCGCCATCGCGGCGCGCGATCGGATCGCACGGCCGTCGAGGCCGGTGACGCTGCCGTCGAGCTTGGAGCCGTCATAGACCTGCAGGCCCGGCTCGCTGCTGTGCAACGTCATCGTCAGGCCCGTTTGCGGACCCGTGAGCGTCGCGGCGTGCCGCAACTCGCCGGAGCGTTCGCGGGAAAGGCAGAAATTGTGGTCGAGAAGGGACGGGGCCTCGCGAACCCTTCTCGGCGTGCGGAAGTCGAACGCGCTGCCCGCGACCGGCAGGACACGGCCATCCGGCAGCGTGCCCGCATCGATGGGCAGATAGTGGTCGGCGGCCACCTGCAGCATGTGGTCGCCGACATCGTCGCTGCCATCTAGGTTGAAGTAGAGATGGGAGCTCAAATTGACGACGGTAGCGCGGTCCGTCTCCGCCTCGTAGGTGATGGAAAGTTCGCCATCGGCGGAGATGGCGAATGTCGCCCGGGCCGTCAGGCGGCCGGGATAGCCTGCTCCGCCGTCGGCGGAGACGTAGGCGAGCGTGACCCTGTCCGCCTGCCGCGACTGAACGGACCATTCCCGTGTCGAGAAGCCCTGGGGGCCACCGTGAAGATGGTTGGGAGGATCGTTGCAGGCCAGCCGGTACTCGATGCCGTCGATCGTCATTCGGCCTTCGCCGATGCGGTTGGCGAAGCGGCCGACCGTCGCGCCGAAATAGTCCCGGTTGCCGTTCTCGTAATGCGCCAGATCGCCCGGCCCGACGATGAGCGAGTGGTCGTATCCCGGGAGCCGGAGCGCCCGGATGGCGGCGCCGGTGCTGAGGATCTCGGCGCTGAGCGCGCCATTCGTTATCGGGATGCTCTGCGGCAAGCGGGCGTGTTCCTGCGGGACCTCGTCGTCTCCCATCGCAGGCGCGGCGGAGGCCGTCAATACAGGGGTGCCGTGAGCACCGGAAGCGTCAGCGAAGCCGGCGAAGCTTTCGCGTCAGGAGCTCGTCCGTGCGCGCGAGCGAGCGGTCGAGAGCTTCGACGTCGTCGGCAGGAAGCGAACTGACGAGGTCGTTTTCCAGACGGCGCCAGAGCTCACGGATGGAGCTCTGGGCCTTCTCGCCCAATGGCGTCAGCTGCACCATGGTCCGGCGCGCGTCGCGGCTGTTGGCCGTTCGGGCGACGAGGCCTTTCTCGATCAGCCGGTCCAGCATCTTCGAGACGGTGGACGGCCGCACGAACAACTGGTCCGCCAGCATCGAGACGCTGACGGGGGAGTTCGGATCGAGCCGGTCGAGCAACTGGTCCTGGCCGGGATGCAGGTCGATCTCGGCAAGCAGGAGGGCGAGGAAGGCACGCGTCGATTTCGCGATCGAAAGCAGGGACGGCACGATGACCGGTGCGCCTGCATCGAATTGACGGGCACCCGCAGGGCTTTGAAGAGGCGATTGCATATCCATAAGTCTATAGAAACCGATAGCCGGGTGTCGAACATTAAATTGGTATATGCAAAGGCAACTATTCTTGCGGCACACAGGTTCCCGGGGTGTTGCACGAACTGAGTGCCGTCGTCGTGCCCGACGTGCGCTTTCGGCGAGAGAAGCGAGGGAGCAGGAATGGCTGATGTGAGGGTGATCTGCGCGATCGGGCGCAGCGGGCAACTCGGCCTCGATGGTGGCATGCCATGGGAAGGCCGGTCGGAAAGAGTCTTCACCGAGGATGTCGAGCGCTTCTTCGAGATCACGCGCGGCCACGTGCTCGTCGCCGGGCCGCGGACCATCGCGTCCTTTCCCGATTTCGCCAGGCACGAGCGCACGCTGGTCGAGATCCATTCCTCCGACGAGCCCGAGGAGGTGCTGTCGCGATTTGCCGATCGGGTCGTCTATATCGGCGGCGGGCCGGCAGTGTGGGACGCCTATGCCCGCTTCGTGCGGCACTGGGACATCAACACGCTGCCCTACGATGGCGAGGCCGACACTTGGTTCGACCCTGCCTGGCTGCTCGCCGGCGGAACGATGCCGCGCGGCTGATCAGCGTCAGGCGGGATCGATCGTCGCGCCGATGCGGCGCGGATCGACGCCGCACTCCCCGGCGATCGCGGCACACAGGCTCTCCATCAGTGCCCGGATGCGCGGGTCGCGTGGCGTGGCCCTCTCGCCGGTGAGCGTCGCGGGCGTGATCAGCCGCAGGCTGTTGGTCAGAAGCAACGGCCCTTGCGAGAGATCATCGAGGGCAAGCGGCCGCTCTCGCGCTTCCAGGCCGACACTCGCGGCGTTCTCCAGCATCCACCGCCGCGTGATCCCGTCCAGCGCGCCGTCCGCAAGGGGCGGCGTGGCCAGTTCGTTGCCGTTCAGCAGGAACAAGTTGGCCAGCGCGGTGCAGGCGACGCGCCCGGGGCCGTTGACGAACAACGCCTCGTCGGCGCCTTCCCGCCGCGCCGCCCGCTGCGCGACCACGGCGTCTATATAGGCCAGCGTCTTCAGGCGCGAGACGGGTGACGTCTCGTTGCGCCGGATCGGCGACAGCGCTAGGCGGAGCGGCGCGAACATCGTGCCCGGCGCGAGCGGCGCCGACGTCCCGAGCAGCGTCGGTCTGGGGTGTGGCGGAAAGCCGAGGCCGCGCGGGCCGGGCCCTCGCGTCAAAGTGAGCCGGATCGAGCCGTTCTCCTGCCGCGACGCCAGAGCCGCCATGGCGGCGGCGACGGCGGCGCGCGACGCCGGTATCTCCAGCGTCGTTGCCGCCTCGATCAGCCGGTCGAGATGTTCGTCGGAACGGAAGACCTTGCCGCCGAGCACGAGCGCCGTGTCGAACACGCCGTCGGCCAGCAGCAGCCCACGGTCGTCGGCGGCGATGGCGTTCTCGGCAGCGACGAAGCGACCATCAAGCCAGATCTCGGCCATGCCAGCGCTCCGCAAGATCGAGGAAGTTCCGGAAGATCCGCTCGCCGTCCTCGGTCAGCACGGACTCGGGGTGGAACTGGATCCCGTAGGTCGGATGCGCGTGGTGCGACAGCGCCATGATCTCCCCTTCGGCCGAACGCGCGTCGACCGCCAGCGCCTCGCGCATCGCCGCCGTCTCCTCGACGATCAGCGAATGGTAGCGACCGACCGTCGTCGGTCCCGTAAATCCCGCGAAGAGCCGGGTTCCCGCATGCTCCACCGTCGAGGCGCGCCCGTGCATCGGTCTGAGCGCCCGCGTCACCGTGCCCTCGAACGCCGCGCCGATGACCTGATGCCCGAGGCAGACGCCGAGGATCGGCACCTGGCCGGAGAGCCGGCGCACCACGTCCAGCGAGATGCCCGCCTCCTGCGGACTGCAGGGACCCGGCGAGATGACGACGGCCGCGGGCTCGAGCGCTTCCACCGCCTCGACCGTGACCGCGTCGTTGCGCAGGATCGTCAGCTCGCCGCCGAGCCGCTCGATATAGCGCGCGACATTGAAGACGAAGCTGTCGTAATTGTCGAGAACGAGGATCATCGCCGCTCGTCCTCGAAGGAGGCGAAGACCTTCACCGCCTTCGTGAAGGTCTCCTCGTATTCCGCTGCCGGATCGGAGAGCACGGTGATGCCGCCGCCGGCGGCGAGGCGCGCCTTGTTCTGCCTGAAGCTGACGGTGCGGATGGCGATGTTGAGGTCCATCGTGCCGTCGAATCCGAGATAGCCGATCGAGCCGCAATAGGCCTCGCGGGCGGTGCGCTCGATCTCGGTGATGATGTCCATGGCCCGCAGTTTCGGCGCGCCGGTTATCGAGCCGCCCGGAAAGGTCGCGGCGAGGAGGTCGGCGGCGGTCGCGCCCGCCCGCAGCCGACCCGTGACGACGGAGACGAGGTGGTGCACGGCCGCGTAGGATTCCAGACCGCACAGAACCGGAACCTCCACCGAATCCGCCTGGCAGACGCGCGAGAGATCGTTGCGCATCAGGTCGACGATCATCACGTTCTCGGCCCGGTCCTTGTCCGAGCCGAGCAGCGCTTCCGCCAGCGCTCGGTCCTCGGCCGGATCCGCCGAGCGCTTGGCCGTGCCCTTGATCGGCCGCGCCTCCACCGTCCGGCCATCGAGCTTCAGGAAGCGCTCCGGCGAGGAGGAGGCGATGGCGAGATCGGGGTATTCGAGGAAGGCGGCGAACGGCGCGGCGTTGGTCTGCCGCAGGCTCCGGTAGAGGGCAAAGCTGTCGAAGTCGTCGGGCAGGGCCGCCTGGAACGTCTGGGCGATGTTCGCCTGGTAGATGTCGCCGGCGAGGATGTATTCGCGGACGCGCTCGATCGCCGCGCGATAATCCCCGGCGAAAAAGTTCGAGCGCCAGTCGAGGTGCGCCGCAGGAGCGGAGCGGGGAGCGGGTTCCGGCGCTGCCAGCGCTTTCCGGAATTCGGCGAGGCGTTCCATCGCCCGCGCCTTGCGCGCTGCATCCCCCGCGGGATGGCCGGTCGAGACGAGGAAGGCGCGATTGTCGACGAAGTCGTACGCCAGAACCGTGTCGTAGAGGCCGAAGCGGATCGTCGGCAAGGTGGGGTCGAGATCCGGCGGCACGGCGAGGCGCTCCAGATGGTGCGCGAAGTCGTACGCGATGAACCCGGCCGCCCCGCCCTGGAAGGGCGGCAGGCCCGGTATCGTCTTGCAGCGGTAGCGCTCCAGGAGCGCACCGAGCGCGGCCAGCGGTGGGCCGGGTATCCGGGTCCCGTCGAGGCTGGCGCCGAGGGCGTCCACCGTGAAGCTGGCGAAAGGCGCCGCCGCCACGAAGCTGTGCCGCCCCAGCGTGCCGTGGCGCATGGCGCTGTCGAGGAAGGCGAGGCCGCCGAGCCGTCTCAGCTGGCCGGCCGCCACAGCGGGTTCGAGGGGGTCGATCTCTTCGTACAGCATGGCGCCAGATGGTCAGATGGCGGACGCCCGGTCAAACCCTGCAGCAGGTCGCCCTCCCGCCGGCTCGGAAACGATCACGGCCTCTTGATGCCCCTTGGTCGGCGGCGGAGCAGCACCAGTTTCATGCCTCGCGAATAAGGACGATACGATGCACAAGGCAACGCCACTCCTGCTCGGGCTTCTCGTCGGCATCGCCGGCTGCAACACCGAGACCCCCTATCCCAACCTCTCGCCGATCGCCGGCGCCAGGGTTTCCGCCAATCCCAACCCGCCGGGATCGGAGGCCTTCTGCCGGCAATATGCACGGCAGACGGCAGCCAACCGGTACGAGGGGCAGATCGATCGCCGCGAGGACGGGTTCGGCGTCCGGGCGCTGACCGCCCAGTCGGCTGAAGCCGACGGCGAGCGTGCCTACCGGCGTTGCCTCGCCGGCCGAACCTGATGAAGCGATGTCAACGCGGGTGATCCGTCTCCGTTCACCGACGCTTCACCCGGGTCGCGGATGATGCCAGATTACGAGGGGATGCACGGATCCTGTGGATGACCGGTGACGGGTTCGAAGCGATACTGGGCGGCATCGAGGCTGCATCTGCCGCGACCCGCGACGGACCCGGCCGGGTTAGGACGGGTCCCGGCTTCTGGTCCGTCATGGGCACCATGGACGCCGCGCCCGGCGCTGCCCGGCCGCGAGGATTTCCCGGAGCCGATTCCTTCGGCGTCGAGGCCGAGGATCGGCCACAGGTCGCGCCGAGCACCGACCCGACGGAGATCGAGCGGGACCTTGGGATCCGGCCGGGACAGTCGCCGGCCCAGCTGAAGCGTCTGAGGCGTGCCTTCGCCGGCGCCAACCATCCCGACCGGATGCCGTCCCAGCACCGCGCGGCGGCGACCATCCGCATGCAGGTCGCGAACCGGCTGATCGACGAAGCGCTGCGAACGTCGACCGGCCGCCGCGATCCCTCCGCCTGAACCCCGACATCCGGTTGGGCGGCGCCCTACGTCCCGCCCGCAGCCGCCTTGTCTGATCCGGCTGCCCGCGCGAAGATGCGCCCGCGTCGGACCGCGCACGGAGCGGGTCTGCGACGCATCGGGAGAGAGGCAAGCGATGATCAAAGCGCACAACGCCATCGGCTGGGTGCTGGCCATGTCTCTGGTGGCCGCGACGGCCTCGCCGGCCGTGTCGCAGGACGCGACGCCGGCCGCTCCGGCGGCGCCGCCGGCCGAGGCCGCAGCGCCGGGGCCGAACTGGCAGGTCAATTGCGACGGGGAGGGGGAGGCCAGGCGCTGCACGGTCCTGCAGAACCTCGTCGCCGATCAGGGGCAGGGCCAGCAGCGGCTGCTGACCGTGATGGTGCAGCCGGGCGCGGACAACCAGCCGACGCTGCTCCTGGCGCTGCCGCACGGCCTGTTCCTGCCGGCCGGGGTGCAGTTGCAGGTCGACAAGGGCGACGCCGAGAAGCTGGTCATCCAGACGGCGGACCAGAACGGCAGCTACGCCGGCACCACGCTGGAGATGGCCCTGCTCGACCGGCTGAAGGCCGGCGGCACGCTCGATATCACCTTCCAGTCGGCGCAGCAGCAGGCGGTCACGGTGCCGGTGACGCTGGCCGGATTCTCGGCGGCCTTCGCCGACTACACGGCCGGCCGCGCGACGGTGGCGAACCCCTAGGCGGGCACCGTCTCCGCGCCCCTCTTCGCGCTCAGGCCGTCTCGGCAGCGGCGCGTCCGGTCGGCAGCCGGCGCGCCAGGTCGCCCCAGCCGGCCCGCGAGGCGATCTGCGCGAAGACGAGCGGGAGCACGCCGTTGTGGCGCAGTTCCGCGAACGCATCGTCCGAGAGCTTGTCGACAGCCGCGGCATCGATGACCATGAAGTCCTTCAGCGAGATCTTGGAGCCGCTCGGCAGCGTCAGCGTCGCCTGGTTCTCGGCGAGGAGCTCGTGCTTGCCCAGGATCTCCACGATCTTGCGCGTCGCAGCGATTTCCCGCTCGAAGGCTGCGCAGAATTCCAGCGCGCTGTCGGTCACCCGGGTCGGCTTGCCGTCCTCGAAAAGTTTCTCGCCTCCCTCCTCGACGATGCGCGCCGCGGCCCTGTCGACGCAGAGCGTCAGCCGCTCCTGGTCGTCGCCCGTCGCGAAGACGAACGGGTAGCGCCGCACGTAGGATGGAATGTAGACGCCCGGCTCCCAGACGCCGGCGGCATCGACGAAGAGGTTCTCGCCGCTGCTGAGGCCGAGCACCGCCAGCGGCAGGTATTCCCCCGTCGTCGCGAAGACGATCGGATAGTGCCGCGCTGCGAAGGGCGCCTCGGCGGCGCTGACCGGTACCGACACCGCCCGGGCCGCGAAGGCGAAGTCGGCTTCCGGCTTCAGGCCCAGCGAGCCGTGCCGCTCCGGCTGCAGGGCCTCCGGCCGTTGGTAGAACAGCGGCATCGCAGGCTGGGTCTGGCTCATGGCGTGGTCTCCGGGTTCGGCTTCTGCGGCCGTGCCGCAACGTGACGGATAATCGCCGGTCCGGCAATTGCCGGCTTCGCCGCGTCCCCTCGATCGACTATGGTCCTAGCGCATGACGGGGAGGGGGTGACGATGGTCCTGACGACACTGGAGTCCGCGCGGGAACATGCCGGCAGCGCGTTCGACGCGCGGACCGGCAGCGGCGTCGTGCCGCTCGTCCTCGAGGCGGTCGCTTCCCTCGGCCAGGGCATCCGCGCCGATGGCGAAAGCTTCAGCCTGAGCTTTTCCGGACCGGCCACGCCGGCTCTCACCCAGGGAACGGTCGCGCTGGCGCCTGCCGGCGGGGAGGGCGAGGGCACGGCGGTCTTTCTCGTGCCGGTCGGGCGGCAGGGCGAGCGCATGCTCTACGAAGCCATCTTCAACTGACCGGCGCCCGCCGACAGGCAGCCGCGTCGGAAGCGCCCGCCGGGCGCATCATCAGATCGTAAACCCCCTTGTCCTCGACCGGCGCGAAGCCGAGCCGCCGATAGAGACGCATCGCCGGGTTGGTCTTCTCCACATGGATCGATACCGGCTTTCCCGCGGCCTCAGCCTCGGTGACGATCCGGGCGAGGATCGCGCTGCCAAGCCCCTGTCCGCGCGCCTGCGTCAGCAGGGCGACGTCGACGATCCGGTGCTGGCTCGGCCATCGCGCTAGGATCAGCCGCCCGATCGCCGCGCCGTCCCGCTCCAGCACCCACCATTCCGCGTCCTCGTAGTGCCGGCGGTAATGCGCGTACTGGGCGCCCGCCTGCTGGGCGAGGAACGCCACCTGCATCGGCTCGGGCCAGCCCGACAGCGCCAGTTCCTCGGTCCGGGTGGAGGCGTAGAGCGCTGCGAAGAAGGTCTCGTCGGCGCTCGTCGCCGGGCGGAAACGCGCGCCGGGTGGGGCCGGGCGAGGGGCGGCCGCCGACGCGCCGATTGGCATACCATCGCTGTCGATCTCGTCCGAAGCGGCGCCGTGCGACTCCACCGTCCGATTGCCGCTCAAGGCCGCGGCGGAAAGACGCCCTGCAGCGCGATGCAGAAATAGCAGGTGAGGTAGGGCTGCATGTTGTTGTGCGGCTGGTCGCCGCCGGTAGGCCGCAGGGCGACCGGGTTCATGCCGGCCAGATTTGCGTTCGTGGTCGTCTGGTAGAGCGTGCCGCCCACCGATGAGGCAAGCGTTATCCCCGGGGTGAGCGACCCCTGGGTCCCCTCTTCGTTGGAAGCCGCGAGCCCATGGGAGTGTGCCGGTATCTCCGACTCGAGCAGGGTCACGGTTTCGGAGCCGCCAGTCTCGCCGAGGTCATGCAGGGAAAGGCCCGGGCCTTGACCCGGATGCATCGGTGCCGAGCCCTGAAGATCCGGCAACGCGAAGTTGCTCTTGCCATTGCCGCCGTATGTCGTGCCCAGCAGTGAGAACAGGGCGGTATTCTGCGAAAGGGGTAACAGCTGCCCGTCGCACCAGGCCCAGCCTCTGGGTGCGAAATTGAACGGGAAGATGCGGATTTCGGCGACGAAAGGGTCTGCCATGGAATCCTCTCAGGTCGGCGAGGGAAAGATGCCGAACAGCGAAATGATGAAGTCGACGCAGAGGTAAGGCTGAAAATTGTTGTGCGGCTGGCTGCCGCCTACGGCGCTGATCGCCGAAGGCGCCATTCCTGCTATCGGAGTCTCCGGCGCATAGGGTCGGATGACGGTCGAATTGGCGAGCAGCGCATTTTCCGGCGAAGCCTGCGATCCGTTTACCGCAGAACCAATCAGCGGATGACTGTGGGCCGCCATCTGCGCCGAGGTGAGGGTTACGGTCTCCGCGCCGCCGGTCTCCGCCAGAAGAAACCCGTTGCCCTGATGCACGGGAAGACGTCCCCGCAGGTCGGGTAGCGCGAACGTCGATTGCCCGTCGCCTCCATAGGTCGTGCCGATCAACTGGAACAGCGCCTCGTTCTCCGAGATCGGCGCGAGCTGCCCCTCGCAGAACATCCAGCCCGCCGGCGCAAAGTTCCCGGCGAACATGCGGATCTCGCCGATATAGGGCTGTGCCATAGCGATCTCCTCAGTTCGGTGACGGGAAAATGCCTTGCAGGGCGATGCAGAAGCTGAGCGTGAGGAAGGGCTGCATGTTCTGGTGCGGCTGGCTGCCGCCGGCGTTCGTGACGGAACCGGTGTTCAGCGCGACCATGCTCTGGAGGCTGGTGGAGTAGACATTGCCCGGCTCCTGGGCGAGAAGTGCGCCGGTACTGTTCTGCGGTCGCGGATTGACCGAGTTCCCGATCGACCTCGACGCGCTCAGCACGTGCGCGTGAGTGGGAAGCTCCGCAATCGAGATCGTGTGTGCCGCCTCGCCGCCGCGCTCGCCCAGCGTATGTCCGCTTCCGACATGGATGGGTGTCCGCCCGCGATAGTCCGGCAACGCGAAGTTCACACGCCCATCACCGCCGAACGTCGTCCCGAGCAAGGAGAACAGCGCCTGGTTCTGGTTGATCGGGAGCAACTGGCCATTGCAGAGCGCCCAGCCCTTCGGGGCGAAGACGAAGGACATGATACGGATTTCCGACAGGAACGGCTCTGCCATGACTCCCCCTGATCCGAAGCAGATCGCTACTTAGGCATATCGAGATATCGATTATTATACAAGTCTTCTTGTCCTCTGCGGCAGAAGATATCGGATGATTCATTTATCTATCGGATTTCAAAACTTTATCCTCTGCTAGATGGCCTTACGGCAGCGGCGGCGCAGGCTGATTGTAGTTGATCGTTCCGCTGATGCTGATCAGGAGCGGGTCGTTGAAGTTGTTCGCATCGTCGAGTTCGGCGGGATTGGCCGCCCCGGTCGGCGCCGCCTGGGTAAGGTTGAAGGTTCCGCCTGCAAGCTGGCGCAGACGGATCACCGTCCCGTC
>DASYHY010000193.1:0-3062 GCA_036252795.1 Aurantimonas sp. | reverse complement strand
CGACCATCCCCTGGCCCAAGCGATCGTCAAGGACGGCCGCGAACGTCTGAACGATCGTGCCGTGCCGACTGCCGGCGACCTCAAGAGCCTGACCGGTCGGGGCGTCACCGCGAGCGTGGATGGCGAGACGGTGTGGATCGGGAAGGCCGAGATGTTCGGGAGTGAGGGTATTCCGGCGCTGGGGCAGGGAGCGCAGGACGCGATCGCGAAACTGCGCGAGAACGGTCGCACGACGATGGTGGTCCGCAAGGGGGACCGCGACCTGGGCGCGATCGGCCTGATGGACACGCCCCGCGAAGCGGCAAAGACCGCGCTGCGCCGGCTGCACGAGATGGGCGTGTCGCGGATGATAATGATCTCTGGCGACCACCAGAAAGTCGCCGAAGCGATCGCCAACGAAGTCGGGATCGATGAGGCGTGGGGCGACCTCATGCCCGAAGACAAGGTTGCCGCGATCAAGAAGCTCGCCGGTGAAGACAAGGTCGCGATGGTCGGCGACGGCGTGAACGACGCGCCGGCGATGGCCAGTGCAACGGTCGGCATTGCAATGGGCGCGGCGGGCTCGGACGTGGCGCTGGAGACAGCCGACGTCGCATTGATGGCCGACGATCTGGCGCACCTGCCGTTCGCGGTCGGCTTGAGCCGTCACACACGCGGGATCATCCGCCAGAACGTCTTCGTCAGCCTGGGCGTGGTCGCCTTCCTCGTTCCTGCCACCATCCTGGGCCTCGGTATTGGGCCAGCGGTGGCGGTTCATGAGGGATCAACGCTGCTTGTTGTCATCAATGCGCTCAGGCTGCTCGCCTACCGCGATCCGGCGGGGAAGGCGGCATGAAGTGGATGATCGCCTTCGACCTCGACGGCACGCTTGCCGAGAGCAAGCGGCCGCTGTCGGAGGATATGGCCACAACCCTCGCCCGATTGCTCGCCGTCACGGATGTGGCGGTGATCTCGGGCGGGGACTGGCCGCAGTTCGAAAAGCAGGTCGCCTCGCGTCTTCCTGCCGGCGCCGCGCTTGACCGTCTCTGGTTGATGCCGACCACAGGCACAAAACTCTATCGGTTCATCAACGGCGCTTGGCGCGCGGTCTATGCCGAGCTGTTCGACGACGCAGAGAAGGCGACGATCCGCGCGGCCTTCGATCAAGCCCTGACCGATGCCAGCCTCGCCGACGAACGTATCTGGGGCGAACGGATCGAGGACCGGGGCAGCCAGATCACCTTTTCGGGGCTGGGGCAGGCAGCGCCGCTAAAGGAAAAGGAAGCGTGGGATCCCGACCGAAAGAAGAGGACCGCGTTGCAGGCCACGTTGCGCGCGACGCTGCCGGACCTCTCGATCAATCTAGGTGGCACGACATCGATCGACGTGACCAGGGCAGGGGTGGACAAGGGCTATGGCCTGAAGCGCCTGAGTGCTGAAAGCGGCGTCCCGCTCGACGGGATGCTGTTCATCGGCGACGCGATCTTCCCCGGTGGGAATGACTATCCCGCCGCTGAAATTGGCCTCGATACGGTGAGAGTGCGCGACGTTGCGGAAACCACCGCCGTCGTGACAGCCATCATCGCATGTCTGCACCGGTAGGGATCGCCGATGTTCGCGATCCCCGCCTTGGGCCTGAACGTCTGTGGGACTCTCGTCCCGACCTTAGCCCTTTACCTCCGATCTGGAGCAATCGCGTAGAACAGGCAGGCCGGCATGTTTCAAAGCTCGTGGTGGGAGATCGCCACCCATATCATCAGTCTCGCCGTCGCCTACGCGCTCGCCCTTCCTGTTGGCTGGGATCGCGAGAAGGACGCCCGCAGCGCAGGCATCCGTACATTCCCGTTGGTTGCCATCGCCAGTTGCGGCTTCGTGCTGGTGGGCAT
The DNA here is from genome assembly GCA_036252795.1 of Aurantimonas sp. Lineage (GTDB taxonomy): Bacteria > Pseudomonadota > Alphaproteobacteria > Rhizobiales > Rhizobiaceae > Aurantimonas. The sequence goes on along the minus strand of DASYHY010000193.1, from coordinate 1,197 downwards.
CGCGATCCTCGGCCGCACGTCTCCAGCGCAAGCCAGGTTGCTCGAAGGTCTGATTACGGGCGTCGGCTTCATCGGGGGCGGCGCGATTCTGAAGAAGGGCGACAAGGCGTCAGGTACGGCGACGGCGGCCAGTCTGTGGGCGACTGGGGCACTCGGCGCGGCCGTAGGCTACGGCCTATACGACATCGCCTTCATCCTGAGCGCCACTACCTTCCTCACCCTGCGCTGCTCTCGTCCGCTCAAGCGTGCCACCAATGGCGACGTTGGCAGCTCGGCGAGCCCATGACGAGCCCTTGGGCGAGCCGATGGATGCGGCCTGTGCGATCCCTTACCCGGCGCTGGTCACCGGCGACGACCATCGCGGCGCGAGACCGCCAACATCGCTTGCTGCGCTGGGCGACGCTGCTGGAGCGCAATCCCCACCAGATAATCGGCCTGCTGTCCCCTCGTGGGCGGGCGGCGACGCGCGCAGCACGATGGTCGATCGGCCGAGCGCGATCGACGTCGCATGGAGCGACGTGGTGCTGCGGGTGATGGGGTTGGCGGGACGATCGCGAGGTGAAGCAAAATCGTTCTTCGGGTTGTCGGATGCCGAGCTGGATCGGATTGCCGCAGGTTCGTGGCGGTGTCCGGTTCGACCCGCTTGGCAGGTCGCCGTGCGGATCAGGACGTCGAATGTCCGCGCCTGGAAAGTCGGATCGTTGGGTCCGTCGTCGCCCTCCTGCTCGTGACTTGCGCGATCTCCTATTGGATCTTCTGACGAGGCTGGTTTGTGTTCGACATCATAACATCGATCCTCGCGTCACTCGGCGGCTTTGGCGTCTTCCTGTTGATGCTGGCTGAGAACGTCTTTCCGCCGATCCCATCGGAAGTGATTTTGCCACTTGCCGGCTACACCGCTGCGCAGGGGCGCGGCTCGCTGTGGGTGGTGGCAATCGCCGGCACCCTCGGATCGGCTGCAGGGGCGGTGCTGTGGTACTATGTCGGCCGCTGGATCGGCATCGAACGATTGAAGCGCTTTGCTTCCCGCCACGGCCGATGGCTGACGTTGACGCGCGGTGAGGTCGATCATGTCGACCGCTGGTTCGACCGCTACGGTCGTTGGGCGGTTCTGTTCGGGCGCATGGTCCCGGGAGTCCGGACCCTGATTTCGGTGCCCGCAGGGGTCAGCGGGATGCCCCTTGGTCCATTCTTGGT
>DASYHY010000192.1:0-2761 GCA_036252795.1 Aurantimonas sp. | reverse complement strand
TGGCCGACATCGATCCCCAGTTGAAGCCGGCCCTTGGTGCAAAGCAGGGCGACTTCCCAAGGGGTGATGGCCGACACAGCGACGGCGGCGTCCTTTCCGGAATCTTCGATGGTTTGGCGCGAGAACGTCCCGAGCTGCGGGTCGTCATCGAGGAGCCAGATCCAGACATGCGTGTCGATCAGGATCAACGCAGGGCGTCCCAATCTTCCGGATCGGCAGCCGGCGAAACGATGTCGCCATAACCCAGGATGCTGTCCTTCATCGAACCGAAGATGGAAGCTTCTTTCTGCGCTGGCATCGGCACGAGCTTCGCCACCGGCTTGCCATGGCGGGTAACGATCACCGGCTCGCCGCTGGCGTTCATGGCGTCGATCAGCTTCAGGCAGTCCGCCTTGAACTGCGTCGCCGTTACGGTCTTGTCGGCCACAACGAAGCCTCCTCAAATGTACAGAAAATATGACTATTTTCGATGCATTCGGCAACCCGGCCAAGAAAATCCGTTCAGCACCTCCGGTGCAATTCGGCGCCATCCGCCCTAGAAGGCAAGGGATGAGCGAATCCTTCCGCAAGCCCTATCCCGCCATCGATCCCTACGAGCATGGCCAGCTCGACGTGGGAGACGGCCACCGGATCCACTACGAGCTCTGCGGCAATCCAGACGGCATCCCGATCGTGTTCCTGCATGGCGGGCCGGGCAGCGGCGCCTCCACCCAGCACCGGCGGCTTTTCGATCCCGCGCGCTACCGGATCCTGCTGTTCGACCAGCGCGGCTGCGGGCGCTCCACCCCGCTCGGCTCGCTGGAGGCGAACACCACCTGGCATCTGGTTGCCGATCTCGAGCGGCTGCGCGAGATGATCGGCGTCGAGCGCTGGCTGCTGTTCGGCGGGTCCTGGGGCGCGACCCTGGCGCTGGCCTATGCCGAGACGCACCCGGCGCGGGTGACCGGTATGATCCTGCGCGGCGTCTTCACCGGCCGGCGCGCCGAACTCGACTGGTTCTACGAGGCGGGCGCCAACCGGCTCTTCCCGGATCGGTGGGAGAACCTCCTGGGGCCTATCCCCGCGGGCGAGCAGGACGACCTCCTCGCCGCCTATCGCCGGCGCCTGAACGATCCCGACCGGGCGGTCCGTGCCGAGGCGGCGCGTGCCTGGACGGGCTGGGAATCGGCGACGGTGACGCTGCGCACCGGCCGCGGCGGCGAAGGGGCGCCAGCCGGCCCGATCTCCGACGCGACCATCGCCTTCGCCCGCATCGAGAACCATTTCTTCACGCACGACCTCTGGCTGGAGGAAGAGCAGCTCATCGCCAATGCCGGGCGGCTCGCCGACATTCCCGGCGTCATCGTCCAGGGCCGCTACGACGTGGTGACGCCGGCGATCACCTCCTGGCAGCTGGCGCAGGCCTGGCCGCGCGCCGACTACCGCATGGTGGAGGGCGCCGGCCACGCCTTCGCCGAGCCCGCCATCCTCGACGAGTTGCTGGCGGCGACGGAGCGCTTCGCCGGCAAGCCCTGACACTGGCGGGGCGGCGGGCGGCACCCTAAGATCACCGGGCCTCTTCCAACGGAGCCCGTGATCGCCATGACCTCTCATACCGGTGGCTGCCAGTGTGGCGCCGTGCGCTTTCGCGTCGAGGGCGATCTCGGCAAGGCCTCGATCTGCCATTGCCGCATGTGCCAGAAGGCGTTCGGCAACTTCTTCGCGCCGCTGGTCTCGGTGCCGGACGGCGCGCTGGTCTGGACCAAGCGGGAGCCGGCCCGATTCCGCTCGTCCAACCACGTCCAACGCGGCTTCTGCCCGTCCTGCGGCACGCCGTTAACCTACGAGGCGCCGGACGGCGTCGGGCTCGCGATCGGCGCGCTGGACGATCCTGCCGCGGCCGTTCCGACCATCCAGTTCGGCGTCGAAGCCAAGCTCGCCTGTTTCGACCGCCTGCACGAGCTGCCGGAGCGGACGACGGAGGACGACGCGGAGGCGCAGGCCTTCCTGCGCTCCCTCGTCTCCTGCCAGCACGCAGACGCACCGGACGCCGACGAAGCCGGGCCGGCATGAGCACGGCGAACGAGCTGCGCGGGCTCTATCCGGAGATCGAGCCCTACGAACACGGCACGCTCGATGTCGGCGACGGCCACCGGATCTACTGGGAGCGCTGCGGCAGGAAGGGCGGCACGCCCGCCGTATTCCTGCACGGCGGGCCGGGCGGCGGTGCCTTTCCGGTGCACCGCCGGCTGTTCGACCCCTCCCGCTACGACGTGCTGATCTTCGACCAGCGCGGCTGCGGGCGCTCCACCCCGCACGCCTCGCTCGAGGCCAACACGACCTGGCACCTCGTCGCGGATATCGAGCGGCTGCGGGCGATGGTCGGCGCCGAACGATGGCTGGTCTTCGGCGGTTCCTGGGGCTCGACCCTGGCTCTGGCCTATGCCGAGACGCATCCCGAGCGGGTGAGCGCGCTGATCCTGCGCGGCATCTATACGCTGACGAAGGCGGAGCTCGACTGGTACTACCAGTTCGGCGTGTCCGAGATGTTCCCGGACAAATGGGAGCGCTTCCTCGCGCCGATCCCCGAGAAAGAGCGCGGCGACCTGATGGGCGCCTATCGCCGCCGCCTCGTCGGCGACGATCCGCGCGAGCAGGCGCAAGCTGCGCTGGCTTGGAGCCTGTGGGAGGGCGAGACGATCACCTTGCTCCCCGACGAGAGCGCTGGCAGACAGTTCGGCGACGCTTCCTTCGCGCTCGCCTTCGCCCGGATCGAGAACCA
>DASYHY010000191.1:0-16903 GCA_036252795.1 Aurantimonas sp. | reverse complement strand
GGCGATGCGATCCTCGTCGTTGCCACGGATGAAGTAGGCGGCGGCACCGCCGGCCACGGCGCCCGCGACGCCGGCACCGACGATCGACAGGATGTCCCGGTTGCCGACCCGCTCGACCACTTCAGCGCCCGGGGGCAGCGGCGCCTGCTGCACGACGGTCGTGTCGGTGGTGTTGGTCGTGGTGGTGGTGTTGGTCGTCGTGTTGTTCACCGTCGTGTTGTTGGTGACGGTGCTGTTGTTGATCGTGGTGGATCCGGCGGGCGCTTCGATCCGTTCGCCGGGCTCGGCCAGCAGGGAGCGGACCTCCACGGGCTCCGCCAGCTGCTGGACGCGGGCGTCGCTCTGGCTGACCGCGCCTTCCGGCACAGGCTCGTTCTGAATCTCCACGGGCACCGGCTCCGCCGCGGTCTCGACCGGCGGGGGCGGGGGGGCTGCGGCTTCGCTGGCGGCTGCCGGAGCAGTCGCGGCGGCCGGATCGGCTGCTGGTGCTGCAGGAGCATCGGATGCGGGAGCCGTTTCGGCAGGTGCGTCCTCTGCAGGCGCCGCCGTCTCCGAAGCCGGTGCCTCCTGAATTGCCTCGCTCTCGACCGGGCTCTCTGGCGTTGCGGTCTCGCGTGCCGGGGCGGGCGCTTCGGCTGGCGCGAGATCTTCGGCCTGGTCGTCCGCTTCGGCTGGCGAAGCGCTGGCGGCCGGTTCCTCGGCTGCGGCAGGCTCTTCAGCCGGCGCTGGCTCTGCCGCGGCAGCGGGCGCCTCATCGGCAGCTGGCTCCGCTACCGGCTCGTCCGAGAGCGATTCGACAGCCGCATCCTCCGCCGGGGGAGCCTCGGCGGCAGGCTCTTCTTCCGGCGCCGGCTCCGCCGGTTCCGCTACGGGCGCTTCTTCCGGCGCCGCTGCCGCGGGTTCCTCGACGGGGGCCTCCGCTGCGGGCTCCTCGGCTGGCGCTTCCGCCGCGGGCTCCTCGATCGGCGCCTCCGCCGCGGGTTCCTCGACGGGCGCTTCCTCCGTGGGCTCCTCGATCGGCGCCTCCGCTGCCGGTTCCTCGACCGGCGCCTCCTCGACGACGGGTGCTTCGGCCGGTGCCTCCGGCTCTGGCTCTGGCTCTGGCTCTGGCGCCGGCTCTTCGACCACCGGTGCCTCCGGCTCGGCAGCGGGCTCCTCGACGACCGGCGCCTCGGGCTCGGCGACGGGGGTCGGTTCCTCGACCACGGGCGCCTGCGGCTCCTCGACGCCTGGAACGATCACCCCTTCCTCTGCCTGTGCCATCCGGTACGGCGCAGTATCCTGGGCATAGGCCGCGAACGGTCCGCTGAGGGCCGTGGACGCGGCCAAAGCCGCGACGCCCACAAACCGGCCTGTTCGTCTGATATACGGCATGTTCATCACCTTGTTGATCCCGTCCCTTGCAGTCTCGGCACTGGCGTGCCGGTCGCTTTCCTGCCGCGGACCGTAGCCGGACTCGCGTTGTCGCCATGTAGCCGCCGGCTCCATGAACCCCGCATGAACCGCCTTCTTTCGAATTTCTAATGCGACATCAGGAGGCTGGATGCGTGCTCGGGTCCGCGACTGGCTTGGCATCAACGCTCCGCTCGCGGCGCCGTTCCGGCGGGCGCGGCCGTCTGGATCAGGCGGGGGGCCGCCAATCGTAGAGCCAGGCAAGATCCTGTCGCAGTCGAGCGGGGCTTCGAAGCGCCAGCACGGCGTTGCGCCCGAGGCTCAGCGGGGAGGGCAGGTGATAGACGAGGCCGTGAAAGGCGACGCGACGCCGTAGCCGGTCGATCCGCGGCCGCCGTGCCGATTCGTAGTGGGAAAGGGCGGTGGCGTTGTCGGCCGCTTCCGCGAGCACGGCGGCCAGCACGGCGGCATCCTCGATTGCCATTCCCGCGCCCTGGGCGGCGTAGGGCGGCATGGCGTGAGCCGCGTCGCCGATCAGGACCAGGCCGCCGTCGAGGTGGTGCCATCCTCGCTTAGCGTCAACCGTCTGGAGCGGCCAGGGCGTGAAGCCGCCCGTCCCCGCGATCATGGCCGTCAGCCTGCGATCCCACCGTCCGAACCGCCGCGCCAGCCCGTCCGGGTCCGCCGCGTTCGACGCGGGTTCGATCAGGACGAGATTGGTGCGCCGGCCGCCGGAGATCGGATAGGCGACGGCATGGCGCCTTGGGTCCAGCCAGGCTTCGACGCCCGGGGCTTCGCCCGCCCGCTCGCCGTCGAGCGTCGCCCGCCAGGCGATGGCCTGTGCCGGATCGGGACCTTTCAGCCCGAGATGGGCCGCGAGCGCCGAACGGACGCCGTCCGCCCCCACAACGAGGGAGGCGGTCAGCCGCCGCTCGACGCCGGAGCTGATCGCGTCGATCCGCAGACCGTTTCCGTCAGGCGCGACGGCGGTAACCGTGGCACCGAGATCCAGCGTGATCGCTTGCGTCTCAGCGACAGCGGCGAGGAGAGCCTGCTGCAGGTCGGCGCGGTGAAGAGCGAGATAGGGCGTGCCGTCGTCGGCGGAGACCGGCACCTGCGCGATCGCACGGCCGGTCCGCCCGTCGCGCAACGTGACGGATGCCGCGCTCGTGCCCGCCGCGCTGAGCCTGTCGCGAAGCCCGAGCCGCCACAGCACCCGCAAGGCGTTCGGCGAGAGCTGCAAGCCTGCGCCGACCTCGTCCAGCCGGGGGGCGCGTTCGAGAACGGTACTCGGTATGCCGCGCCGCGCAAGCTCCAGTGCCAGCGTCAGCCCGGCGATACCGGCGCCGACGATAATGAGACCATGCCGGGCGGACGCGAGGGGCAGGAGCTTATGCTGCCGCTTCGACGAGCCGGCACCCGGCTGGCCAGGTTTCCTCCGGGGCCAAGGTGGCGTCGTAGCGATAGAGGGTGGAGCAGTAGCCGCAGACAATTTCCCGTTCGTCGCCCATGTCGAGGAAGACATGCGGATGGTCGTAGGGCGGCGTGGCGCCGCAGCACATGAACTCCGTCACGCCGATCTCGATCATGTCGACGCCGATATCGTTCTGGAAATGCGGGATGCGGTGACCGGCCATCGCGAATGAATCCTGATCTCTTGGGCAACGCGCCGGACCATACTGTCGGCGGTCCGGATTGAACAGGGGGTGGCGCAGGGACGTGCGCGCGCTTAATCCGGTGCGGAAATCACTTCGGCCGGACAGACTCAGGACGCGACAGCATGGACCATTTCACCAGCGAAGGCCTCGAACTCGCCTTCATCGACGAAGGCGAGCGGCAGGGCCGCTGCGTCCTGCTCCTGCACGGATTTGCCTCCTCGATGCGCGTCAACTGGATCGACACCGGCTGGGTGAAGACGCTGGCCGACGCCGGGTTCCGCGTTCTCGCCTTCGACCACCGCGCCCACGGGGGCAGCGCCAAGCCGACCGACAAGGAAGCCTACCGTCCCGCCAGGATGGCTGGCGATGCCGTCGCGCTGCTCGATCATCTCGGCATCGCCCGCTCGGCGGTGTTCGGCTATTCCATGGGCGCGCGGGTCGCGGCGTTCGCCGCGCTCGCGGCGCCGGCGCGGTTCTCGCGGATCGTCTTCGGCGGCCTCGGCATCGGCCTCGTCAAGGGCGTCGGCGACTGGGACACCATCGCCGACGCCCTGCTGGCGCCTTCGCTCGATGACGTCGCCGACGAGCGCGGCCGGATGTTTCGCGCCTTCGCCGACCGCACGAAGAGCGACCGCGCGGCGCTGGCCGCCTGCATCTCCACGTCGCGCGAAGAACTGACGCCGGCCGACGTCGCCCGGATCCAGCAGCCGACGCTGATCGGCGTCGGCACGCGCGACGACATCGCCGGATCTGCCGAGGAACTCGCCGCCCTCATTCCGCACGCGCGGTCCTTCGAGATTGCCGGACGCGACCACATGCTGGCGGTGGGCGACAGGAGCTTCAAGGAGGAGGTCGTCGGCTTCCTCCGGCAGGACGACTGAGGCGCGTTCGGGCGGCATCTTTTCGCCGCCGGTTCTGCGTCCTATTTCTCAATGGCATCTCGGGATGCACGAAGATGCCCGATCGGGAGAGTGCGATGAGCGTCCGAGCTTCGCAAAGCCACGAAAAACTGCATCCGGTCGATCCGATCTGGGAGCAGGTCCGCCGGGAAGCGGAGGGGGTCGCCGCGCGCGAGCCCGTCCTCTCCGGTTTCATCCATGCGACGATCCTGAACCAGCAGAGCCTCGAGACCGCGCTGATTCACCGGGTGTCGCAGCGGCTTGACCATCCGGATGTGCCGGCGGTGCTGATCTCGCAGGCCTTCAACGACCTTCTGGAATCGGAAGGCAGTTTCAGCGAAACCCTTCGCAGCGACATTCAGGCGGTCTTCGATCGCGACCCGGCCTGCGAGCGTTATGTCGAGCCGCTGCTCTACTTCAAGGGCTTCCACGCCATCCAGACGCATCGCCTGGCGCACTGGCTCTGGAGCGAGGGCCGCAAGGATTTCGCCCTCTATCTGCAGGCTCGTTCCTCGGCGGTGTTCCAGACCGACATCCATCCGGCCTCCCGCATGGGGCGGGGCATCTTTCTCGATCACGCCACGGGGCTCGTCGTCGGCTTCACCGCCGCGATCGGCGATGACGTGTCGATCCTCCAGGACGTCACCCTCGGCGGCACCGGCAAGGAGTTCGGTGACCGGCATCCGAAGATCGGTCGTGGTGTCCTGATCGGCGCAGGGGCCAAGATCCTCGGGAATATCGAGATCGGCGAGTGCTCGAAGATCGCCGCCGGCTCCGTGGTGCTCAAGGCCGTGCCGCCGCACACGACCGTCGCGGGCGTGCCGGCACGGATCATCGGATCGCCGGGCGACTGCCACGAGCCGGCGCGAGCCATGGACCAGAGCTTCGATCGGGGCGAATGATCGCGGGCGAGGATTGAATTCGGCAGTTGCGGCCTAGCTTAAAGCTCCCAAGCAAGTGCAGGAGACCCTCGTGAAGCCTGACGAAATCCGCAAGGTCGAGAGCTATCTCAAGAAGACTTTCAAGGACGCGGACCTCGAGATCCGTGCGCTCGCCCGCAAATCCGACTCCGCGGAGGTCTATCTGAACGGAGAATTCGTGGGCCTTCTGGCCAAGGACACGGATGAAGACGAGCTGTCCTACCACTTCACGATGACGATCCTCGACATCGATCTGGAGTAGGGCGGCCATCCCGGTTCCGGGTATCGGATGCTGGCCTATACCGGCTCCGGTTCCGGTGACAGACGAAGGATGAGCCGCGCACCAGGAGGTGCGCGGCTCATCGTTTTTGTGGAGCGCGACGCGTGGGTTGCGGAAGGTCCCCCTACCGCACGCTGCCGACGAGGATGTTCCGGTCGTCGGCGATTCCGACCCATTTGCCGGCATGGCGCTCCGACTGCCGCTTCAGGAACTGATAATCGGTGTCGCTCCAGGCAAGAACGCGATCGTCGAGGTTGTCGAGGATGAAGTCGCCACGGTCGGTCCGGACCGTCAGGACCGCATGGCCTTCGCCATTGGTCTGGCGCACGACGGTGATCAGCAACGCCGACGCCGGGATGCCCTCGCGGGCCAGCATGTACTGCTTGAGAAGGACAAAATCCTCACAGTCGCCCTGGTAGGTCGGGTAGGACCAGACCTCGGGAACCCCATGCATCTCGATGTCGGTGCGGGCAATGATGCTGCTGTTGACGGCACTGTTCACCGCGACCAGCTTCGACCAGCTGCTCTCGCTCAGGCGAACCACGCCCACGCCGTCACTGCGCTGGCACGTATCGCCATAGGTCTTGCAGAATTCGTAGTGACCAACCGGCTGCGAGGTGCTCCCGGTGGTGAGCATCGCGGCGCCGTTCGCGGCTGCCGGAGACGCTGCGAAGGCTGTTGCCAGAAGCGACGCTGCGGCGATGGCCTTTCCGATGAATTTCTGCATTTTCTTTCTCCCCGTCTGTACAGAGAGAATGGCAGGATACTTTTACTTTGAAGCGAAATGTCACGTGCGCATTTGCGACAAGCTTTTATAGAAAGATTCATAAATTTACTTGAAGTCTCTGAATCGGCAGCAGCAAGTTTTGTGTTCTCAATTGGTATTTCGTCAACCATGGCGGGGCCGGCGCGGCATTCGCGACAGCGGCAGCCATCGACCGGGTGGGCAGGAGCGGACGCAGGGACAGGACCGAACGACCTGGGTCGACGGCTGGATCGGATAGCGGCGGAGGAGGGACGCACGGACGGCGCCGGCGCGGGCGGCGCATGGTCAGGAATGTCGGCACGTGCCGGCGGCGCGGCTTGTCCGGCCGAAACTATCCGGTACTGAGTGGGAGGATACGCAGCGGCGCGATCAGGCCGAGATCACGAGGAAGCGACGAGGCGCTTCCCGTCGGGCCCTCAGCTCAGGGCGCGCGAGATCTTCTGATCGCCCTGAAGGGCGCTGAACTCGATCGCGAAGCCGCCCTCGAGATGGCGCACGACGCGCCCGTTCGTGGTGCCCATCGTGACCCGTGCACCGATGGCGGGACGGACCTTGCTGGATACCGCCGCGCCCGAGAGGGACAGGTCGATGATGCGGACCTGATAGCGGCGGCCGTCGTCGAGCACGACGTCGACAAAGGGGTTTTCCGGCTCGACGCGTTCGTGGCGGCGATCTTCGGGCAGATCCAGCTCGTGACGATTGACCAGCCAGGTCAGCTGGGCCGCGAGCTTCTCCCGCTTGCGTTCGGTCCCCTTGAGGCGCAGCGCGAAGCCGCCGGGCGAGGCGCGGATCACTTCGCCCTCCAGCCGGCCGATATGATCGAGATAGAGGATGATCTTCTCGCCTTCGCGAAGCTGCACCGGAGTCGCGATCGCCACGTCGCCGGGAGACATGTTCTCGGCCCGGCAGGGATATTCCGAATGATCCTCACGCATGAAGCGGCCAAGGAGATCGATGGGAAACCGGCTGAACTGCCGGCGCTCGCCCCGTTCCTCATCCAGCACGTGATTGGTGGCCTGCGTCATCATCCGTTCGCTCGAAGTGTCGCGGCGAATGCGCGCCGTGCCGTCTAGCTCTAGCCGCGGAAGCTTAACGTTCGGTGGAATTGCCCGTGCGAGCCGCAGCGGGAGGGCCGCGAAATTAACCCTGCCCGGTGGATCGCGTTGCGCCGGGCGGGCCATCGTTCTAGCAAAAGACAAGGACGACCCGTCCCCGTCAACAGCACGAGACGCGCATCTCGACCTCCAGTCGGGTTTCGCCAGAATGACTTGCCGCCCCGTTCTTCGGGGCGGCTTTTTTCTGTCGCACGGTGAAAAATCGCGGGCGCTCCCCCATGTGCCCACGGCACCCGCAGGGACTCGCCCGGCACTATCGGGGCCAGCACGACAAGAGAAACCATGACCCAGAACGAACTCGACGAAGTGCGCGATCTCAGGTCCAAGCACCAGCGTCCGCCGCCCGCCTTCAATGTGCCCGGTATCGTGCTGGGACTGATCGCGATCTTCATCGCCGTCCACGCCGTGCGCCTGTACGCCCTCGGCCCGCTTGGCGACTCCTTCGTGCTGGTCGACTTCGCCTTCATTCCCGGCTGCTACGGTTCCGCGGCAGAGATCTGCAGCTATCAGCGGCCGGGAGCAGGTCTCTGGTCGCCGCTGACCTACTCCTTCCTCCACGGCGACTGGATGCATCTCGGCGTCAACTCCGTCTGGCTGCTGGCCTTTGGCACGCCCGTTGCGCGGCGGCTGGGCTCCTTGCGCTTCCTGGTCTTCTCCGGAGCCGGCGCGATTGCCGGCGCTGCCGTCTTCTACTTCCTCAACCCGACGCTCGTGGCGCCTGTGATCGGCGCCTCCGGCGTCGTGTCGGCGCTGATGGGTGGGGCGTGCCGCTTCGCCTTCGGCGGGGCGCGCACGCCGATGCCGTACACGTCGCAGATGTCCCTGCCGCTCGTGCCGATCACCGAGGCGCTCGCCGACCGGACGGTTCTGATCTTCGTCGCGGTCTTCTTTGGGACGAATCTCCTGATCGGGAGTGCTGCCGGCGGCTTCCTCGGCGGCGGCACCATCGCCTGGGAAGCGCATCTCGGCGGTTTCGCATTCGGCTTTCTGCTGTTCCGGCTCTTCGACCCGCGGTCCGGCAGCCCGGCAAGCCCGGCAGTCTGACCGCGCCCCTTGCGAAGCAGCGTGGAGCGGCTAACCTTCGGTCTCGGCACCTGCGGGAGAAGGAGGCACGGGGAGATGTCCGTACATCAGATACTGGCGGCAAAGGGCAGGGATGTCGTGACGCTGCATCCGGACGCGACGCTCGAACAGGTCGCCGCCGTTCTCGCCAAGCGGAAGATCGGCGCGATCGTTCTGCTGGAGGACACGGGCCGCGTCGCCGGCATCGTGTCCGAGCGTGACATCGTGCGCGTGATCGGCACCCACGGCATCTCGGCTCTGTCGCGTACGGCGCGCGACGAGATGACGATGGAGGTCAAGACATGCACCGGCAGCACCGGCATCGACGAGGCGATGCAGATGATGACCGACGGCCGGTTCCGGCATCTTCCGGTCTACGAGGACGGGCAACTGGTCGGGATCATCTCGATCGGCGACGTGGTCAAGCGGCGCATCGAGGACGTGGAGCGCGAAGCTGCCGTCATGCGCGAATACATCGCCAGCTGACGGGAACGCCGAGGGCGGAAGACCTCAGGCGGGCAGTTTGGCCGGCTCGTCCAGTTCGGCCATGCGCCGGATCTCGTCGACCCGGCTCATGGTCGCCTCGTAGCCGTGGGCGATCGCCTCCTCGGCACGGAAGAATTCCGACAGGCCGATGTCGCGGACGCGCGGCTGCAGCGACAGGTCCGGCGGGTCGCCGGCGAGCCGGGACCGCGAGATGCGGTCCTGGACGATGTTAAACGCGTCGACCATGGACCGGGCGATCCCCATCTGATCGCGACGCAGGACCGGGTCGTTCGTTGCCGGCGTCAGCAGCGGGTCGGTCAGGCTGGGGCGCGTGCCGGCGCCCGCCTCGCAGCCGTTGGCGGAAAGCCGGACGACGGCCGCCCGCCCGAACAGATCGTAGTGCAGATTGACCGCCACCACGTGCTGTTCTTCATAAACGCGGCAGACATTGACCGGCACGGGGTTCACCAACGCACCGTCCATGAGCCGCCGGCCACCGCACTTCACCGGTTCGAAGACGCCGGGCAGGGCGTAGGAGGCGCGCATCGCCAGGATCAGCGAGCCGGCATCGATCCACACTTCGTGACCGCTGCCCGCGTCGGTCGCCACGCAGATCAGCGGGCGGTCGAGGTCCTCGATGCGCACGCCCTCGAGATCCTGCGACAGCCGTCGGCTCAGCCGCATGCCGCCGATCAGGCCATCGGCGCCGAAGCGGAAATCGAGAAAGCGCAACAGGCCGCGCTTGGTGAGGGAAAGCGCGAACTGCTCGAGTTCATCGAGCTTGCCGGCGAGATAGCAGCCCCCGACGAGCGCGCCGATCGACGTGCCGGCGATCATCGATATCGGGACCTTGCTCTCGTCGAGAGCCTTCAGGACGCCGATATGGGCCCAGCCTCGGGCAGCGCCGCCGCCGAGTGCCAGCGCGACACCGCGGCCACGACGGGAAGCGGCAGTAACGACCGGCGGCTCGACCCCCGCCAGGGGCTCCTCCCGCCATCCGAAGACTCTGTCGAACATCTTAACTGCCTCGGCCACGCGTCATCCCGTCACCGAGTGTGGACGCGATCCTTCATCATCCGGTTAAGGGTGGTGCGCCGGGGATGCAGTGTCGAGGGTTGGCAGCAAAGTGTGACCGTCGGGTGCGATCCGGCGATAGAAGCAGGTGTTCCGGCCCGTGTGGCAGGTGTCCTCCGGCTTCTCCACCTCCACCTTCAGCCACAGCGCGTCCTGGTCGCAATCCACCTGGACTTCGTGGACCTTCTGGAGCGCCCCCGACGTCTCTCCCTTTTTCCAAAGGGTCGAACGAGAGCGCGACCAGTAGTGGGCGATGCCGGTCGCCAGTGTCTGCGCCAGCGCCTCGGCGTTCATGTGCGCGACCATCAGCAGATCGCCGCTGGCATGATCGGTGACCACGGCGGTCACCAGTCCGGCGGCATCGAAACGCGGGCGCAGCTGCGTCCCCTCTTCCTGCTCGTGAGCGAGGGGCGACGGCGCTGCGAACGACTCCGACACGCTCACGGCCGGCGGCCGACCATCGCCAGGAATCGGTCCTGCAACTCGCGGTCCTCGCGCAGCGCGCCGTGAAAGGCGGTGGTGATGGTCGTGGAGCCCTTGCTGCGGATCCCGCGCATCGCCATGCACATGTGCTCGGCTTCGAGCATGACGGCGACCCCCTTCGGCCGGAGCATGCTCTCGATCGCGTAGGCGATCTGCGCCGTCATCGACTCCTGCGTCTGCAGGCGGCGTCCGAAGATGTCCACGAGCCGCGCGATCTTCGACAGGCCCAGAACCCGATCGTCGGGCAGATAGGCGACATGCGCCTTGCCGATGATCGGCACCATGTGGTGCTCGCAGTGGGAGTGGAAGTCGATGTCCCGGACCAGCACCATGTCCTCGTAGCCGGACACGTCCTCGAAGGTGCGCCCGAGAACGTCGCCAGGCTGCAGGTCGTAGCCGCCGAACAGTTCCTCGTAGGCCTTCACCACGCGCGCAGGCGTCTCGCGAAGACCTTCGCGCGTCGGGTCCTCGCCGATCCAGCGCAGCAGCGTGCCGACCGCGGCCTCGGCTTCGGCGCGGGTCGGGCGGTCTTCGCGCTTCTCGGCGGGCTCGGGGAACTTCTTGACGACGGCTTCCATGCTGTCCTGCTCCGTAAGGGTCGGAATGCGGGCGGCGACCCAGAGGGAATGATGGTCCGGCGCCGGTGATGGCGAAGCTGGCAGCCCGACCGGAGAAATCTTCTTCAATGCCTGTGGCTCCCGCCTTCGTCGCGACACCGCGCAGACGGCGCATCGGACGGCTTTAGATCCGGCGCCCGCAGACCTATATAGTTGGCGAGCAGACGAAATAACAGGGCGCGAGGCGCCCGGATGGGTGGTCCAGTGATCGACGACGTCTACAATGCGCGCATCCTCGAATTCGCCGGGAACATCCCGCGGATCGGCCGTCTCGACAACCCCGATGCCAGCGCCACGGCGCATTCCAAGCTCTGCGGGTCGACCGTGACGATCGATCTGCGCGTGGAGGACGACAAGGTCGCCGATTTCGCCCACGAGGTGAAGGCGTGTGCCCTCGGACAGGCGTCCTCCTCGGTGATGGCGCGCCACATCGTCGGCGCCAGCACCGCCGAGTTGCGCGAGCTTCGCGAGACGATGCGGAACATGCTGAAGGAGAACGGCGCGCCGCCGGAAGGCCGCTTCGCGGATCTGCAGTATCTGGAGCCCGTCCGCGACTACAAGGCGCGTCACGCCTCGACCATGCTGACCTTCGACGCGGTGGTCGAAGCGCTGGACAAGATCGCGGCGCGGCGCGAGAGCGAGGCCGCCTAGGCGGGCGTTCATGGAGAATGCCCCACTGGCTCCGTCACGAAGGCGCTCCCGCAATTGGCCGGGGCGCTGGTCGCCGACGCCCGGCCGCATCGTGGGCATGGCCATCGTGCGACTCTATCAGCTGACGCTTTCGGGGTTCATCGGCAATGCCTGCCGGCATCTGCCGACCTGCTCCGAATACGGCTACGAGGCGATCGCACGCCACGGTCTGTGGATCGGCGGCTGGCTCGCACTGTTCCGTATCGCGAGGTGTGGCCCCGGCGGGACGTGCGGGCTGGATCCCGTGCCGGCCGAAATCGACCCTGGCGCGGGGTGGAAGCCGTGGTCGCTCTGGCGGCACGGGCGCAAGCGCGGCGACGACGTCGCCTGACCGCCCGGCGTTTTGCTCAGAGTTCGCGCGGGATCCGCAGTACCTGGCCTGGAAAGATCAGGCTGGCATCGGCAACCACGTGCTGGTTCGCCTCCTGAATGATCGGATAGCGCGAGGCATGGCCGTAGTAGCGCCGGGCAAGGGCGGAGAGCGATTCCCCCCGCGCAACCGTGTGGAGCCAGTATCCGCCGAATCCGGGAAGGATCATCGGACCGTAGAGAACCGGAATGGTCACCGAAGGCGGTGGCACGCCGTCCTCGCCGCCGCTGTCGCCCGTCACGGTGACGAAAAGCCGACTGAGCGTGAAGGCGGCCGTGGCGGGAATGCTGACGCTTGCCTGAAACTGCCGGATCGATGTGGACCCCGCGGTGGCGGAGGCCACGACCTCGTCGTGCCCGTCGCTGACGTGGATCGTCAGGTGACTTTCGAAGCCGACGGCGTTGCCGGCAATGAGCAGGGGGCTTCCGACGAGATCGAAAGGCTTGGGCTGGAGAATTTCGATGTTCACTGGCGCCGCTCCCTTGCGCCCCAATGGCCGGCTCAAATATATCCCAACCCGCCCCGGCCCGCAAACGGCCGGCCGGGCGCCGGCTCCCCGCCGGCACATGCAAACCACCCGCGATCGTAGGCGGGACTGGAAAGAGAAGGACCGGACTGATGGCTGACGCCGTTTCCCTGCGTTTCCCCGATGGCTCCCAGCGCGAATTCGCCGCCGCCGCGACCGGCGCGGAGATCGCCGGCGGAATCTCCAAATCCCTCGCGAAGAAGGCCGTCGCCTACGCACTCGACGGGGAGGTTCGTGACCTCGCCGATCCGGTCGGGCGCAGCGGCGCGATCGAGATCCTGACCCGCGACGACAAGCGGGCGCTCGAGCTGATCCGTCACGACACGGCTCACGTCATGGCAGAGGCCGTGCAGGAATTGTGGCCGGGCACGCAGGTGACCATCGGCCCGGTGATCGAGAACGGCTTCTATTACGACTTCGCGCGGGACACGCCGTTCACGCCGGACGATTTGCCGGTCATCGAGAAGAAGATGGCGGAGATCATCCGCCGCAATGCACCCTTTGCGAAGACCGTGTGGTCGCGCGACAAGGCGCGGCAGGTGTTCGCGGACAAGGGCGAGATCTATAAGGTCGAACTCGTCGACGCGATTCCGGCCGACCAGGACGTCAAGATCTACAGGCAGGGAGAGTGGTTCGACCTCTGCCGCGGCCCGCACATGGCGTCCACCGGCCATGTCGGCGACGCCTTCAAGCTGCTGAAGGTGGCCGGCGCCTACTGGCGCGGCGACTCGAACAATCCGATGCTGACCCGCATCTACGGGACGGCATGGGCGACGCAGGACGATTTGAAGGCCTACCTCCACATGCTCGAGGAGGCCGAAAAGCGGGACCACCGCCGGCTCGGCCGGGAGATGGACCTCTACCACTTCCAGGAAGACGCGCCGGGAACGGTGTTCTGGCATCCGAAGGGCTGGTCTCTCTACCAGACCCTCGTCGCCTATGTCCGCCGCCGCCAGGAGGCCGAGGGTTATCAGGAGGTCAACGCGCCGCAGCTGCTGGAGCGCTCCCTGTGGGAGACGTCCGGTCACTGGGAGAAGTACCACGAGAACATGTTCGTCACGGAGACCGAGGACGAGCGGGTCTTCGCCCTGAAGCCGATGAACTGCCCGGGCCACGTGCAGATCTTCAAGCATGGTCTGAAAAGTTACCGCGATCTGCCTCTGAAGCTTGCCGAACTGGGCATGGTTCACCGCTACGAGCCGTCCGGTGCCCTGCACGGACTCATGCGGGTGCGCGCGTTCACCCAGGACGACGCACACGTGTTCTGCACCGAGGAGCAGATCGCCGCCGAAAGCCTGAAGATCAACGAGCTCATCCTGTCGATCTATCGCGACTTCGGCTTCGAGCACGTGCTGGTGAAGCTGTCGACGCGGCCGGAGCAGCGCGTCGGCTCGGACGAGATGTGGGATCGCGCCGAGGCTTCGATGCGCGACGTGCTGAAGATCATCGAGGCCGAAGGCGGAGGCCGTGTCACCACCGGAATCGCGGAAGGCGAGGGCGCCTTCTACGGGCCGAAATACGAGTACACGCTGCGCGATGCGATCGGCCGGCAATGGCAGGTCGGCACCAACCAGGTGGACTTCAACCTGCCCGGGCGGTTCGGCGCCTTCTACATCGACCGCGACTCCGAGAAGAAGACCCCGGTCATGCTGCACCGGGCGATGCTGGGCTCGGTCGAGCGCTTCATCGGCATCCTCCTCGAGAACTGCGCCGGGCACCTGCCGCTGTGGCTCTCACCGGTGCAGGTGGTGGTGGCGACCATCACTTCCGACGCGGACGACTATGCGCTGGAGGTGGCTGGCATGCTGAGGCGTTCTGGCCTGAAGGTGGAAACCGACCTGCGCAACGAGAAGATCAACTACAAGGTCCGCGAGCACTCGGTGGCGAAGATCCCCGTCATGCTGGTCTGCGGCAAGCGGGAGGCGGAGGAGCGCACCGTCAACGTCCGGCGCCTGGGTTCGCGCGACCAGACCTCGGCGGCGCTCGATTCGGCCCTGTCGGTGCTGGTCGAGGAAGCGGTGCCGCCGGACCTTCGCCGGAACCGCGCGCACGACGAAGCGGCCTGAAACAGGCGCGGGGCTGATCGCGCCGCGCCGGCAGAAGGCCGCGTCATCAGCCTGTCATCGGCATAGGGCAAAGGCCGCGGGAGAACAAAACTCTCGCGGCCTTGCATGCGATCGTATCCCGAACTGACCTACGCCCGTCCCGGCGACCGCCTCCTCAAGCGGCTGGCGATCGGCTGCATAGAAGACGTGTCCGGGCGTCGCCGGCTGGCGCGGCTCTACGGCATATGGCGCAGCCGGATCGCGGCCGGATACCCGCTCGCCTTCGAGGCGATGCTGGAACTGATGCGCATCAGGCTCGACTGCCGGCGGGCGCTGACGGTGGGGCTGCGGGGCAGGGTCTTCGGCCTCGCGTCGACGGATACCGCTGACATGGCGGAGCTTGACGCCGCCTGACGAGGCCGTTCGTCAGTCGCCAGAGCCTTCCAGCGTTTCAGCCGGTTCGGAAAGGCTCGAAGTCAGCACCTCGACATCGACATTCTGCCCCGGCAGGACATCGAAGCTGCGCTGGTAGACCTTGTCGCGGTTCTTCGCGACGATGACGTACTCGCCCTCGGCAAGCACCATCGACGGAAATGCGCCGACGCTCTGCCGGACGACGTCGCCGGATGCGGTGGTGACCGACCACGCGGTATCGGCCAGCGCCTCGCCCCCGGGCTCCCTAACGAGCTTCATCGTCATCAAGGCGGCGCGGTGCTGCAACGTCGCATCGGTGACCTTACCGGGCTCGACGCGGATGTCGGCGCGGACCAGCGCATTGACCGAGCCGTAGCTGGACACGACGTGATAGGTGCCGGCGTTCAGGCGCACGATCTTCGACGGCGGCACGTCGCTGGCGACGAGATTGCGCTCCGACTCGGTCTCCGCGTCGGTGTATATGTCGAAGGTCAGTTTGCCGGCGTCGATCGGGGAGCCGTCGGACACCAGCGCATCGAGCCTGAGGCCGCCAGCGTCGAGGATCACGACCTCGCGGGTCTTGACCCCGGTGAAGTCGATGCGACGCACCAGTCCGGACCGGCCGAAGGCGACATGCAGGATATAGGACCCGGCGGGGACCTCGAAATTCGCGACATTGCTTTCCGACGACGCGATCAGGGTGGGCCGGCCGTCGATGCCGGCGATCGCCGAGAACAGACGCCAGACGAGCCCATGGGGAATCGTCTCACCATCCTCGGTAAGCCGTGCTTCCAGCGTCAGCGTCGCGCGCGACCGGATCATGTCCGGGCTCGGCATGTTCTGCGGCGCGTAGGCGGGCAGGCCGGGCAGGTCGATCGTGGGGGTCCGCAGCGGACCGGGATCGACCGGCAGGGCGATCGGCTCGAAACGCTGCAGGGAGCGAAGCGGCGGCACGCCCACCTCGCTCGCATCGGGCACCAGTTCTGCGGCGGACGGCGAGACATAGGCGCCCGGTTCGCGCGGCGAGTCGGAGCCGAAAATGCCGCGCACGCCCCGGTCGAGCAGCGACGGAATCGGGACGTCCTGGGCGGCGGCAAGGGCCGGCACCGCAAGCAGCAAGCCCATGGCCATCAGAACACGTGCGTCGATGGGCACCGCTGCGTCTGCCTCCGGTCGTTGGCTTGTGTTGGTCCCCGGATCCTTCATGCACGCAGATGATGGACGATTTCAAGGCGGCGCTGCCCGCTGCGCCGGAGCGCGGCAGGCGGAGGAGCAGGTTTGATATGCGGTCGGCGAAGCGATAGCAGAGGCAGCCGATATTGCCGAAGGATGCCGTCTTGACCGATGCGATCACGATTCTCTCCACGCGCCGCTCGATCCCGATCCCGATGCTCGGTCTGCCGGCGCCTTCCGAAGCCGAACTCGAGACGATCCTGACGATCGGGGCCCGGGTCCCCGATCACGGCAAGCTCGCACCCTGGCGGTTCATCCTCTATCGCGGCGCCGCAGCCGAGGCGGCCGGCGTGGCTCTTGCCGCCATGATCGAGGAGCGTGACGGAGCGCCTCTCTCGGAAGGACGCCGGCGCGTCGAGACGACGCGCTTCACGCGCGCCCCGCTGGTCATCGGCGTGATCTCGACGGCCAGGGAGCACGTCAAGATCCCGGAATGGGAGCAGGTGCTCTCGGGCGGTGCGGCGGCGATGAACATCGTCCACGCCGCGCACGCGATGGGCTACGCTGCGAACTGGGTGACCGAGTGGATGGCCTATGACGAAGAGGCCAAGGCTCTGCTCGGCATCATGCCCGACGAGAAGGTGATCGGCTTCATCCATGTCGGCACGCCGCAGGAGCCGCCGAGCGATCGGACCCGTCCGGCCCTGGCCGACATCGTGTCCGAGGCCGTCGTTCAGGGAGCGCGTTGATGCTGTTCTACACGACCGACCGCAACGACCACGGCCTGCCGCACGATCCGTTCAAGGCGATCGTCTCGCCGCGGCCGATTGGCTGGATCTCGACGCGGGCGCCGGACGGTTCTGTCAATCTTGCCCCCTACAGCTTCTTCAACGCGATCAGCGATTCGCCCAAGCTGGTCATGTTCTCCTCCGC
>DASYHY010000190.1:0-72998 GCA_036252795.1 Aurantimonas sp. | reverse complement strand
TATTGGCCAGGTTCATTCGTAGCCGGCCGAGGTCGGTAAGCGGAGGTCCAGCCCTGACGCAGTCACGAAGTGCGGAGGCAGCGGCGCGGATCGCCTCGTGGGAGCGCCTGCTATCACCGGGCCTCATCATCTCGTTCTACTCGCCATCATCTTACTAGCCGTCATTGCTGGCGCGCTGCGCGCCGATCATGGCCGTCGCACGCTCCGTCGCCGCGCGCGTGTCATTGGCCAGCTTCTTGACCTCCGACGCCACCACCGTGAAGCCCCGGCCTGCCTCGCCCGCCCGCGCCGCCTCGATGGTTGCGTTGAGCGCGAGCAGGTTGGTCTGGGCGGCGATGCCGCCGATCGCGGTCACGATCGTGTCCAGCTCGGCCACCGTGTCCTGCAGCGCCTGTCGGCGCAGGTCGAGCGATCGCTGCATCGCCTCGCTTTCAGCAAGGCGGTGCTCGGCTTCCCGCTCCAGCAGCACCTGGCGCGTGATGTCGGTGGCGATCTTGACGACCTTTCTCGGTCGGCCGTCGGCATCGAGGATCGGGTTGTAGGAGGCCTGGATCCAAATCTCGCGGCCGTCATGCCCGATCCGACGATATCGCCCCGCATCGAACTCACCCCGCGACAGACGTTCCCAAAGCCTCGTGTAATCGGCCGAGCGCGCCTCGGCAGCGTCGCACAACATGCGGTGGTGCTGGCCCACGAGCGCCTCGCTGTCGTAGCCCAGCATGGTCTGCGCGTTCCGGTTGGCGGACAGGATCAGCCCCTTCAGATCGAACTCAATCACGGCCTGGCTGCGATCGACGGCCGCATCGCGGCCGGCGAACTCCGCATCGCGCTCACGCGCCTCGGTAATGTCGGTCGCGAACTTGACGATCTTCATCGGCCGTCCGTCCGGATCGAGAATGGGATTGTAGGTCGCCTGCAGCCACACGTCGCGGCCGTCCTTGCCAATCCGGCGGTATAAACCCGCGTCGAAGGCACCGCCGGCAAGCTTGTCCCAGAACGCGGCATAGTCGGGCGAGCGCGCATAGTCAGGGTCGCAGAGGAGGCGATGGTGACGGCCGATGACCTCGGCCCGGCTATAGCCCAGGGCGTTGAGGAAGTTCTGGTTGGCCTCCAGGATCGTCCCGTCGAGCCCAAGCTCGACGACCGCCTGGCTGCGGTCCATCGCCTTTGATCGCGCCTCGAACTCGGCGCTGCGCAGCTTCGCGTCCGTCACGTCGGTGGCGAAGCCGACGATCTTCACGACCCGGCCGTCCGGATCGAGAACCGGGTTGTAGGTTGCCTGGAACCACAGGTCGCGGCCCTCACGGTCGCGCCGCTTGAAGATGCCCGTCATATGCTCGCCGCGGGCAAGCGTCTCCCAGGCTGCCGCATAGACGGCACTCGAGGCGAGTTCGGGCGGACACAGAATCCGGTGATGCTCGCCTGCGACATCCTCCGGTGCATAGCCGAGTGCCTTGAGATAACCGTTACTGGTCGCGAGGATGATGCCGTCAGGGGCAAGCTCGATCGTCAGGGCCGAGCGCCGCATCGCCAGCGTGAGCGCTTCGAACTCGGCATTGCGCTGCCGGCTCTCCGTCATGTCGGACGCGAACTTCACGATCCGCACCGGGCGACCATCTGGGTCGAGCACCGGATTGTAGGTGGCGCGAAGCCACAGCTCGCGGCCATCCCGGCCGACGCGGCGGTAGGTCCCGACATCGAACTCGCCGCGGCCGAGCTTCGCCCAGGGTGGATCCAAGCGCTACGGTGACGATCAGGTCGAACGCGTTCATCTTCGACAGCGTTCGCTTGCCCGTCGTCCTCAGGACAAGGATGAGCAGGACGTACGCACACAGCCCCACCAACAGTGTTCGCCACACGCCCGGAGCTCCAGCGAAGAACATCTGCTCGCTCATCATGGCGCCCCCGTCCTCTGCGCAGAAGCGTCATGGACCGACATCGATTGCTTCCGGCTTTGCTACCGACGCCCCTTTACCGGAGAAGCCGAGGGCTGCCGCTATGGGCGCGTTCCAGCCGTACGGGTCCGTCCGATAGGCGACCTGGCCTTCGGATGCGACGAAGACGTTATGGTAGAGCATGCGCACCGGGATTTCTCGTGGCAAAGCGACGAACCGCTGCCGCCCGGTATCGCGGGCGCGCTGCCACTCGCTTGCCACGCCCTCCTGCTCGGCGAGCATCTCGGCGAAGCCAAGCGCATCGGCGACCCGGACGCACCCGTGGCTGAGATGGCGCTGACTACGCTCGAAGAGATGACGGGACGACGTATCGTGGAGGTAGATGGCGTGCTGGTTGTGCATGTCGAACTTGACCAGGCCGAGCGCATTGCCGCGTCCCGAACGCTGCACGATCCAGCCGCCCCGGCGAAACATGTTGTGCGCGCGTAGATAGCGCCGGCTGACCCCTGCGAGTTCGCCGTGCTGGATCGACTTCGGGATGGTCCATGTCGGATTGGCGACTAGCCGGTAGATGGGCGACGATAGCGCGGGTGTTTCCTTCCCTGGCTCGCCCACGATCACCTTGCGTTCGTCGACAAGTGCGCCGTCCCGGTAGTATCTCAACGTGGCCGCCGCGGTGTTGACGTCGATGCGGGTCAGCGGCGGATTGCGGGACAGCCAGCGTCGGCGCTCCAGTGCGACAGCCAAGGCTCGGGCGTGGTCACCGGGCCCGAGGTTCAGCACCGCCAGGGTATCGGGGCCGACGATCCCGTCAGCCGCGATGCCGTAATCCCGCTGCAGCCGGGTGACGGCGTCCGCAAGCGCCGGATTGTAGGTCGATCCCGCGTAAGGCTGATCGAGATAGCCCTCTGCATGCAACTGCGCCGCAATCGGTACCACGGCTTTGCTTTCATCCCCGATGCGGAGCGGTTCGGCACTTTCCAACATCTCTGATCGACCTACCCCGCGCCGATCATTGGCAGCCATGTAGGCATCACTCAGGGCGTGATAGGCCGCATCTTGTGGTGCCAGGCCGTTCAGCCAGGCCGCAAGACGGTTTTCCTGAAGCGCGCGGTGGAGCTCTGCGGCGAGCTGCCTGTCTGTAGGTCGTGGGACGGTATAGATCGCGTGCAGCGAGGTGGGATCGACCACACCATCTGCCAGTGCGTGGGCATAGCCGAGCGCCGCCTTGTCGAGGCTTGTGGGTGAACCGTCCGGAACCGGAAATTGCAGGTGATCAAGACCGTGTCGGGCGCGGGCGGCAAGGGCGTCCCTAAGCGCCTCGCGGTTCTGCGACGACCAAAGGCTTTCCGCATCTGCTGCAGCGGATGGACTGCTGATCGGTGATGCCGCGGAAGCGGCTGAAAGGGAGGCAAGAATTAGGAAGGCGGAAGAAGCAAAAAGTCCTGGTTTCGTCATGCAATGTCAACGATCGGGGACGTTGATCGGTCCTCCCGGAAGGTCATCCGACTGTACTGTCGGCTTGCCCCTCCGGCTTTGCTCGTGTGAGCGGCAACGGTTCCTTGAAGGTGAGCGTTCGATAGGGAAACGGGATTTCCATTCCGGCACCATCCAGCGCTCGCTTGATCGCGCGTACCACCTCGTCGCGGGACTGGTGCGCGTCGACCGGCTTCGAACCCGCCCACCAGCGTACGAGGAAGTTGATGGAGCTGTCGCCGAACTCCTTGGCGTACACTTCCACTGGCCGGTCCTCCTGCACGGGACCGACAGCGGCGACCGCGTCGTGAATCACCGTGCGGGCAGCGTCGAGATCGACGTCATAGGCCACGCCGACCTCCACCTCGTGACGTCGCTGCTGGCTGTGCGTGACCACCTCTACGGGGTTCTTGAACAGATAGGCGTTGGGCACGACGACGAGTTCGTTGCTGAGGTGGCGCAGATGCGTGTCCCGGAGGCTAATCATCTCGATCCGCCCCTCGACGTCCTGGCAGCGAATGAAGTCGCCGATCCGCATCTGCTTGCGCAGCATGATCAGCACACCGGCGAGGAAGTTCTCGAAGATGTCCTTGAAGGCGAAGCCGACCGCCACGGAGCCGAGCCCCAGCACTGCGAGGATGTTCGCGGGGGTTACCCCGGGCAGCACGATCGACATCGCGATCAGAAGGCCCAGAACCCAGATTGCCACGCCCACCAGTGTTTCGACCAGGTTGACGAGGGTCCCGCGCAGGTCGGTATGCGACAGCAGTCGCTCGGCGATCCGCCGGGCAGATTTTGCAATGAAGAAGGTTGCGACGAGCAGCAGCAGCGCGATTCCGAGCTGTGGAAGAATGCGGACGAACTCGGTCCCCATGTCCCGAACACGGCGGAGGAGGATGGCAACGATATCCATGTTCCCCTGGTACCCCGCTTGGAGCTCGTCTTGCGAAGGCGGATCCCACAACCGCACCGCTGCCATGCGCGGGCGATCGCCTAAAGACCGGACCTTACCTCGCGAATCATAGCGTCAGAAGCCGTTTGCCGAGGGTTCGGACTTCTCCCATGATGACGGCATGGGGCATGAGGAAAAGTCCGTCCGCACTGACTTGGCCGAGGATCGCACCGACCTGGCGGAAGACCGCACCTTGCTCGCGAATGAGCGGACGTTCAGCGGGTGGGCGCGCACGGCCACGGCCTGTATCGGCATCGGCCTGGGCTTCAGCGCATTGTTCAAGCCGGTCGAGCCGACCTGGGTGGCGAAAGCGATCGCCACCTTATTCATCCTAGTTGGTATCTTTTTGGTGATCGCCGCGGAACGTCGGGCGCGCGGACTGCACGAACGACTGACGGCACACCACATAGCGGGCGTTTCTCCTATCAACTTCAGGGTCATGGCCGTCGCCATCTCGGTTGCAGCCGTGGCGCTCATCGTTGCAATATGGTGGCTCACGTGACCCGCTGGCTGCGGCATCGCAAGGCGTGGAGCAATGATGCCGGCCTTGTTAAGGGCGCGGCACGATGATCGATGCTCCTTCCGCCCACGCCATTGCCGCCATGCTGGTCACGGTGGCGATGTTCTACGGCTTCGCATCGGGGCGGCTGAAGGTCGAGATCATCTCGCTGCTGACGATCAGCGTCATCGCGCTTGGCCTTTACTTGTACCCGTTGACGGGAGAGCGACCAACAGATGGCTTGAAGCTCGCTTTCGAGGGCTTTGGTCATTACGCCCTGATAACGATCTGCGCACTGATGGTGATGGGTCGGGGGCTGGTGGCGACTGGTGCGCTCGATCCAGCCGCGCGCCTGCTGACCAGGCTTTGGCGCTTCAATCGGGGCCTCGGTTTCCTGACCACCCTGGTGCTCGCCATGATCATGAGCATGATGGTGAATGACACGCCCGTTCTCGTGCTGCTGCTCCCAATAATGGTGACGCTGGCGTCGCGCGGCGGGATGGCGGCGTCGCGTACGCTGATCCCCATCAACAGCGCGGTGCTGATCGGGGGCATGTCGACCACGATCGGCACCTCGACCAATCTCTTGGTCGTCTCGATCGCGACCGATCTCGGCATGCGGCCGATGGGGGTGTTCTACTTCACCCCGCTGGTCGTCATCGCGGCGCTGGTGGCGCTGCCTTTCATCTGGCTGGTCATGCCGCGGCTGCTTCCAGATAACTCAGTGCAGACCGGCCATGCCCCTCGCCGCTTCTACGCGTCGCTCCGGCTCGGGCCGCGCTCCCCCGCGCTCGGGCAGTTGCCGGCCGCTTTCCTCGCTCGCACCGCGCCGCAGGTCGAACTTGTCGGCGCTCCCGAAACGCCCGCGGCGGTCGACGATCGGATAGCCGTGCTCGCGCCACACGAGGCGCTGGAAGACGCGATGCGGGCACTAGGAGCAACGACGGCACCGGCCGCGCTTCTGGACCGGGTCCATGCCGCGTCGCGCCGCAGCCGCGAAGACCTCGCGGTGGTGGAGATGTCGATCGGTGCTGACTCTACTTTGATCGGCAAGCGGATCGCCACATCCGGCCTTGCCGAAACCCATGACGTTGCCGTCATGGGCGTTCATCACGCCCGAACGGCATGGGAGTGGCGGGACGACAACCTGCTGGAAGCACCGCTCGACGAAGGTGACATCCTCCTGGTGACCGGCACAATGGCTGACATCACCGCACTCGCGCGCTCCGAGAGCCTGCTGATGCTGGACGGCGCCAAGGAGGTCCCGCGGACCGCGAAAGCCTCGCTCGCGCTGGCGATCATGGCCGGATCCGTCGGGCTTGCCAGCGTCGGACTGCTACCAATCGCGATCTCCGCGCTCGCTGGCGCTATCCTGATGTTCGTCACCGGCTGCGTGCGCTTCGACAAGGTCGGGCGGGCACTGTCGGCCAAGGTCATCGTCCTGGTCGCCGCGAGCATTGCGATCGGGCGGGTGATCCTGGAAAGCGGCGCTGCGGAGTGGCTCGGCCAGCTCATCGCACTAGGTCTGCATCATCTCCCTGCAGGCGGCGCGCTGGCAGCGGTAATGGTGTTCGTCACGATCCTCACCAACTTCGCCTCGAACACGACCGCCGCCGCGGTAGGCACCCCCATCGCCTTCAGCCTGGCGCAGAAGCTGTCCATCCCGGTTGAGCCCTTGGTCCTCGCCGTGCTGTTCGGCTGTAACCTCTGTTATGCGACGCCCGTGGCCTATCAGACGAACATGCTCATCATGACCGCAGGCGACTACAATTTCGGCGATTACACCCGAACCGGCATCCCGCTGGTGCTCCTCATGATCGTCACGCTGTCGGCCCTGCTCGTCTTCAAATACGGGCTGTACTGAACGTTGCGCCCACTGGTGAAGCGCTGGTGGATCATCGCGCCAGCCTTTGCGGCGGGCTGTTCGCCTGCGCCCAGCAATCCTTTGGCGGCGCGCTCGCCGGACGGACAGGTCGAGATCGTGGCGGGCACCCTCTCCAATGGTAGCCTGGCGATACGGATCAGGCATCACGGCGCGGACGTGATCGCGCCCTCGCCGGTCGGCCTCGTCCTGGCGGACCAGCCGCTCGGCCCCATGCGGATCGAGCAGTCGCGACGTCCCGCCGGTCAGGCCGCGCAGCCCTACCGCGAACTGCTGGTCCAGGCACGCGAGACCGGAGGCAGCAGGCGCCCTCTTCTGCTGCACCTGCGCGCTTACGACAGCGGCGCCGCCATCCGGATCGAGCAGCCCCGCACTGCCACCACGCGCGAGACCCGGCTGACCGGGGAGGCAACGTCATTGCGCTTCCCGCGCAATTACCAGTGCCTCGCGGTGAGCCACACCGAATATCTCAATTCGCACGAAGGCGATTACGCTCCCGTGCGCGCCAGCGCCCTTCGGTCCGGCACTCTGTACGACCTGCCGCTGAGCTGCCGCACCGGACGGAGCGGCGAAGCCATCGCGCTGACGGAGACCGACGTCGAAAATTACCCTGGCGCGTATCTGGTCAAATCGAAGGATCTGGGCGTCGATCTGCGGCTTACGCCTCTGCCCGCGCGTGACCACCTTGCCGCGATCCTGCCCGAGAGCGGCCCTGCGCTCAGGACACCGTGGCGCGTGGTCATGATCGCCGACCGGCCCGAAAAGCTGATCGAGAATGACCTGGTGCAGCAGCTCGCGTCCCCCTCGCGCATCGGGGATGCGCGGTGGGTCAGGCCCGGCAAGGCGGCCTGGGCCTGGTGGTCGGGCATCAAGGCGTCCGGAGTGCCGAATGCCGGGTTCAACAACGCAACCTATCGACATTATGTCGACTTCGCCGCGCGGTTCGGCCTGCCCTATTTCGTGATCGACTGGGGCTGGGCTGCGCGACCCAATGGAGACAAGGAATTGGCGGACGTGACCGGCTTCCGGCCGGGCGTCGATATCCCAGCTCTCTCCCGCTACGCCGCGTCGCGCGGCGTTCGCCTGTGGCTGTGGACGAACTGGGACGCGATCGGCGCCGACATGGATCGGGTGTTCGCCCTCTACCATGCGTGGGGCGTCGCCGGGATCAAGGTCGATTACGTCTACCGCCAGGATCAGGTTGCAATCGCCTACTATCACCGCCTGCTCGCGGCTGCCGCCCGCCACCAACTCATGGTCAACATCCACGGTGCGCCGGTGCCGCGCGGGCTGAATCGCACCTACCCCAACCTGTTGACGCAGGAGGGCGTGATGGGAGCCGAGTACAACAAGTGGAGCCGCAAGGTGACCGCCGGCGCCAATGTCCGCCTTGCCTACAGCCGCGCGACCATCGGTCCCATGGACTACACGCCCGGCGGCTTCCGCAACGTCACACCTGCGCAGTTCAAGGCCCGACACGTTCTGCCGCTTGTGATGACGACGCTGGCGCAGCAGCTTGCCATGTTCGTGGTCTATCCGAGCCCGCTGCAATCACTGGCGGATGCACCGCAAGCGTATCTGGACGAGAGGGGCGCGCCGCGGCCCGGAGCGGGCTTCCTGCGCCTCGTGCCCGCATCCTGGGACGAGACGCGCGGGGTCGCAGGCGACTGGGGTCAGTGGATCGCGGTCGCGCGGCGCAGCGGCAAACGCTGGTTCGTGGGAGTGATAAACGACGAACAGCCGCGCACGGTGTTGCTCCCGCTCGCCTTCTTGACGAACGGGCGATGGCGCCTTCGAGCGCTGGTCGACGGCGCCACGCCTACGGCCGTCAAGGCGCATGGCGGCGTTGTACGTGCCGGCACCAGCCTCCAGGTGCCGGTTGCCGCCGGCGGCGGTGCAGTGGTCGTCCTCGAACCCGAATAAGGCGATCAGGCTCCGTCCTGCGGCAGGACCTCGATGACGGTGTCGCCCTCATGAACGATCGCGTCTTCCTCCCAGAAGCCGATCGCACGTCCGTCGCGATAAAGCCGGAGCCCCTGTCCGGGTCGCAGCTCCCGCAGATGAAGGCCGATATCCTGCGCTGCTGCAGCTCGTTCGCGCAGGGCGATACGGCCATGCGAGGTGACCAGATCGGAGACATAGTCTGCGATGTGCGCGCCGCGGCTTGCTCCGGCGAGCAGCTGCCCGCCGAAGCTCACGGGATTGACGATCACCGTCGCACCCGCATCGCTGGCCAACACCTCGTTCTCCGTCGCCTGGATCGCCACGGCAACTGGCACGTGCGCCGCGAGCCGCCGCGCGGTAAGCGCAATGAGCACGGCGGTATCGTCGCGCCCGGGCGTGACGATCAGCGACCGTGCCCGCTCGATCCCCGCGGCCGCCAGGACGGCGTTGTGCGTGGCATCGCCGTGCACGGTCGCCAGCTCCTGGTCCACGGCCTCCTCGAGAGCGCTCTCCGACTGATCGACCACCACGATCTCACCCGGTGGACAACCGCGGCGCACCAGCTCGTCCGCGGCCTCCCGCCCGGTCGCGCCGAAGCCGCAGATGATCGTGTGATCGTGTAATCGCCGTTGGATGGCCGCCATGCGCCAACGCTCCCAGGTGTTGCGGAGAAGAAAACTATAGGCCGAGCCCAGAAAAATCAGCCAGACGAACACGCGTACCGGCGTCACCACGAATGTGTCGAACATCCGCGCCCGGTCGGTCACTGGCACGATGTCGCCGTAACCCACGGTTGTGACGGTGATCATGGTGAAGTAGACGACGTCCAGGAACGACACTACGCCATCCGTGTTGTCGCGCAGCCCCTCCCGGTCGAACCAGTGTCCCGCCAGAGCGATGCCCACCAGCACCAGCGCGGCCGCAACCCGTGCGAGCAGGGTCACCGACGGCGAAAGAACGCTGCGGCGGTAGAAACGCGGCG
Organism: Aurantimonas sp.; assembly: GCA_036252795.1. GTDB lineage: Bacteria > Pseudomonadota > Alphaproteobacteria > Rhizobiales > Rhizobiaceae > Aurantimonas. The sequence continues at coordinate 63,368 of DASYHY010000190.1, read as the reverse complement.
TCGTGCGCGCACCTGGCTTTGCTGATCTCATCGCGAAGGCAGTAGATCATCGTTGATCGCTTGTCGCTTGGAGGCAGTAGCCAGCCGTGACTTGCCCGCGCCAACCTCGCGTGGGATAGAGGCACAGGGTGTCCGGGCGTTTGATCGGGCAGGTTGAAGCGCTGGTCGGGCCGCCAGCGCGTGTTTCTGCGCCCGAGGCCCATTCTTGTCAGATCTTCCCGCGCCTGCTGCGCCGGCCGTTGCCGTCGCCAAGAAAATCGTGGACACGGTGGTTCGTCCGCGATCTGCAATGCGCGCCTTCCTGCGCAGCGGTGCGTCGGGCGGGATCGTCCTGATCGTTGCGGCGCTCGCCGCAATGGCGATCGCCAACAGCCCGCTTGCGCCCGCCTACTTCGCGGCGTTGGCGCAGCATGTCGGCCCGCTGTCGATCCTGCACTGGATCAATGATGGGCTCATGACGCTGTTCTTTCTGCTCGTCGGGCTCGAGATCAAGCGCGAACTGGTCGACGGTCATCTGGCTTCCTGGTCTGACCGGGCGCTGCCGGCGGTCGCGGCGTTGAGCGGCATGATTGTTCCGGCTTTGGTCTACCTCGCCGTAGCCGCATCAACCCCCGGCCTAGCGCGCGGCTGGGCGATCCCGTCGGCAACCGACATTGCCTTCGCGCTTGGGGTAATGGCACTGCTCGGCAACAGGGCGCCGCCATCGCTCAAGCTCTTTCTGACCACCGTGGCCATTGTCGACGATATGGGAGCAGTCGCTGTCATCGCCGTCGCCTATACAAGTGCGGTGAGCGGCCCTGCCCTCCTCGCTGCGGCGCTGATCCTAGGTCTCATGTTCGTTCTTAACCGCTTGGGCGTTGTACGGCTCTGGCCCTACCTGATGCTCGGCCTGCTGCTCTGGTTTGCGATCTGGTCATCGGGCATTCACGCAACGATCGCAGGCGTACTGACCGCCAGCCTGATCCCGATCCGCCGCTCGCCTGGCGCACCGGATGCGCGGGACTCTCCGCTTCACCGGCTTGAACATGCGCTGCAATCTTGGGTTGCCTACCTCATCGTTCCCGTCTTCGGCTTTGCCAATGCCGGCGTAACGGTCGTCGGCATCGGGCTGGCTACCTTGTTGTCACCCCTGCCACTCGGCGTCGCCGCCGGCCTGTTCGTCGGCAAGCAGGTCGGCGTGCTTGGCGCCGTCTGGGGAGCGGCGCGCCTTGGTTTCGCCCGGCCGCCAGGCGGCGCGTCATGGCCCCAGGTCTATGGTACGGCCCTGCTGTGCGGCATTGGCTTCACCATGAGCCTCTTCATCGCCGGGCTCGCATTTGCCGATGCTGACCTGGTGGACGAGGTGAAGGTCGGCATTCTCACCGGCTCATTGCTCTCCGCCTGTGCAGGCTACGGCGTCCTTCGCCTTTGTGGATCCAGGTCACGGCAAGTCGAAGCGTGACCGCGTGCCTCATCTTGCCCATAAGACCGCACCATGGCTGAAGCACTCGGAAGCACCTCGGATCTGACCACGCGGTTGGCACAGCTTACGCTTTACCGCTGGTGGCGGCGTTCGATTGTTGGCCGCGTCGATCACGAAGCTGTGGTGGCCCGCATCGTGGAGGATAGCGGCTGGTCCGCGCGCTTCGCCTTCATGACCATGATGTCGGCAGGCATCGCGGTGCTTGGACTCCTCCTCTCCTCACCCGCCGTCGTGATCGGCGCGATGCTGATCTCGCCGCTGATGAGTCCGATCCTGGGTTTCGGCTTCAGCCTGGCGCTGTTCGACTTCGCAGAGCTACGCCGCTCGCTGAAGGCGCTGGCGATCGGCGCGGGTGCGGCGGTCGCCTTCACGGCGCTTATCGTGCTGTTTTCCCCCTTGCAGGCGCCCACGGCGGAGATCGTCGCGCGCACGCGTCCCAACCTCTTTGACCTGGCGGTTGCGCTCTTCGCCGCGCTGGCCGGCACCTTCGCAATCATCCGCGGGCGGGGCGAGACGATCGTGGGCGTCGCGATCGCGACCGCGCTGATGCCGCCGCTCGCGGTCGTCGGCTATGGCCTTGCCACCCGCAACGTTCCGGTAGGCGCCGGGGCGCTGGCCCTGTTCATCACCAACTTCATCACCATCGCGCTCTCGGCTACGGCGATGGCGCGCTTCTACGGCTTCGGGCACCATCTCTCCCGACGTCAGAGCTGGGCGCAGACGCTAGTCCTGATCCTCGTGTTCGTGGCGATGGCGGTGCCGCTCGGCATCTCGCTCAACCGCATCGGCCGCGAAGCCCTTGCCGTGTCGCAGACACGCGCGCTGCTAAACGAACGCTTCGGGGAGAAGGCGCGCGTCACCCAGCTCGACCTCGACTTCGCGGCCGCCCCGCTGCTCGTCCGCGCCGTGGTTATCACGCCGCGCGGCTCCATGCAGAAGACGCCCGCGCTCCAAGCGGCGCTGCAGGAGAAGCTCGGACGGCCGATCCGGCTCAATCTCGATCAGATCCTGCTCGAGGCGGGCGCAGGTGCCCTGGAAGCGCAGCGCGAAGAGTTGCGGCAGGCCGGGGATATGGCCGGTCAGGAGGCGCAGCGCATGACCGCGCTGAGCAAGATGATCGCTCTTGTAACAGGCGTTTCGGCCGATGACGTGACGATCGACCGCGATCACCGGCGTGCGACAGCAGCTGCCGCCGTCCTGCCCGGAGCCACCGTCGCTACCTATCGCACGCTTGAGGCCCGCGCCGCAGCCGAGACGGAGGGCTGGTCGGTCGTGATCGTACCGCCCCAGACCCCTCTGCCGGAGATCGCATTCGCCGATAATGTCGATACGCTCGACGCCGCTGCGCAAAGCGCTGTGCTGACGTCTGCCTGGGCTGCCCGCCGCTGGAACATGCCGGCGCTCGGCGTGCCCGGCCTTCCGCCCGGAACGCCGCCCGACCGGCCCAATCTGTCGCAGCGCCGTGCGCTGGCGATCGCCGCCGTGCTGAAGGCGAACGGCCTGGCCGCGATTGCGGCGCCCTCTGCCGGGCAACGCTTCGCGCTGCTGACCGGTGTCTCGGTGCCCGCACCATGATCGGCGGTCTTGCGCTCACGCCGTTCGATGCCGCGGCGATCCTGATCGTCCTGGCCGCGGCGCTCGGCTATCTGAACTACCGCTTCCTGAAGCTGCCCTCGTCGATTGGACTCACGATCATGGGGGCGATCGCATCGCTGATCGTCGTCGGGCTGGACGGCCTCTTTCCGGGTGCCGGGCTCGGCCACGACATCGTCGGCTTCATCGCGGGCATCGATTTCCATACAACGCTGATGGAGGGCATGTTGTCGTTCCTGCTCTTCGCCGGCGCGCTGCACGTCGATTGGCAGGAGATGGCCCGCGGTCGCTGGCCCATCTTGGTCCTCAGCACCATCGGGGTGGCACTCTCGACGGTGCTGGTCGGCAGCGGTTTCCTGTTTCTCTCGCGCCTGGTCGGCTTCGAACTGCCCGCAATCTGGTGCTTCGTTTTCGGCGCGCTCATCAGCCCGACCGATCCAGTTTCGGTCATGGGCGTCCTCAAGCGCGCCAACGTCTCGCCTGCGCTGGAAGCGACGGTCGCCGGCGAGAGCCTGTTCAACGATGGCGTGGGGGTGGTGATCTTCACCATTCTGCTGTCCTCCGCCATGTCCGGCGAACCCTTCTCGATCGCGCATGCGGCCGAGCTGTTCGCGGTTGAAGCCGGGGGCGGCGTCGCGCTTGGGCTCGCGATCGGATGGATCGCGTTTCGCGCGATGCGCTCGATCGACGAGTACAAGGTCGAGGTGCTGATCAGCCTCGCCGTCGTGATGGGCGGTTATGCAGTCGCCCGCCCGCTCCATGCCAGCGGACCGGTGGCTATGGCCGTGGCGGGCCTCATCATCGGTAATGCTGGTGTCGCGCACGCGATGAGTGAGACCACCCGTGATTATCTCCACAAGTTCTGGGACCTGATCGACGATATCCTGAACACCGTGCTGTTCCTGCTGATCGGGCTGGAGGTGGTCACCATCCCGGGCGACCTGCGCCTTCTCGTGCTTGGCTTGGCCGCCATTCCGCTGGCGCTTGCCTGCCGCGCGGCGTCGGTCGTGCTCCCCTTGCGCGCGATCCGGCCGACGCATCGTTACGGGCTTATTGCGCCGGTGACCCTGATATGGGGCGGCCTGCGCGGCGGGATCTCGATCGCACTCGCACTGGGCCTCCCGGATGGGCCGGCGCGCAGCGTCATCCTCGCCGCCACCTATGTGGTGGTGCTCTTTTCCGTGATCGGCCAGGGCGGCACCATCAAGCGCGTACTGGAGCACCTGACTGCTCGGGAAGCGCGGACGTGAGGGCCCGCCTCATCCGCTTCGCCAACCAACTCAGCGAAAGCTACTGGTTCGTCCCCACGATCATGGCGCTGGCTGCGCTGCTGCTCGCCGCGGCGATGATCTGGCTCGACAGCCACCATGCGACAGGCTGGATGGACAGCCTGCCTTGGCTCTATGCGGCGCGGCCGGACGGCGCGCGCAGCCTCCTTTCCTCGATCGGCGGGTCAATGATTGGGGTCGCCGGCACGACTTTTTCCGTCACCATCGCGGCGGTCGTATACGCCTCCGGCCAATACGGGCCACGGCTGCTCAGCAACTTCATGTCCGATCGTGGCAATCAGGTGACGCTCGGCACCTTCATCGCGACGTTCCTCTATTCGCTCGTCGTGGTGCGCACGATCCGCTCTCCGGGCGAAACACCCGGAGAGCCGGGCTTTGTGCCCCAGCTCGCGGTGCTGGTCGGCGTCCTGCTGGTGCTCTGCTCCATCGCGGTGCTGATCTACTTCATTCATCACGTGCCCAGCCGCATCCACATCAACAGCGTAATCGAGCGGATCGGCGACCGGCTGCTGGCGGAGATCGACAACCGCTTTCCGGTCTGCATCGGCGAGCCGCTCGACGACGATGCGGACGACGATCGCGTGCCCTTGGCTTTCCGCGCCGACGCAACCGCTGCCGACGCTGCCAAGCGGGCCGGCGTGCGCGCGAAGGAGACGGGCTATGTCCAGCTGATCGACACCCGCGCGATCATGGAGATGGCGGGCGACCGCGGGACCATCCTCCGCCTGCAATATCAGGCGGGCGATTTCGTGCACCGCGGCAGCGTGCTGCTGGAAGCTTCTCCGCCGGAGGCGCTGGATGACGATGCGGAAGCGAAGCTCCGCGATGCCTTCGCCATTGGCGCGCGCCGCACCGCCCTGCAGGACTTGCGGTTTCTCATCGACGAGCTGGTCGAGATTGCAGCGCGTGCGCTGTCGCCGGGGGTCAACGATCCGTTCACCGCCAATTCGTGCCTCGACTGGCTGGGCGCCGCGCTGGCCGATCTTGCCCGCCGCGAGCTGCCGTCGCGGCTGCGCGCCGGCGAGGACGGCGCGCTGCGGGTGATCGCGCATCCGGTTTCCTTCGCCGGCTTCGTCGACCGCGCGTTCGGCGCGCTGGCGCAATATGCCAGTGCCGACGCGCTGGCGGGCAAGCGCTTCCTCGCCGCGCTGGGCGACGTCGCGCTCGGATGCGATGCGCGCGGGCGGCTCGACGTGCTGCGCGGCCAGGCGGAAGCCTTTCGCGATCTCGCCGATCGCGCGCTTCAGGGCGCCAGTCGCGATGCCGTGCTGGCGCGGGCCGATGCGCTGCTGCGCGCGCTGACCGAACCGGATCACAAGCGAAGGCTGCGCGACGGGCAGGCCTGGCTGGGGGGAAGTGCATGATCGTCGCCATCGCGCTCTTGGTGGCGCTCCTCGTCACTCTGGCGCTCACCTTTGGCCGGTTCGCGCGCAGCGACAGCTGGCGGGCGACGGTGACGCCGCTCGCCTCCATCATCGGCTCGGGCTTCCTCATCTGCGGCCCGCTGCTCGCGCGGGAATTCGGGAGCGCGGCGATCCTCGCCATGGCCGCGCTGCTGGCCATCGCCTATGCCGCCGGCTGGGTGATCCGCTTCAACATCCTCCATGTCGAGGATCACCTTGCCAGCGCCTCCTTTCACGACCGGATCGCCTGGGTCGCCCGCATCACCCAGGGGGTGCTCGCGCTCGCTTATGCCGTGTCCGTCGCCTATTATCTGAAGCTGCTTGCCGAGTTTTCGCTCAAGCCGGTCGCGATCGATCCCGCCTGGCAGCCATGGGCGGCGAACGTGATCGTCACCGCCATTATCGGGCTGATGACGCTGCTGGCGCTGGGGGGCAGCCTGCGCCGGGTCGAGCATCTTGCGCATGGTACCGTGTCGGTGAAAATCGGGATCATCGCCGGTTTGCTGGTGGCGCTAGCGATCGCCTGGGCGCGCCGCGGCATTGTCGATCCCCTGCCCCCGGTGCGCCTGTCCTTTGCCAGCATCCCCATGCTGCTCGGCCTCATCATCACCGTGCAGGGCTTCGAGACCTCGCGCTATCTCGGCCATGATTATCCGGCCGGCCTCCGGATCCGCACCATGCGGCATGCTCAGTGGATCGCCTCGGCAATCTACCTCGCCTTCATCGCCCTGCTCACCCCCTTCCTGTCACGCGCCGCGGCGACCGAAGGGGTGGCGGGCATCCTCGACATCATGGAGCTGATTGCGCCGGCCCTCGGCATCTTCGTGCTCGCCGGCGCGGTGTCCAGCCAGCTGAGCGCGGCCGTGGCGGATTCGATCGGCTCGGGCGGGCTCGTCAACGAGGTGTCGCGGCGCCGGATCAGCGTGCCGCTGGCCTTCACGCTGGCGGGGGCGCTGGCGGTGCTGGTGGTCTGGCTGACCGACCCGTTCGAAGTCGTGGCCCTGTCATCCCGCGCCTTTGCCCTGTTTTATGGGCTCCAGTGCGCGTTGGCGGTGATGGTGTCGCTGCGGCACCGCAGCGCCACCCGGGCGCAGCGCGTCGGCTTCGTGCTGATCGGGCTGATCTGCCTGGTCGCGGTGTTCGTCGGGGCGCCGGCGGAAGGGTAGAGCGTTGAAGTGCAATCGTCTGGCAGGGAGAGGAACCATGGACGACAAGCAGACGCGCGGCATGAGCTATTGGCGGTTCGCTGCGATGATCGCGACCTCCACGGTTGTGATGTTCGGCCTCATGTACCTCAACACTTATGCGATCAGCCACGTCGAATTCAGCCAGACACGGACGTGGATGGCCGTTGTTATGGGCGCGGTCATGGCCGTAATCATGATCGGCTTCATGTGGGGCATGTATCCGAACCGACGTGCCAATATCGGGATCGTCGCCGGCGCTGCGCTCGTTTTCGCAGGGGCGCTGTGGCTGGTACGTAGTCAGGAGACGGTTGGAGACGTCGCATACATGAAGGCGATGATCCCACATCATTCCATCGCAATCATGACCAGCGAGCGCGCTCACATCCGCGACCCCCAAGTACGACGGCTTGCCGATGGCATCATCGACGCCCAGGTCCGCGAGATCGCCGAAATGAAGCGCATGATCGCGAGGCTGGAAGCGCAGCCGGTGCCCGGCGACGCACCGGACCTTCCTTCCTACCGCGATCTCGGGGCAGCCCCGCCGCCTCCCGAAACAGATGCCGACGCCGGTATAAACACGCTGGCGCCGATCCGTTAGGATCGTCACGTCAATCGCGCGAATCCGATGATCGGGGGGCTGCTTACGGGTCAGCGGGGGGCTGGCCGGCCGCGATCGCCTTTGCGCGGTGCATCGCCGTCACGCGCTTGACTTGCGCAACGCTGCACCCCGCCAGCTCCGCTGTCCTGGCGATGCTCATGCCTGCTTCGCGCATGCTGATGATCCGACGGTGATGAGCTAGGTCGGGCTTGCGCCCGGTATACCGCCCTGCCCGCTTGGCGATCTCGATGCCCTCGCGCTGGCGCTCTCGTCGGGTCTCGTAATCGTCGCGCGCGGTCTGAAGCGCTACGCGCAGCAGCATTTCCTGCACGGCTTCCAAAACGATGCGGGCGACGCCGGCGCTGTCGGCGACCAGATCGGTAAGGTCGACGATGCCCGGCACCGCGAGGCGCGCGCCCTTTGCCCGGATCGTCGCCACCAGCAGCTCCGCCTCGGCGAGCGGGAGGCGGCTGATCCGGTCGATCTTTTCGGCGACCACCACTTCCCCGGGCTGGAGATCGGCAACCATGCGAAGCAGCTCCGGTCGGTCGGGCCGCGCGCCGGAAGCTTTTTCGCGGTACACTGCCGCCACGTAATAGCCCGCTGATCGGGCACCTGCGACGATCGCCTCCTGCCGGGTAAGATCCTGCTCTTCGGTGCTGACGCGAAGGTACACGCGCGCGGCGCGGATCGGGACCGGTGTGCTGTCGTTCGTCATGGCCAATCTACATATACTCGGATGAGCTATCGGCTAATCCGTGGGCGGCGGGATTTATGGAGCCGCGAACAGATCGTGACTTCTGGCTCCTCTAGGCCTGAACAGCCCGATCGGCTGTTCAGGATTGTATTCGGTTCATGCCGCGCGTCTGTACTCCAGTTAACGGATCGTTCGTGCTTTCGGGTACGTTCGCTTGCCCAACGGATAGCCCCCGCTCACAAACCGTAGGCCACGGCACGGGAGGTGGACGGAGGTTGCTCCGAGCGAGCCGGGAGGCAGCGTGAGAGGGCAGACCCTTACCTGCTCCTGGCGAGATAGGGGCACTTGATCTTAACCTCGCGATGCGCATATTGAAGCTATACCCGCTGGCAGGGTTCGCCTTGTCAGTTCAGGAGCCGCCGGGGCCTAGGCCTTCGGCGGCTTCTGCATATCTAGCCGGTGGGGATACATGGTCGTTCAGCGTACCTACGTCTATGTCGACGGCTTCAACGTGTACTATCGAGCCCTTCGGGGAACTCCGCACAAATGGCTGAACATCGAAGCGCTGGTGCAAGCGCTGCTCGGCCCGGATAATCGGATCGACATGATCCGCTACTTCACAGCGCCGGTCAGCGGAAAGCTGGATCCAGACCAGCCGATTCGACAGGATCGATATCTCCGAGCGTTGCGAACGCTGCCCAACCTCACCGTCCATTTGGGCAATTTCATCAGCAAGCCTAAAGTCCGTCCGCTTGAAACACCGTTAGCGGACGGCACAACCCACGTCCGCGTCATCAACACGGAGGAGAAAGGCTCCGACGTAAACTTTGCGACCTATCTAGTCCATGACGCTTGGCAGGACCTATACGACGTGGCGGTCGTGCTGACGCAAGACACTGATCTTTGCGAGCCACTGCGCATTGTTCGACGTGAGATCGGCAAGAAGGTTGGGCTTGTCTGGCTGGACGGCTCCAAACCTGGAAAGATGGCGAACGATGCGAGCTTCGTACGCCATGTCACCCCTGCTCGCTTAGCCGCAGCGCAGTTCCCCCTCCAGATAGTCGGTGCAAATGGGAAAGCGATCAACAAGCCAGCCGGGTGGTAGTGGCCCAGAGGATCGGCTCGAATACTAGGGCCACCCGCAGCGGGCTGACACGCACCGGACAGATGTTGCGGGCGGCTAGCTACATGCATACCGCCCGCAGCGGCTCCTCACTTTTCCGGGAGACCAGTACCCGGCTCGGTCGTCTTCGGTGCCTTGCCGTCCTCGACCCGTCCTTCGTTGCGGAGGTCGCGACCTTCCTGGGCCTTCTCCTTCGACGCTGGCGAGTCGCCGTGCTCGAAAGCCTCTTCCTTGACGAAACCAGCGGCTTCCTTGGCCTTGCCTTCGATGCTCATGATGTAGCTCCTGTGTTCGCGTGGGCACCCTGAGGTGTCGCAAGGGAAGCGCATGAAGCGCGAATTGGCTCCGACAGTAGGTAGACCGGGTCAGGAGGATGATGCCAACACACCAGCCGCTGTCGCGATCACGAAAACAACCAGAAGGCTTCCGACCTTCGCATAGTCCGTGAAGCGATAGCCGCCCGGCCCCATGACGAGCAGGTTGTTCTGATGGCCGATCGGCGTGAGGAAGTCCGCGGACGTGCCGATCAGCACGGCGAGCAGCGCAGCGTCGGGAGAAACGCCCAGCAGGCGGGCGGCGTCAATCGCGAGCGGCCCCATGATGATGGCCGTCGCGACGTTGTTCAGAAAGATCGACAGCAGCAGAGTGACCGCGCAGAGAGCGGCGAGTACCGCGACCAGCGGCAGGCCTGCGAGAACCGCCCCGAGCCAATTCGCAGCCAACTCGGCGGCGCCGCTCGCCTCGAAACTGCGCCCGACCGGGATCATCGCCGCGAGCAGCACGAGCACGCTCCAGTCAATCGAACGATAGACTTCGTCCGACGGGATCAGCCGAGTGGCCACCAGGACGACCGCCGCGGCGAGGAACGCGATCGAAGGCGGCGCACCGAAGCCGACAATCGCGATCACGGAAAGCAGGAAGGTGGCGATGATCGGGATCGCCTTGCGCTGTGACAGCGGCACCAGATCCAGCCGGTCGATCTCGAGCAGACGGGCACGTCCGACGAAGGCGGCGATGTCGGCGGGCTTGCCCCTCACGAACAGCTGGTCGCCGGCCTCGATCCGGAGCGTAGCGAGCGGCACCTTGCGTCTGGCGGCGCGGGGCCCCACCGCTACTACGGCCAGGCGCTCAAGGCTGCGGATCCGCACTGCTTCGTGGCTGAGACCGATCAGGAAGGATCCGTGTGCGACCGCCACCCGCGCGGTCACCACCGGAGAATCACCCTCGGCGATGTCGGCGTGCAGGCCTGTCTCTTTCGCTACCGCCCACTGCTGCCGGCGTGACACAACCAGAAGCCGGTCGCCCACACGAACGTCTCCCGGTTCCTCGACGCGTCCTCCGCCGCGATGGACGGCAAGCAACCGCGCTGCCGCCCGTCGCAGGCTAGGCAAGAGGGCAACTCTCGCCACGTCGGCTTCGACAGCGAGTTCGTAGACCCGCCACGGCGGTCGGGTGGTCCGCTCCCTGCTCTCTCGGACAGGCAGGAGGCGCCATCCGACCGTGGCCAGGTAGACCAGCCCCACCAGTGCCACGGCTACCCCCACCGGCGTCATCTGGAAGAAGCCGAAGCCGCGACCCAGTTCCTGCTCGCGCACCGACGACAGGATCAGGTTGGCCGGCGTGCCGATCAGCGTCGTCATGCCGCCCAGGATGGTGGCGAACGCCAACGGCATGAGCGTCGCAGCCGGCGGTCGCTTGGCGGATCGGGCAATCTCCGCCGCGATCGGCATGGTGATGACGAGGGCCGCGATGTTGTTCATGAAGGCGGAGAGAACCATCCCCGCAGCCAGCAGCATCGCGAGGCGCAGGCTGAACGTCGCGTGCGCCGGGATCAGCACGCGGGCGATGCCGGATGCCACGCCGGACAGCTCGATAGCGCGGCCGACGACGAGGATGGCGGCAACGGCGATCACCGCCGGATCGGCGAATCCGACCAGCGCGTCGGCCGGCTTGGTCAGGCCCAGGAGGACGCAGGCGAGCAGCGCCAGGAGAGCGACGAGATCGTGGCGGACCTTTTCCGAGACGAACAGCAGCAGCGCGCCCAGAAGGACGAGCGCGCTCAGTGCGGCGGGGCTCATGCCCTATCCGAGCGCCAGCGGATCACCCGCTCGACCGTGCCGCCCTGGACGATGACCGAGAAGAGCACGACGATGTAAGTGGCAGCTAGTGCGAAGGAGCGCGCCGGGCCTTCCGGAAGGCCGAGCGCCAGCGCCACCGAGATGCCGCCGCGAAGACCGCCCCAGATGAGCGTGACGGGGGCGAGCCGTCCGAGCGACAGGAACGGCCGGATGGCGAGGAGCGGACTCACCACGGCGACGCTGCGGGCCGCCAGCACTAGAGGAATCGCCGCCATCCCGAGAAGGATCAGCCTGCTGTCCGCGGGTATCGTGACCACCTCAAGCCCGATCAGCAGGAACAGCACCGCGTTGAGCACGTCGTCGATCAGCGCCCAGAACTTGAGCAGATAATCCCGCGTCGTGTCGCTCATCGCGTGCGCGACGCCGTGATTGCCGATGATGAGCCCGGCCACCGCCATGGCCACGGGACCGCTCACATGCAGTGCGCTCGCCAGCGCATAGCCGCCCATCACCACGGCCAGGCTTATCATCACCTCGACGTTGTACTCGTCGATCGAGCGCATCGCCCGGTAGGCCAGCCAGCCTGTGACGAGGCCAAGCAGGATGCCGCCGCCTGCTTCGACGGCGAACAGCTCCTCCGCATGGGTGACGGAGAGCGGCGTCCCGCTCAGTGCCGCGAGCCGCTCGACCTCGCCTGAAGTCAGGGTCAGCACGGCCGAAGATTGGCGATCGCGAAGGGGCAACATGGCGATTGTCTGGCCATGGTCGAACCACTCCGTCGCGATGCCCTGGTGATCGCCCTCATGCGCAACGCGACACACCATCATCGATCGCCCGAGCCGATTGACCTCCGCGGCGATGCCGAGTTGCTCGCGGATCACCGAGAAGCGTGAATCCGCGCCCACCAGCAGCCGCGCATCGAGCACGCGCCCGTCAGTCAGCGTCACGCGTGCGCTGGCCCGATCGGTGCCGACCGACGCCACGCCCAATCCCGTGATCAGTTCCAGCCCCGACTGGTCGTTAACCGCTCGAAACAGCGACTGACGGATGCGGTGGTTCGGCACGAGTTGCCCGAGCCGATCTTCTCCGGTCCCCGCTGTGTCGAAGGCGAGTGGGAAACTCGAGGCGCCGTTCAGCACCTGCGCCTTGCGCAAAGGCGACACATCTTCCCGCCGAAGCTGCGCCCATGCGCCGAGCCTGGTCAGGGTTGCGACGGATCGATGCGTCAGCGCGATCTCGCGGCCGTCCACTGGCGGCGAGGCAAGCAGATCCGCCGGCTGCCGCTCGATAAGCGCGATGCGGAGGCGGGCGCCGTTCAGCGCCCGCGCGAAGGCGAGCCCGGCAGGTCCGCCGCCCGCGATCAGGATGTCATAGATCACGTGTCACATACCTTCAGGTCGCACATCGCACAGCTGGGGAATGCCCGGATTGACGCTCGTCAAACTGCGCGCCGCGCGCCTCTCGCACACACCTTGCGACCCGAGATGCGAAGCATCTGTTAACCACTGTGGCCTAGTTTCTGGTCATGTCACAATTTAAGGGTCTTCTTCATCGCTGGCGTATCGAGTTTCCCCAGGTCTTGCTGCTGGGACTGAGCTACTTCGCTGCCGCTCTGCTCGCCGTTCGTTATACCCGCCTTGACGGCGGGGTCGCCCTTCTGTGGATCGCCACGCCGCTTCTGGCGGTCGATCTTCGTTATCGACCGGAACGCTCCTGGACCCTGAGAATGCTTGTTTGCGCCGCAGCGAGCGCGCTTGCCACCTCGCTCCAGGGGCTGGGCGCTGCCGTGGCGCTGCCGATGGCGGCGATCAATGTTATCGAGGGCAGCGCGATCGCATGGCTCATGCGGCGCATCGAACCGGAGCCGGGTCATCTGACCTCGGTGCGAGAGCTCGGCACGCTGATCGTGGTCGCCGGGATCCTCGTTCCCGGCCTGACGGCACTCCCCGCAGGCGCCCTGGCGCACTACGCCGCTGGTGTTCCGATCACCCATAACATGATTGGCTGGTTCTGCGCCCATGCGCTCGGGACCTTGACCGTCATGCCGATCGTGAAGCTGGCGGTCGGAGGCGATATCAGCGGATGGGCACGCAAGTTCGATCGGCGCGAGTTGATCGAAGCGGGTGCGCTGACAGCTTTGATGGTCGCCGTCACGAGCTTCGTCTTTGCGAGCCGCTACCCTCTTCTGTACGTGCCGTTCGTTCCCCTGCTGCTGATGGTCTTTCGGTTCGGTCGGCTCGGCGCCGCTATCTCTCTGCTGGTGTTGACGGCGGTCGGCACCGCCTGCACGGCGGAAGGGCTCGGGCCGATAATCCCGCCAGGTACCGGGATCGGAACCAAGCTCCAGCTCTTCCAGCTCTATCTGGTTTTTGCGACGCTGATCGCTCTCCCGGTCGCCACCGAGTTGAAGCGGCGGAAGCTCCTTTTTTCTGCCGTGCAGGAAGGCGCAGCGCTGCATCGCATCATCGCGGACCGTAGCGGCGATATCATCATGGCCGTCGACGCCGACGGTACGATCCGGTTCGCATCGCCGTCTCTCTCGGTGATCGCCGGCTTCTCTCCTGCGGCGGTGACTGGTCGTCTCGCGCGCGACGTGGTGGCGTTCGAGGATGTCGACCGCGTTATCCGTGCGCACAGAAACGCCATGGCCGATCCGGCGGCGACGGTGATGTTCGAGTTCCGAGCTCACAAGGCGTCCGGCGAGCTCGCCTGGTTCGAAAGCCATGCCCGCGCTATCAGCGCCGAGGACGGCGCGGTCACCGGCACGGTCAACGTCGTGCGAGAGGTGTCCAGGCGCAAAGCGCGTGAGCTCAACCTGGCGCGTGCCGCGGCAACGGATCCGCTGACCGGCCTCTCGAATCGTCGTACCTTCACCGCCGCCTATGAGAACGCCATCGCCGGCCTTAATGCATGCCACGGGCGAAGCTATCTTGCGCTGTTCGATCTCGACTTTTTCAAGAGAGTCAATGACCGCTTCGGCCACGCGACCGGCGACGATGTGCTCCGGGCATTCGCAGCCATTCTCAAGGCGAACGTGCGGTCCGCTGACACCGTCGCCAGATTGGGCGGAGAAGAGTTTGGCGTGCTCTTAACAGGCCTGAGCCAGGTCGAGGCCCAGGAGGCTTGCGAGCGTGTGAGAGCACAGTTTGCCGCCGCAACCATCACCGCGCGCGATGGGAGCTCGGTGGCAACGACGGTAAGCGTCGGGCTTGTGGCCTTGCGTGAGGATCGAAGCCTCATAGAGGCGCTGCAGGCGGCGGATGCGGCCCTTTACGCATCGAAAGGTGCGGGCCGCAATCGCCTCTCGATCGCCGCTTGAAGATCGCGTTCGAGGGTCACCTCAGCAATCGGCAGTGCGGCAAAGCCGTGCGCCCGCCGGCTTTCGCGTTCAGAGCATCGGGATTAAAGGGTGACCGCAGCGACAACGATCGACTGCCTTCCCTCGCGAAAGATCAGTGGTGTTTCCCTTCATCCCTGCCCTACTGCCCGCAGCAGCATACCTCCTCCAGAATGTGCCTCCGGCACCGGTCGCTGGGCCTATCGAGAAGCTGAAGCCCGGCGAATACTTCTGGGCACCGCAGATCGCGCCTGACGGCCCTGTCACGATGATCGTCAGCCTCAAGGCACAGCGCGCGTTCGTCTATCGCAACGGCGTTCCAATTGGGGTGTCCACGATTTCATCGGGCATGCCCGGCCATGAAACGCCGACCGGCATCTTCACGATTCTCCAGAAGGAAGTGGACCACAAATCCAACCTCTACAACGGCGCCCCGATGCCGTTCATGCAGAGGTTGACCTGGGATGGCGTCGCTCTCCACGCCGGCGCTCTGCCTGGCTATCCAGCGAGTCATGGATGTGTGCGGCTTCCGCTCGCCTTTGCTAGGCTCCTGTATGGTGTCACCAAGCCCGGTCTGACGGTCGTGATCACCGACGATGCTCTCGTGCCGGAAGTTGCGCCCGCGGACATGCTCGCCGAGGTGCCGGAGGATGGTCATGCCGCGCCCACGAGCTATCGCTGGATGCCCGAGCGATCTCCCACAGGCCCGCTTTCGATTGTCGTGAGCGGTCGTGACCGGCGGCTCGTCGTGTTGCGCAACGGTGTGGAAATCGGGTCGGCCACCATCCAGCTCGACGCGCCCGTCTCCAGGACGGAGGCGTTCACCCTGCGATCCGTTGATCAGGCAGGCCCGCATTGGCTTCGTCTGCCGCTGCCCGGCCAGGCGCTGGCGGTGGCTGGCGAGCTGACGGACTCGGAGCGTAGTCGCGGTCACCTTCCCGATGCGTTTCGCATCAAGCTCGAGGGGATCCTCCAGCCGGGAGCGACATTGCTGGTGACGCGCGAGTCTTTGGCAAGCAGCGGGACTGGGACGCGCCTGTCGGTCTTGCGAGCCGAGCCTTAGCTGAGGCTCTTTCGCACCAGGATGAGTGTCGGCTCGTCGTCGACGGGCTCGGTGACGAATCCCATCTCCTGCTCCAGTGCGATCGCGGCGCGATTGTGTCGGTCTTCAACAGACTCAACGCTCGCGTAGCCCCGAGCACGAGCCGTCTCGACCAGATAGTCCAACAGCGTCCACCCGATCCCATGGCCCTTGTGGTCGCTGCGGATGGTGACGGCGACCTCACCGCGGTCGCCGGCCTGATCGCCCGCCAGCATGGCGGTCGCGACGATCTCCCCGTCCTCATCCTCGGCGATGACGCTGTCGGTTCGATCATCAGGATCGATCATCGCGACAAGCCGATCGTGAGAGACGTTCCGAACCGTGCTGAGGAAGCGAAACCGCAGGTCCTCCGGGCCGACTTGCTGGAAGAATTCCGCGAGCTTTGTTTCATCTTCGATTGACGTCGTCCGCACGCTGAGTCGAAAGCCGGATCGTGTCTGTAGTTGGGCGAATTCGCCAGAGGTCATGCAGTTGCTCCTGAGGGATGGCGGAAGGTGATGCCGGCAACGGCTTCGAGACCACTTCGGTTCAGCAGACGGACATCGCGGCGACCCGGAAGCGCGATCAGCCCCGCTTTCGCCAAAGCGTGGATCTGACGGCTGACCGTTTCGAGCGAGAGGCCGAGAAGCTCACCAATCCGGTCACGACTGAGCACGAGATCGAAGGTGTCGTGGCGGAGGTCGGAAACTTTTCCGCAATCGAGACGAGAAAGGCGGCGACCCGTTCGCGCGCTCGCGGGCGGCTGATCACAAGCATCCACCGACGCGTTTCGGCAAGGGTCTGGAATGCGCTGTGCAGGAGCAACCGCCGGCCGCCCGGATAGCGCTCGGTGACGTGTTGCAGATCACCGCGTGCATGAAGGCAGATGTCCGAGCGCGTCACGGCAACAATTGCCGTGCCGCACGGGTCGGCGTCGAAGGGATGAGCGACGATCTGTCCTGGAAAGATCAGCCCGACCGTTCGAGGCGACTGGCCTTGCGACGCGTCGATGCGCAGGAGACCCATCGCCAAGCTGGCACACCAGTTGTCGGTACCCGCTATATCGCCGATGTCCTGACCCCTGCGCACCGCGTATCGCCGGCCGGCATCACGCCTATCCTCGCCACTCTCAGGCTGGAAGGAAGCGCATAGCTCACAGGGCATGTTTTCGAACGCTCCTCCGACATCCTTCGCAGGGTGCTTTTGGCGGAAAGCTGGGGCGGCGTCAGATGGCATTGCTGAAGCGACCGGTGCTTTGGTCACGATAAGCGTCGATACGTGCCGCGATCGCCCGAGCATAGGGGAGCGCCCCGTCCGTCAAAACGATCCGGGTTCCTTCCCAGGCGAGCAGGCCACGTCGCTCGAAGTCGAGAAGGGGCGCTCGGTAGCAGGCGCGGTCCAGCAAGGCCGTGAGGTCCGCCGATCCGCACGTGAGGAGCTGCTCGATGATGAGGCCACGAGCCTGATCGTCCGGGCTACGGTAGCTACCCCGCTCGACCGGCAGCCGTCCGGACCCGACCGCCAGATGCCATCGCCCCGTGTTCTTCTCGTTCTGGAGGAGGCGGTCGGGAAGAGCGCTGATCGCGCTCGCGCCGAGGCCGAGCACATACTGCGCAGCGTCGTCCGTGAAGCCCTGAAAGTTCCGGCGCAGCCGCCCTTCTGCCGACGCTAGCGCGAGCGGATCCCCGGCGCGTGCGAAATGGTCGAAGCCCACAGCCCGGTAGTCGCGACCGAGCAGTAGCTCATAGGCGTACGCTGCTTGCTGGAACCGCTGTTCGGGTCCGGGCAGGCGCGAGGCGTCGATGCGGCGCTGACGGGGGATGAGATGCGGCACATGCGCGTAGCCGAACACGGCCAGTCGGTCGGGAGCGAACGCGAGCGCAGCCTCCAGCGTCCCGGCCAAGCTCGCGCCATCCTGGCCGGGTAATCCGTACATGAGGTCGAAGTTGAGGCTATCGATACCGGCGTGACGGAGAAGCTCCACCGTTCGTGCAATATGTTCGTGGGGCTGCACGCGGCCGATTGCTGCCTGAATTGCAGGGTCGAATGTCTGAACGCCGAGGCTGGCCCGACGGACTCCGGCATCAGCCAGCGTCGACGCCCATTCCTCGTCGAAACCGCGCGGATCGAGCTCTACCGAGACGATCGGCTCGAAACAATCAAAGGAGCGTTTGACGTGCTTGAGCAGAGCCGAAAACGCTTGCTGTGCTATGGCGTTAGGGCTTCCGCCGCCGAATGCGATACGCCGCACCTGTCCGCGTCCGCCGAGATGGGCGGCAACAAGGTCGATTTCGTCGTGCAAGCGGGCGATGTAGGCGGTCAGCCGCGCTTCTTTCGTCGCGGCTCCCGTATTACATCCGCAATACCAGCAGATTTCCCGGCAGTACGGGATATGCAGGTAAAGCGAAATCTCCTCATCGGCCCGCAAGCCCGCAAGGCCGCTCGCCAGGTCCGAGCCGTCGACGGTGCTGGTGAACTCCGCAGCCGTTGGATAGCTGGTATAACGGGGCACCGGGCGCGCCAGGAGATCGGGATGATAGGTCCACATACATGCCTCGGTGCAACGAACGCCCGCGATCGTCTTTGACGGTGGTCAAAGCTCGACCGCTCAACCCTTCCTAGCCGTGGGTCATCACCACGGAGTTTTGTATGAAGCGGACAGTGTTCATCGGCGCAGCGGGCGCCCTCGCCCTTTCAGGGGTAGCGGCTCCTGCGGCTGCGCAGACGAATGCGGACCAGCAGACCGGGGTGAGGTCGGGCGACGTCCTGTTGCGTGTGCGAGCCATCATGGTCGCACCCAACGAGCGCTCCGGAAGCGTGCTCCCCGCCTTCCCGGGCGAGAAGGTTCGGGTAGACAACAGCTTCATGCCCGAGGTGGACGCGACCTACATGGCGTCGGATCATGTCGGCTTCGAACTCATCGCCTCGACGACGAAGCACCACGCGGACGGTCGCACCGGAACGACGGGATCAATCGGTCGGCTCGCCTCGACCTGGGTGCTTCCGCCGACGCTGACGGCTCAGTACCATTTTGCGCCGGCGAGCCACGTCCGACCTTATGTCGGTGCCGGCCTCAACTACACGATCTTCTGGAACGAGAAGGCCTCTGCGGGCCTCGAGAAGGCGGTAGGGACCACCCGCGTTCACATGAAGGACAGCTTCGGCTGGGCCGCGCAGGCGGGCGTGGATGTCGATCTGACCCGCAAGGTCTCCCTCAACCTCGACGTCAAATATATCGACATCGATACCACCGCCCGGCTGCAGACCACGGCCGCCGGAACGCAGCAGGTAAAGCTCCATCTCGATCCGTTGGTGGTCGGTGTCGGCCTCGGGTTCAGGCTCTAGGAGCGAGCGGGCCTGAGAGGAAAGTCCCTCTCAGGCCTCGACCCCGCCTCTTTATCGGTCGAACGGTATACCGGTTTCTGGGAGGACAACGGGGAGAGCGATCACTATATCGTTCCTATGGCAAGCTCGAACATCTGCTTGGATTGCGCGGTTCGCGACGCCGCTTTGTGCGGCAGCCTCGACGACGGCGAACTGCGGGCGCTCAATTCGATCGGGGAGCGGCGCCGCTACCCCCGCGGGTCCACCATCATCTGGGCCGGCAATGAAAGCGTCATCTGCGCCAACCTCCTGAGCGGCATGCTGAAGCTCGCAACCTCGACGCCGGATGGCCGCGAGCAAATCGTCGGGCTGCTCTATCCGGCCGACTTCGTTGGGCAGCCTTACGCCGACGAGGCCGATAATACGGTCGAGGCTCTGACCGACGTCGAGCTGTGTGTCTTTCCGCGACGACAGTTTGAGCACGTGCTCGAAGATCATGTCCGCATGGAGCGCTTGCTGCTCCAGCGAACCCTGACCGCGCTTCAGGAGGCGCGTTCGCGCATGCTGATGCTGGCACGCAAGTCGGCGAGCGAGAAAGTGGCGGACTTCCTCCTCGAAATGGCTGCGAAGGTTGGGGCGGGCGGTTGTCGTCCTGCGCCTGGCGGCCCCCTCACCTTCGATCTACCGCTCACCCGTGGCCAGATGGCCGATGTGCTCGGTCTTACGATCGAGACCGTGAGCCGGCAACTGACGCGTTTGAAAGCCTCGGGTATCATCACCTTGCCCGGCGCGCGCGCGGTGACGATTTCCGACCGAGCAGCCCTCGAGGCGATTGCGGCAGCGGCCTAGGCAGCTGCGCCCGTGGCAGAAGTGTCCAATATATGTTCCAGCGCTTCACGAGCGTCGCGCGACAGTCGCGGTCCGGCCAGCGACAACAGCGCGAGTTCCTCGAAGTCCAGCGCACGCCGGCAACTATCGAACAAACAACGAAGCATGTAGCCGAGCGTCTCGACGCTTTCTGGATCGAGAACGTCGACGCGCAACGCCTCGATCACGTCCTCGGCGTGCACCCCGTCGGCGATCTGGTCGAGCAATATGCGGGTCAACAGCCCGCCGCCGAAGGCGAGGTCCTCGCCGGCGAACATGCGCTCGAGAAACGCGCTGGTGATGGTCACGTGATCGCGGATGCATCGCTCAATCTGGTCAGCGACAGCATAGCGCTCCTCAGGCCCTGGCACGTCCGCAAGGCGATCGGCCAAAGCTTCGACCGAGCGACACATCTGCCTGACCGCCGCATGGTCGGTTAGGAGCGGGGCCAGATCAACTTCGGCGATGACGTGCCAGCGTCTGCGAAAGGGAAGCACCTGTCGATCGATGGGCTTATTGTCCACGGGGCGATCCTCCAGCCTGCTCCTTCCCACGGTTATCCCGCGCTGCATTTGACCGGAATCAAAGTTGGCCGGAAGGTGAGCGCTAGGCTACCGGTGAACGCCACGCACCTTGCTCTAAGCGCGTGGACCGGCAAGCGAGGAGAACGATGATCGGCCAGGATGGAGAAAAGGCGGCTGTAGAACTCGCGCGCCGGGCACTTGCGCTTCTCGACAAAGCACAAGTCGGCGACAGCGCCTTCGCGGCTCGTCTCTCGAGCGCGCTGGATGTGGTCGAAGCGAAGCCGCTTTCTTCAGATCGAGACCGCGTTGCCATCGAGCATCACGGCATGCCTAGTTCAGCTCCTGCATTAGCCGGACAGAAGACATCGGGCCTTCATGTGTTCACGACGCCGGACGGGCGCGCGCTCAGCGTCTCTCCGGCTGCAGTGTCGCACATCATAGCCGATGGCGACCAAACCGTTCTGCTGCTGCTCGACGGCACGGAAGTACGACTCTGCGATCCGTTTCCCCTCGCGGCGGAGAAGCTCGGAATGACCCGAGCGGACGCTCTTGCCGGCGCGACCGACGGGGTAATCACTATAGGTGCGGCGCGCCATCAGCTTCGCAATCTTCTCGCCATCGTGTCGGCGTTGATCAGCCAAGCACTTGACGACGGTCGCGCGGCGCTTGAAGCAGGACGGGAGGTTGCGGCACGGGTTGCTATGCTGGCCCGGGTCGCCGATCTGATGCTGCAACCGCATGCGCAGTTCAGCGATCTCGACACTCTGGTGCGCGTCGCGCTCGCAGAGGGCGGGACCGGTCGGATCCGGATCAAGGGACCCGCCTTTCCGATCGCCTCGGCGAACGGCGCCGCCTTCGCACTCGCCCTCCACGAACTTGAAGTCCATGCCCTCAGTTTGGGCGCGCTGTCAGTCCGGGACGGCTATGTAGAAGTACGCTGGGAGGTGAGCGCGCTTGATGAGCCTTACCTATGGCTGCAATGGGCTGAGCGCGACGGTCCGCGGCATCGGTCGCCCCTGCCCGAGGGTCTCGGCAAGCGTCTGCTGCTCACCGCCACACCGCGCCGGCTGCGGGGTCAAGCCGACATCCAGGAATTGCCGTCTGGCCTGATCTGGTCGCTTCATGCACCCGTAGCGGCGCTGCGCGCCTGACTGCTCAGTGCGAGTCCTTGGCCTTCCGGGCGCTTTCGCCGATCAGCGCTTCGACAGCCGCTGAACTGATCCGCTCGGCAGAGCGAAGTGCCGCTGCGGGCGTCATCGCGACATAAACCGAGTCGGGGCCGGTCACAACGACAACGCCCTGAACCTCTTCCGCCTTTGAGGCCTCCTCAAAGACTTCTTTCATCGGATTCGCTCCTCACCGACAGAACGTCTTTTCGACCAGTCAGTTCAAAACGCGTTGTTCCAAATCTTCGCTCAGGACGCGCGATCCTGCTCCAAGGCGGCGCGACGTCGAACGGCGGCCTCAGCCTGTTCGCGATACCGACCCGAAGCGAGATTGGCGCAGGCCTTTTCGGCTGCTGCCCGGACACGCTCAAGCTGCTCGGCGGCATAGGCGGCGTTCATGCCGGGCACCACCGAGTCGATCCGCACATGGTCTGCCTGGCTCATCCCGAGCCCGCGCCAGAGATAGACGTCGAAAATGTCCTTGAGGGAGAGAACCTGCCCTTGCTCGTCGAGCCACGGCAACGATGCTCCCGACGTGCTGAACGACAGGAGAGGCTTGCCCGCCACAGGCGGCTGACCCGCCGCGACCTGAAGATCGCGAAAGCTGTAGCCGGCACCGAGTACCCGTTCGACATAGCCCTTGAGCATGGCCGGGGGCAGGCCGAACCAGATCGGGTAGATGAACACAACAATGTCACACCGGCGGACCAGCTCGAGCTCTGCGGCCACATCTGGCGATGGTGACCATCCGGGCTCAGTCGGCCGTTCATCCGCGCGCAGCACCGGATCGAAGCCGAGCGCGTAGAGGTCACGGACATGCACCGACTGGTGAAGTCGTTCGACCTCCTGCGAATAGGCGGTCGCGATCGCGTGGTCGAAGCCGTCAGCAGCCGGATTGGCAAGGATGACAAGGTGATTGAACCCGGTGTCCGCTCGCCCGCGGGTTGTGCTTTCCATCGCATTTGCTCCGGTCATGCGTTTCGGCGTCCCCACTCACGGTTCAGCGCGAGCGCACCCAGCGTGCAGGCGGCGCCGGAAAGGAGATAGGCACCGACGGAGATCAGGCCGAAGTTGCTGGCGAGCAGAAGGGCCGCCAAGGGCGCGAAGGCGGCGCCGATGAACCAGGAGGCCGTCGCTGTGGTCCCGGCGCCCGTATAGCGGTGCCGCGCCGAGAAGCTGCTGTTGGTCGCGCCCGATGACTGACCGAAGGATAGCCCCAGCAGAACGAAGCCGAGTAGCATATACACCCACTCGCCGGCGGGCCCGCGCCCGAGAAGTTGCGGCGCAAACCCGCTATAGGCGCCGATCATCGCCGCCGAGATGCCTAGAAGCGTCCGCCGGCCGATGCGATCGGCGACGATCCCCGAGGCTGCGACGGCCACGAGACCGACAGCTGCGCCGACCATCTCGATCACGAGGAAGTGTGTCGCCGTCTCGCCGGATGTGAGCACGACCCAGGAAAGCGGAAACACCGTGACCAGGTGAAAGAGCGCGAAGCTCGCAAGCGGCGCGAACGCGCCCAGGATGACCGTGCGTCCTTCCTCGCGGAACATCTGACCCACCGGCGAGGGCTGCAGCTCCCGGCTGTCGAAGAGCTCCTCGAACTCGGGCGTTGAAATCAGACGCAGCCTGGCGAACAGTGCGACGACGTTGATGACGAAAGCGACAAAGAACGGATAGCGCCAGCCCCAGTCGAGGAAGTCGGCAGGCTTGAGCGTCGTCAGCAGGAACGCGAACACCGCAGCCGCCACAAACAGCCCGATCGGCGCGCCGAGCTGCGGGATCATCGCGAACCAGCCACGACGATTGTCCGGCGCGTTGAGAGACAGGAGAGCGGGCAGGCCGTCCCAGGTGCCGCCCTGCGCGACGCCTTGTCCGATCCGGAACAGGGCGAGGAGGACGGCAGCCATCCCTCCGACCTGTCCATAGCTCGGCAGGAAGGCCATCGCGGCGGTGGAGCCGCCGAGCAGAAACATGGCGACGGTCAGCTTCACACCGCGTCCGTGGCGCCGGTCCAGCCAGAGGAAGGCCAACGCGCCGAAGGGCCGGGCCACGAACGCAAGCGCGAAAATTGCGAAGGAGTAGATCGTGCCCGTCAGCGCGCTGACGTCGGGGAAGATCAGGCTCGGGAAGACGAGAACCGAGGCGATCGCATAGACGAAGAAGTCAAAGAACTCGGTTGACCGTCCGATGATCACCCCAACGGCGATGTCCCCGGGGCGAACCTTGTGCTCGCGGGCATTGATGAGGCGCGCATCTCGCTCCAATGGCGTCGAATTCGCCGTGCCGAGGGTGCTGGCAACCATCCCTTTTCGTCCTCCGTCGTTCGCCACCACAGGTTGCGCGCCATGTCCGCAACGATCTGGCTTGATGATGTTCACCTTACCCAAGAGCAATCGGCGGACCTTTGATCGCGGTCAAAGTCGGTCGATCAAGGGAGGGTTAGCGGGAACCCATGCTGAGAACAGGATCGAACCTCATCCGATGGGCCTCGCGCCTGCCTGCGTTGGCGCTACCCGCGCTGCTCGGTGGCTGCGACATGGTGGTCATGAACCCGGCCGGCGACATCGCCGTGCAGCAGCGCGACCTCATCCTGTTCTCGACAGGTGTGATGCTGCTGATCATCGTGCCGGTCATGGTGCTGACGGTGGTGTTCGCCCGCAAATACCGGCGCGGCAACGCCAACAAGACCTACGATCCCAAGTTCGACCATTCGACGACGCTCGAGCTGGTGATCTGGGCGTGTCCGCTGCTCATCATCATCGCGCTCAGCGCCGTGACCTGGACGAGCACGCACCTGCTCGATCCATTCCGTCCCCTCGAGCGCCTCGGACCGGGCAGGCCGGTTCCTGCCGGCACCAAGCCGCTGGAGGTTCAGGCGATCGCGCTCGATTGGAAGTGGCTGTTCGTCTACCCTGATCTCGGCATCGCGACGGTGAACGAGCTGGCGCTCCCGGTCGACGTGCCCGTGCACTTCTCGATCACCTCGACCGACCAGTTCAACACCCTGTACGTGCCGACGCTCGCGGGCATGATCTACGCGATGCCGACGATGAAGTCCGAGCTGAACGCGGTCATCAACAGGCCGGTCACGAGCGAGGGCTATTCGGGCAACTATACCGGTCGGGGTTATTCGGACATGCGGTTCAAGTTCTACGGCCAGACTCCGGCCGACTTCGATCGCTGGGTCGCCCGTATCAAGGCGGGCGGCGGCGATCTCCAGACCGCCAACTATATCGATCTCGCCAAGCCTAGCGAGAAGGTGCCGGTGATGCGCTTCGCCTCCGTGCAGCCCGGCCTGTTCGACCGCATCGTCAATCGCTGCGTCGAGCCCGGCAAGCCCTGCATGATGGACGTGATGGCACGCGACATGGCGCGAGGCGGCGGCAATCCCGGCGACCACCGCATGGGCGCCGGCATGGCGCCGGGGCGTGGTGCTGCGCCGATCATGGGCGAAAAGCCGGTGCCGGCGCTTCAAAAGGCGCCTGAAGACAAGGGCTCGGGTCCGAACGTCACCAAACCCGAGCAGCCGGGTGCGCCAGGGCAGACCAGGCCCGGCGACCAGCGCAACCGCGACATGTCCGCGGTTTCCCCCCTCCCCGTCCCCGGCGCCACCCGCGCCGTGCGGGCCTGATCCCCCGCGAACGGAAGCACGATGTCTGACTCACTGCTCAAATCCGTCTTCGGTCGGCTGACCTGGGAATCATTCCCGTTCCATGAGCCGATCCTGCTCACCACCTTCATCGTCGTGTCCCTGCTCGGGCTCGGCATCGTGGGTGCCGTGACCAAGTACCGCCTCTGGGGTTATCTCTGGAGCGAGTGGTTCACGAGCGTCGATCACAAGAAGATCGGCATCATGTACATCATCCTCGGCATCGTCATGCTGCTGCGGGGCTTCTCGGACGCGCTCATGATGCGGGCGCAGCAGGCCGTCGCTTTCGGAGCCGACCAGGGCTACCTGCCGGCGCACCACTATGATCAGATCTTCACCGCGCACGGCACGATCATGATCTTCTTTGTCGCGATCCCGCTGGTGGTGGGCATCATCAACTTCGTGATGCCGCTCCAGATCGGCGCGCGTGACGTCGCCTTCCCTTTCCTCAACAATCTCAGCTTCTGGCTGACGGCCGCCGGCGCCGTGCTGGTGATGATCTCGCTGTTCGTCGGCGAGTTTGCTCGCACCGGCTGGCTGTCCTACGCGCCGCTTGCCGAGCTCGCCTACAGCCCCGATACCGGCGTCGACTATTACCTCTGGTCGCTGCAGATCGCGGGCGTGGGCACCACCCTGTCCGCCATCAACATGGTCGCGACCATCATCAAGATGCGCGCGCCGGGCATGACCTTGATGAAGATGCCGGTCTTCTGCTGGACCGCGCTGTGCAGCAACGTGCTGGCGATCGCCATCTTCCCGGCGCTGACCGCCGCCTTCTTCCTGCTGATGCTCGACCGCTATGTCGGCACCAACTTCTTCACCAACGAGCTCGGCGGCGCGCCGATGATGTACTGGAACATGGTGTGGATCTGGGGACACCCGGAGGTCTATGTCCTGGTCCTGCCGGCGTTCGGCATCTACTCCGAAATAGCCGCCACCTTCTCGGGCAAGCCGCTCTTCGGTTACTCGTCGATGGTCTATGCGACGGTGGTCATCACGATCCTGTCCTATCTCGTCTGGCTGCACCACTTCTTCACGATGGGCGCAGGGCCGACCGTGAACAGCTTCTTCGGCATCGCCACCATGGTGATCTCGATCCCGACGGGCGCGAAGATCTTCAACTGGCTGTTCACCATGTACAAGGGTGACATCCGCTTCGAGCTGCCGATGCAATGGGTCGTCGCCTTCATGCTGACCTTCGTGGTCGGCGGCATGACCGGGGTGCTGCTCGCCATTCCTCCCGCCGACTTCGTGTTCCACAATTCGTTGTTCCTCGTCGCCCACTTCCACAACGTCATCATCGGCGGCGTCGTGTTCGCGCTGTTCGCGGGCATGACCTACTGGTTCCCCAAGGCGTTCGGCTTCAAGCTCGACGAGTTCTGGGGCAAGGTTGCCTTCTGGGGCTGGGTGATCGGCTACTGGGTCGCCTGGACGCCGATCTACGTGGTGGGCCTGATGGGCGAGCCGCGACGCGTGCACCACTTCGACGACATCAGCATCCAGCCCTATTTCGTGATCGCCGCGATCGGCGCGGTGATCATCCTGGTCGGTATCCTCGGCTTCGTGATGAGCATCGTGATCGGCTTCGTGAAGCGCAAGCAGCTCGCGGATGTGACGGGCGACCCGTGGAACGGCCGGACCCTGGAATGGTCGACCAGTTCGCCGCCCCCGGCCTACAACTTCGCGATCACGCCCGTCGTCCATGACCTCGATGCCTGGTATGACATGAAGGCACGAGGCTATGAGCGGCCGGCGGACGGCTTCCGCCCGATCCACATGCCGCGCAACACGGGCAGCGGCGTGATCCTTGCGGGCCTCGCTCTCGCGCTCGGCTTCGGCATGGTCTGGTACATGTGGTGGCTGGCTGCGCTCAGCTTCGCGGGGCTGCTCATCGTGGCCGTCGGTCACACCTTCAACTTCAAGCGCGACTACTTCATCCCCGCGGACGAAGTGACCCGCACAGAGAGCGAGCGGCGGCAGCTGCTCGCCGCCGGAGCCTGACATGACCGACCACGTACTTGGGCCTCGCCAGGCGAGCACGACCTGGCATCTCGCCGAACAGGAAGACCATGATCACGGCGGCAACGGCGCCACCGTGCTCGGCTTCTGGATCTACCTGATGAGCGACGCGCTCATCTTCGCCTCGCTGTTCGCGATGTTCGGGGTGGTGAGCACTAGCTACGCCGGTGGTCCCGTACCGCGCGAGATCTTCGACCTGAAGCTCGTCGCGTTGAACACCGCCTTCCTGCTCGCCTCCTCGATCACCTTCGGCGAGGCGATGCCGCACATGGAAGCGGGCCGCGTCGGGCCGACCCGCTTCTGGCTCGCGATCACCGGATTGCTCGGCCTCGCCTTCGTCGGCGTCGAACTCTACGAGTTCTCGCACCTCATCGCAGAGGGTGCAGGGCCGCAGCGCAGCGCCTTTCTGTCAGCTTTCTTCACACTGGTGGGCACGCATGGCGCCCATGTGACGGTGGGCCTGATCTGGATCGCCGCCTCGCTGGTCCAGATCGGTCAGCACGGCCTCATCCAGCCGATGAAGCGCCGGCTCATCTGCCTGTCGATGTTCTGGCACTTCCTCGACATCATCTGGATCGGGGTCTTCACCTTCGTCTATCTGTATGGAGTGATCCGTTGAGCACCGAAGCCTACGACGCCGCGCTCCACGCGCACGGCGACACGCACGGGCATGGCAGCCGGCTCGGCTACCGGATCGGGTCGCTGCTGGCGATCGTGCTCACCGTTGTCCCGTTCTGGCTGGTGATGTCACAGTCCGGCCCCGCACCCGGCTGGATCGCGGCGGTGATCTTTGCTCTCGCGCTGATCCAGATCGTCGTTCACGTGGTCTGCTTCCTTCACCTCGACACCCGGTCCGAGGGCGGTTGGACGCTTCTGGCGTTCCTGTTCACGGCCGTGATCGTCATCATCACAATTGGCGGATCGATCTGGGTCATGTTCCATCTCAACACAAACATGATGCCGATGCCTGGCGGGCAGATTGGACCGGTTCGCTAGCAGCGCGAGATTGCCCGGTGAGCGAGCTGCGCCGGTCCGCGAAAGGGCGATGGCTGCTGGCCGGCCTGGCCTTCGCCGGGCTCCTCCTGTTCACCGCTCTCGGCATCTGGCAGGTCGAGCGGCGCACGTGGAAGCTCGCCCTTATCGAGGCGGTGGATGAAAGGATCCACGCTCCTCCAGTCACGGCGCCGTCGTTGTCCGACTGGCGTCGACGGCCCGCATCAGATTGGCAGTATCGCCACGTCATGATCGTCGGGCGTTTCCAGCACGACCGCGAGACGCTGGTGCAGGCCGTGACCGAACAGGGTAACGGTTTCTGGGTTCTAACTCCCGTCGTGACACCCAATGGCGTCACCGTTCTCGTCAATCGAGGGTTCGTCCCACCTGAACGCGCAGATCGCCGGACCAGAGCGGCCGCGCTGCCACTCGGGCCTGCGCGCGTGGCGGGGCTCCTTCGCCTCAGCGAGCCGGGCGGTCGCGTCCTCAGACCGAACAGACCAGCGGAAGATCGGTGGTACTCGCGCGATGTTGCGGCGATCGCCGCTCGACGCGGCCTGACGGCTGTGATGCCGTACTTCATCGATGCAGACGCGACGCCGAACCCGGGCAGCTGGCCGTCAGGTGGCATGACCGTGGTGTCGTTTCCGAACAATCACCTTGTGTACGCACTTACCTGGTTCAGCTTGGCGATCCTGTGTGGCTACGCACTTCTGCTGGTTCGCCGGCGCTGAGGCTGGTCGAGGCTCATGCCGCCAGCTGCCTAGCTGGTCGCGCAATCTGGGTCGCTATTCGCCTAAAACTTCGCTTTTTCGGCTGGAGATCAGAGTTCCCCGATGCAGCGCGGTCACCCGCTTCACCTGCGCAATGCTGCACCCCGCCAGCTCGGCGGTGCGCGCGATGCTCATGCCCGCCTCGCGTAGGCCGACGATGCGCTTGTGCAGTGCCATGTCCGGCTTGCGGCCGTTATACCGCCCTGCCCGCTTGGCGATCTCGATCCCCTCGCGTTGACGCTCGCGCCGCGTCTCGTAATCGTCCCGCGCGGTCTGAAGCGCGACGCGTAGCAGCATGTCCTGCACTGCTTCGAGCACGATGCGGGCGACACCTGCGCTGTCCGCGACAAGGTCGGACATGTCGACGATCCCCGGTACCGCCAGCCGCGCGCCCTTGGCACGGATCGCCGCCACCAGCCGCTCGGCTTCGGTAAGCGGCTGATCCGGTCAATCTTCTCGGCCAGCACGACCTCGCCCGGTTGCAAGTCCTCGATCATGCGGATCAGCTCGGGCCGGTCGGGCCGCGCGCCTGACGCCTTCTCGCGGTATACTGCCGCTACATAGTAGCCGGCCGCTCGCGCGCCCGCGACGATCGCCTCCTGGCGTTCGAGGTCCTGCTCCTCCGTGCTGACGCGCAGGTACACGCGGGCGGCGCGCATCGAGTTCGTCATGCTGGCTCCACTGGATATGCCCTTGTGAGCCAGTTATGCAGCGGTCGGCTCAGAAGGGCAACTACCGGTCCTACGTAGCCTAGCTAAGCGGACCGGGTCTAAGTAGCTGCTCCATCACCGATGAACGCGATTTCGGTGATCGGCCGTGCATCGGCCCCTTCCTGCACGCTGGCGTCCGACTTTGCTCTTCGGTATAAGGCCGTTAGACAGGTCAGGGTAGCGGGTTTGGTGCAGATGGAAGCACAGAGGGTCAAGATCGTGGACGGTGGTAAGCTCGTAATCCCGGCGGCAATGCGCCGTGAGCTCGGGATCACCACGGGTGATACCGTTCTCGTCGATGTGGACGATGGCGAGTTGCGGGTACGTTCCGTACCTAAAGCACTTGAGCGTGCTCGCGCGATCCTGCGCAAGTATGTGCCCGAAGGCGTCGGCTTGGCTGACGAGCTGATCGCGGAGCGTCGGCGTGAGGCGGAGCGTGAGTAGCAAAGTCGTACTCGACGCCTCCGCCCTGCTCTGCCTTCTGAACGATGAACCCGGGGCGGATCGGGTAGTCGATGTCCTGACCCGCAGCATCACCGGAACAGCCAGCCTCGCAGAGGTCGTTTCCAAGCTACGGGACCGAGGATTGCCGCTCGACGAGGTGCGTGAGGCGCTCGGCGGGCTGCATCTCGATGTCCGGTCGCTCACTCCTGCCCAGGCACTTATAGTAGGCGATCTCCGGCCAGCGACGAAGGCTCTCGGTCTGTCCCTCGGCGATCGGGCATGCCTTGCCTTGGCGATCGACCTGCAAGCCGAGATGCTCACAACGGACGCGCCACTTGCGAGCGCCGATGTAGGCATCACGATCACCAACGTTCGGCCACACGCAGAGTAGTCGCACATTCGTGCTTTTGGGTACGGTTAGCCGGAACAGAGAGACCGCAGCACCAGACGTCCACTGTTTTAGTTGAACGTCCATCATTTCAGGACGCTCCCACGGAGCGAAAGTCGTCCACCAATTCAGGGAAACCTACAGGCAAAAACGGAAAGAAGTTTCCGAAAACCGGCAACCCGTTTCCGAGGCTCGCACCGACTTTGCAAGACCCGACCGACCCCAAACCGCTGGCACCGTCGCACTCGCTCGTCGTCACGGGACCAACAGATCTTGTCGTTCGCCCGGCGCCGATGCTGCCCGGGATCGTCGATCATGAGACCGAGCGCGCCGACGCCTATGCCCGCGCTGCGCGTGCCGGCAACACCCAGCGCGCCTACATGGCCGATTGGGCGATCTTTACCGCCTGGTGCGAGGCGCGCGGCGAGTGCGCGCTCCCGGCGAACACTGAATGTGTGAGGCGCTTCGTCGCCTACGAAGCCGACCGGGGCATAAAGCCGTCTACCGTCGAACGCCGCCTTGCGGCGATTGGGCACTTTCACCGAGCGGAAAGTTTTGTCGCCCCGCCGGCTCGCCCTGATGCGGGCCGCTTGCGCGAGACGATGGCCGGCATCCGCGCGGAGAAGGGAAAGAAGGTCTCCCGAAAACGCGCAGCCGGCGCCCAGATCCTGAGCGCCATGCTTGATGCCTATCCTGGCGATGGGCTGCGTCCAGTCCGCGATCGCGCAGTGTTAGCGCTAGGTATGGCCGCCGCGATGCGTCGCTCCGAACTGGTCGCGCTCTCTACCGATGATATCACGATTGTGCCTGAGGGAATGAAGGTCTTCATCGCGCGATCGAAGACTGATCAAAAGCGGGAGGGCGTCGAGGTGCCCGTTCTCGAGCGGAACGGGCTTCGGCCGAAGAGTCACTTGCTCACCTGGATGGCGGCGGCTGGCCACGACAAGGGATGGCTTTTCCGCCGTCTAACGCGTCAGGACACGCTTACCGATGAG
Organism: Aurantimonas sp.; assembly: GCA_036252795.1. Classification (GTDB taxonomy): domain Bacteria; phylum Pseudomonadota; class Alphaproteobacteria; order Rhizobiales; family Rhizobiaceae; genus Aurantimonas. The sequence continues at coordinate 31,665 of DASYHY010000190.1, read as the reverse complement.
CCGACGAGCGATCGAGCCGTGGCGCGTCTTGTTCAAACGGCCGCCCGGAAGGCTGGCCTCGACGAGCGACAGTTTGGTGGACACTCTCTTCGAGCGGGGTTCCTCACGGAGAGCGCATCACGAGGCGCTACCGTCTTCAAGATGCAGGAGGTTAGTCGGCACAAAACGGTCCAGATCTTGTCCGAATATGTACGGGATGCCGAGTTATTCAAAGGTCATGCGGGGAGCGGCTTCCTTTAACTAAATACCCACCCACTTGATTGCGTTCGCAGAAAGATTGGCTCTGAGCGCGAGGCAGCCTCAGTCCCGATCGGGAAAGAATAGTCGCGAGTTCTCGCTGTTATACGTCGCACAACGCTCGGCGAGGTAGCGTCCCACGTCAAAGAGTTCGGCCGCCCAATGCTGAAGCAGGACGCTTTGCCCGACCCGGGACGGCGCGACCCTATGTAGCATGGGCAGCACGATCGCCGCAGGACGGTCGGCATCGTCTGCGCGCGGTGGAACAGCCGGCGGGAGATAAAGGTAGTTAGGGTCTAGCGAACGAAGCTGTGCAATCGCGGCTTCAAGCGCCGGATCATGCATGAGGAAGAGAATACGGCTATGCTCACGGAAGAAGAACATGTTCGCTTCATTCAGCGCCTTTGGCGTGACCCATGCTTGCACCGTCAGCTTAGGGCCGGGCGCGTTGATGTCCTTCGGATAGTAGTTCTGTAGACGACACCACAGCGCTAAACGTCTGGCTGCTCCAGAGTTACGAACGATATAGCACCCATCCCAGGTCTGAAAGTCCAGCTTCACGCGCCCAGATTCGTCGATCGCGCCAGACTCCCTTTTGATGGCTCCGCAGAGACGAGCGTACTGTCTCCGGTTCAAAGGTCCGAAGCTTTCCGGTCCCGTCCTGCTTTTGTCGAGCAAGTCCATGGTTTCGGGGAGCCGACCCAAATCAAACACGATCTTACCTTTAGACTGTGCTACGCCACGAATGAGCCGCACCGGCACCTCGGCCTCATAGGCTTCACCGCCTTCGACGAGGGTAGACAAGACGATCACCGCAGGGTGGTCACGAGCATCAGGGCCTGGCACCACGAGGTCTTGAAGTAGCGCGAGCCGCGCCGAGGGGATGTGCTTATCCGGGTGGATCGCCGGGTAATAGTTCGGCTTCAAGGCTAGGCAGCCGGCGATCGCATCTGCCCACTCGCGATCCTCAGTAGCCTCCGGGTTGCCCCTTTTTCCCCACCACATCGCCATTCTCCAGCTCGTGCCCTCACCCGTCCTTCAACGTGTTCGCCCGCAAGATGCCTCCCAATTACAAAGAGGTCACCTCTTCATATTTTCCGGCCCGCCGAAGCTGACGAACAATGCCGTTGAAGGCGGCGGTAACGCCTTGCGACCGCCCGATCTCGTTCGTTTGCTGCGCAGCGTCCCAGAACAACTCGAGCGGCCAACGTTCCGGACAATGCGGGAGCAAGCAGCGCAGCGCGAGACGAACTTCGATGCCGTCCACACGCCTTTCAGAACAATGCGTAAGGCTCGACCGGAGTATCTGTAGCGACAGTGCGATGATAACGCGCTGATGCCGTGGGACCGAGCTCACCTTAATGGAAATCGTGCGACTTGAAGCGCACGACGTCTTCAGGATCCATGCCCTCCGCATGGGGCGGCCAGTAGCAGTTGCGCGGCTCCGGGCTCCAATCTTTGTCGCCGCGGTCGGGCGAGCCGGGGTGCTGTGCGGCATCGCCGCGGCCGGTGCGATGCGGGAATGACATGTCGCCAACGCGGTGCAGAAGGTCGCCGTGGTCAACGATGCGGTCGCAGATGACGTGGATCACCTCGCCCTCCTTCTGCACCCGCCCCTTCAGACCGACCATCGAAGCCGACATCACAGTGCGGCGCTGGGCCTCGAAGCGGTCGGGCCAGAGGATGCCGTTGGCGATGCCGGTCTCGTCCTCGATCGTGATGAACAGCACACCCTTGGCGGATCCGGGCTTCTGACGGACCAGGATGATGCCGGCGACCTCGACGTGGCGGCCGTCGCGGACGCTGGCGAGATCCGCGCAGCGCGTCACGCCGCGGCGCGTCAACTCGTCGCGGACGAACGAAAGCGGATGTGCGCGGAGCGACAGCTGCAGGTTGCGATAATCCTCGATCACCTCACGCCCGTCGGTGAGCGAACGGAGCTGCACCTCGGGCTCGATCCCCTCCGCACTCTGCGTCTCGGCCGCGCGGTCGGCTGCGGCGAACAGCGGTAGCGGTGCCTCGCCGAGCCCCCTCACCTTCCAGAGCCCCTGCCGGCGATCGGCGCCGAAGCTGTGGAAGGCGTCGCCGTCCGCCAGCTTCTCGATCGCGGCGCGCTGCGCGCCGGAGCGGCGCCACACGTCCTCGACGCTCTCGTAGGCCGTCGTGCTGCGCGCGGAGACGATCTTTGCGCCGTCCGCGTTCGACAGCCCGCGGATCTGCCTGAGACCGAGCCGCACCGCCAGGTAGCGCCCGCGCGTCGGCTCGAGCGTGCAGTCCCAACGGCTGGCGTTAACGCAAGGAGGCCGCACCTCGACGCCATGCTCGCGCGCGTCGCGGACGATCTGCGCCGGAGCGTAGAAGCCCATCGGCTGCGCGTTCATCAGCGCGGCGCAGAACACGTCGGGATGGTGATGCTTCATCCAGCTGCTCGCGTAGGAGATCTTTGCGAAGCTGGCGGCGTGGCTCTCTGGGAAGCCGTAGGAGCCGAAGCCCTCGAGCTGGCGGAAGGTGCGCTCGGCGAACTCACGCGGGTAGCCGCGCGCAACCATGCCCTCGACCAGCTTCTCGCTGAAGTGGCTGACCCCTCCGGTGAATTTGAAGGTGGCCATGGCGCGGCGCAGCTGGTCCGCCTCGGCCGGCGTAAATCCGGCGCCGACGATCGCCACCTTCATGGCCTGCTCCTGAAACAGCGGCACGCCGAGCGTCTTCTCGAGCACGGCGCGCAGCTCCGGCCGCGGGTACTCCGGCCGCTCCAGCCCCTCACGCCGGCGCAGATACGGGTGGACCATGTCGCCCTGGATTGGGCCCGGGCGCACGATCGCGACCTGGATGACGAGGTCGTAGAAGCGCCGCGGCTTCATGCGCGGCAGCATGCTCATCTGCGCGCGGCTCTCGATCTGGAAGGTGCCGAGCGTGTCCGCCTTCTGGATCATGGCATAGACGTCGGGATCGTCGTCCTGCAGGTCGGCCAGCCCGACGCGGATGCCCTTGTCCTGCTCGAGCAGGTTGAAGGCGCGGTTCATGCAGCCAAGCATCCCCAAGCCGAGGACGTCGACCTTCATGAATTTGAGCGAGTCGATGTCGTCCTTGTCCCACTCGATGATCTGGCGATCTTCCATCGCCGCGGGCTCGATCGGCACCAGGTCGTCGAGGCGGTCGTGCGTCAGCACGAAGCCGCCCGGATGCTGCGACATGTGGCGCGGCACGCCGATCAGTTTGCGCGCGAGGTCGAGCGTCAACCGCAGCCGGCGATCGGCGATGTCGAGGTTCAGCTCTTCAACTTGCTTCTCGCCAACACCCTCGGCCGACCAGCCCCACACAAGGCCGGCGAGCGAGGAGGTCAGATCCTCAGGAAGCCCGAGCGCCTTGCCAACGTCGCGCACCGCGCCCCGCGCGCGGTATCGCGTCACGACCGCAGTCAGCGCGGCGCGGTCACGCCCGTAGGTCTCGTAGATCCACTGGATGATCTCCTCGCGGCGCTCATGCTCGAAGTCGACGTCGATATCGGGCGGCTCGCGCCGTTCGCCCGACACGAAGCGCTCGAAGAGCAGCTCGTGCTTGATCGGGTCGATCGACGTGACGCCGAGGACGAAGCACACGCAGCTGTTGGCGGCCGAGCCGCGTCCCTGGCAGAGGATCCCGCGCCGGCGTGCCTCGCGCACGATCGCGTAGACGGTGAGGAAGTAGGGAGCATAGCCGAGCTCGCCGATCAGCCGCATCTCGTGCGCGATCTGGGTGGTGTAGGCTTCGGGCACGTTGCCGCCGAACATGCGCTCGACCGCCTCGGTCGCCAGCTTCTGCAAGGCCTCCTGCGCGGTCAGCCCCTCGATCAGACGCTCATGCGGGTATTGGTACGCCAGCTCGCCCAGGTCGAAGGTGCAGAGCTTGGCGATGTCGACGCTCGCCTGCAGCGCGTCGGGATAGGCGCGGAAGCGCCGGACCATCTCGTCCGGCGATTTCAGCGCGCGGTCGGCGTTCACCTCGCGGCGGTAGCCGAGCTCATCGACGGTGCATTTCTCGCGCACCGCCGTGACGACGTCCTGCAGGAGCCGTGCCTCGGGCGCGTGGTAGAGCACGTCGCCAGTGACGACCGCGCGCACGCCGGCGCCGCCCGCCTGCCGTGCCAGCGCGTCGATGCGGACCGCGTCGCCCGGCCGGCGCCGCTGGTAGAGCGCCATGTAGCCGCGGCGCCCGTAGACCGCCTTCAGGTCCTTCAGCGCCGCCAGGTTCTCCTCGTCTGCCTCGTGCGGCAGCAGGATGGCGATGACGCCCTCGGACCATGGCTCGAGGTCGTGCCAGTGGAGCAGACACCCGCCCTTCCCTGCGCGCTTCTTGCCGACGGTCAGCAGCCGCGTGATCCGCGACCAGGCGGGACGATCTATCGGGTAGAGCAGCAGGCGACGGCCGCACGAGAGATCCACGCGCGTGCCCGCGATCGAGCGCACGCCCGTCGCCTTCTGCGCCTCCCATGCGCGCACGACGCCCCCGACCGTGCCGATGTCGCTGACGCCGATCGCAGGATAGCCGAGCAGCGCCGCGGCCGCGAACAGCTCCTCGGGAGACGACGCGCCGCGCAGCAGCGAGAAGTGGGTGAGCACCTGCAGCTCGACATAGTGGGTCACCCGAAGACCCCGTGCATCCACCAGCTAAGGTCGCCGGTATCCTCCTCGAAGCCGTCGCCGCGGCGGAACACCCAATAGCGGCCGCCCGCATCGTCCTCGACGCGGTAATAGTCGCGCACCGCCCACACCTCGGCGTCGCGGCGCCACCACTCGCCATGGACCCGCTCGGGACCATCGCCGGCGACGATCTTGTAGGTCTTGCCGCGCCACTCGAAGCGGCGAGGCGGCTGGTCGGGCATTAGCGCCATCACGCGCGCAAGCGGCTCGGGTCGCGCGAAAAGGCGGATCGGTCGCGGCCACTTTGGCCAGGGGCCAGGCGTTTCGTTTGGGTCGGAGCGGGCGACGGCTCGCTCCGGCACATGGCTCTCGACTGGCGCCACGCGGAAGACGGCGCGCGGACCGATCCTGCCGGCGATGACGTCGACTAGGCGCGCGGAGTCCCGCACCAGCGTCTCGCCGGCGAGCACGGCGCCGAGGTCGACCGCATCAAGCAGCTCGGTATGCGGGGCGACGAGCCAGAACTGCTCGAGCCCCATGCCCGGGTCGATCCGCTCGATCTTGAGCTTCAGCAGCCGCAGCAAGTGCGGCACCTCGCGCGTCGGCCGCGACGTGCCGACGGCGACCACCTGCTCGGTGCCGTCGACGCGCAGGCCGGTGAGCCGCAGCGCGCGCGCGCCGAGCCCGCGCTCCTGCAGCACGCCGGCGAGATCGCGCAGGAGGTCGCCCATGACCTGCTCGATCGCCTCGGCCGTGCCGATCGGCTCTAGCAGCCGGCGCTCGACGAGCGGCACGTCGGCGTCCTCGCGCGGGGTGATCGGCTCCGCGACCGCGCCCAGCGCCTGGTCGAGCCGCGTGATCGCCGGCAGGCCAAGCCGGCGCGCGAGCGGCCCGCGCGCGACCGGCAGGAGATCCGCGACTGTCTCGAAGCCGAAGCGCCGCGCGGCGCTGAGTGCGCTCGGAGCAAGCCGTAGTGCCACGATCGGCAGCGGCGCGAGTGCACTGGCAGTCGCGCCCGGCTCGGCGCGGATGAGGTCGCCGCGGCCGTAGCGCGCGAGCGCGTGCGCCGCGCCGGGCGTGTCGGCGACCGCAACGCGTGCCGTGAAGCCTGCCCGCCTGCAGAAGGCGATCAGACGCCGGCAGAAGCGCTCTTCACCGCCATGCAGGTGCTCACAGCCCGCGAGGTCGATCCAGAGACCATCGCTTGGGCTGACCGCCGCGATCGGCGACCAACGGCGCACTGCCAGCAGGGCAAGGCGGTCGAGCAGCGCTGCGTCGGCCTGCGGCTCGGCCGGGCGGAAATCGAGATCCGAGACGAGCGCGCGCGCGTGGGTCGCCGCCATGCCCGGATGCACGCCGAGCGCACGCGCGCCGTCACAGGCGGCGACCACCTCTTCGCGCCGGCCGACCTTGTCGATCAGCGCCAGCGGCGCGTGCTCGAGCGGCTTGGTGGCGGGCACGCTGATGCGCGGCGCGGGCGTCGCCGCCTTGTAGGGGTGACTGGCAGCTTCGGAGCGCCGGCCGAGCTCGCGCATAGGCGGCTGCGCGTGGGTCGGCAGTGCGGCGATCTGCGCCTCGACGTCGCCGCGCGACGGCATGCCTTCCCGCGCCCACCGCGCACCTGATCGCCATCCTCCGCCCCGCGGCACCGAACAGGCGCCGGGGTCGTCGTCTACCGGCAGCTCGAGGACAGGCCTTTCAGGCTGCCGCGAAGCGGACCGTTCCAGCCGCCTCAGCCGCTCCACGGCCAAGCTCGGCAGGAACAGCGAGACGACCCGTCTCATCGCTGCCCTCCACAATCAGGGAGAAGCCCTCACCTCCACGCTGGCGGACGCACTCGACCGACCATCTCGCTCTTCCCACACCCGCGACACCCAACCGCTCGGACGGCGCGGCACCGATCCGCCAGCGCGTCCACGCGGCGGACGGCTCGGCAAACACGTCCTGGTTGAGGCCGCGCGCGCGGCGCAGCAGCAGCACCGGCATGTCGGCGTCGGCCGCGACGAGCTGCAGCCGGCGCGTGGCTACCATCGAGACCTTGCTCGCCTCTGCCACGATCGCAGCCGGCGTGCCGTCCCGCACCGCATCCTCGACTACGGCCAAGAGCGCGGCATCGTCGCGCGGCTGCGCGTAGATCACGTTGGCGGAGGGAAGCCCGGCCTGCTCGAGGGCGGGAGCGTAGAGGTCAGCCCTGCAGCTGGCCCATAGCACTGGACCGCCGGCCCCCGCCGCCTCGCGTGCGGCGATGCCGGCGAGGAAGAGCGTTGTAGCGGCATCGTCGACCAGCGCGGCGCTCCGCGCAGTCGCCTCGTGCAGCGCGCCGGCTCGCAAGCCCCCTGCCCCGAGCCGGCTGTCGAGCGCGTCCACGCCGAACGGCATGACGCGATAGTCAGCAGCAGGCGTAGCGATCGTCCGCAGATGCGCTATGCTGGTCGGCAGGGAATCAAGGGCGGCGGACATAAGGGACTAGACTCTACTCGTTCCCTCTATGTTCCGTTAAGGGGTTCCATCCGTCAACCCGATTTCCAGCTGTCCCCGCGTCAGCTCGTCGCAGATACCCCGACCATCCTGCTTTCGATCGCAACCGGACCGGCACCGGGCTGCTTCGCTCGCCGGAGTTGCGCCTGGGCGGCTTCCACCAGCTCTTGCGGCGGACGGCTGCGGCTCGCTGCAACGCCGGCAGAGAGCGAGATGCGGCCAAGCGGCTCATCGCTCTCGCGCACCTTCATCTCGCGTGCTCCGATCGCCTCGCATGCCTCGGTGACCATCTCGCCAGCGGCACGCAGGTCCATTCCCTCGATGAGCAGCGCGAAGGTGCCGCCTTCCCAGCGACTGACGAGGTGGCTGCGGCAATGATCGGCGAGCGCGCGCGCCACGACCTTCAAGAGGCGGTCACCGACTGCTGCCGAGTGGCTCTCGTTGATGCCGCGAAGGCCATCGACGTCGACGAGTGCGACGCAGACTGGATTCCGTAAGTCGCCCGCGAGGCGGTCCTCGAAGCCCTTCCTGTTTGTCAGGCCCGTCAGCGGGTCGTGCTGCCCTGCTGCCTGCAGAGCCGCCAGCTCGGCGCGGATCTGGCGCGCGCGGGCCGCAGCCTGCGCGAAACTTGCTTCTGCGCTCTCTGCTCGGCGGAGCATGGTCGCGAGCAGCGGGCCGACCGTCGCTCCTGGTTCATCCAGCAGCGCCGCGGACGCGGTGACCAGCTCGCGGCTGAGATCGGTCGTGATCGTCATCGCGTCTCCGACGACGTCCATGACCCGCAGAGTGATGTGATCGAGCTCGGGCGCTACGTTCGCGGGCGCGGCAGGCCGTAGCTGAAGCACCTGCTCTTCGGTCAGGCGGACACCGCCGTCGATCGCGCCGTCGACGCGTTCGCGCAGCTGCGTGTCCTCGCCGCTCAGGTACTCGTGGGCGAAGGCATAGTGGTCTGGGGTGTGAGCGAGACGGTGACGATCAAGGAAGACGAGGACCTCGGCTCCGCCTTGCGGCCGCTTACGTCGATCTACCATCCTCAGCCTCCGTCGTGGCGCCTGGTTCCTCCCCTGCCTGTGCGGATAAGCTAGCGATTACAGATCGATGTTACGATCCTTCATCGCCTCCGCAGCCAGGTCGCCGATCGGACCGACGCCTCCGACCGTCTCGAAAACGACGGTGACGTCGTGATCGTCGAGCTTCGACAGCATCAGCTTGACGGCGCTGGTGCCCGCCTCATCCAGCACAGTCGTTGTGTCGTCGCTCGCCATCGGTAAGGTCCCCACGCTTTCAAAGGGAGTATGACTAGCATGAACGTTGGTGAGCTGGCCAAGGGCGTCGCGGCTGCAACGGGTACGAGCGAGGCGGACGCGAAGAAGACGATCACCGCGGTGTTCGACCAGATCGCGGCTGCGGCTGCGAAGGGAGAAGAGGTCTCGATCAATGGCTTCGGCAAGTTCACCGTCAAGGACCGGCCGGAGCGCGAGGGCCGCAACCCGTCGACCGGCGAGAGCATGACGATCGCTGCGTCGAAGAAGGTCGCCTTCACGGCCGCCAAGGGCCTGAAGGACAAGCTGTAAGGCATGCGCGCCGGCGGGTTAGCTCGTCGGTGCCAATAGGAGGCGCGGATGTGCAATCGGTTGTGTGATTGCGGTCCTTGCCACAAGCGAAAAGGGCCCGCAGCGCCTCGAAAGGTGAATATTTATCTATTCTCGCCACACTGCCCCTGATCTGGCAGAGCGGGCAGTGAGAAAGAGACGGTATGTCAACCACTAACCTTATCGCACTAGGCGCGGCTTGCCTTGCAATTCTCGCACCATCTAATTTACAAACCAAAGGCGTTGACCAGTACCAAATCGACTGCAAGGCACAGTCGTGCTTAGTACGCTCTTCAGTAATATCGTTTAGGGTTGAAGGTGACACTACTGCGGTTCTGTCACCGCTATCATTTTCGAGCACCAAAAAAGCTGACCACGGCGGTACCACTGTCATCAGCGTCTCAGCGTTCAGCATTGTGCCCGATTTCATGAAAGTTGAGCAAGGCCGTTTTTACATCTGTTGTGGCCAGATATTAGAAGAACGCCGACGGCGTGATCGCCACGTAAGCAGGCGGGTAGGTGTTGATCAATTTTTGAATGGGCTAGGACATTCGCCTAAATTCAGAGTTTCTATTGAGTACACCGATTTTGATGCGATCTTACACGAAGACCGTCAAGTTTTTACCGCGCCTTTCATCAAAGCGATAGAACAAGCTCGTTTGATGATCCGTAGCAATGGGACTAATTAGCGCATAAAGATAATCGCCTACCGGCCTCTGGCATTGGCGGCGGCCGCTTCCACTATTGTCGCAGCTGGATCATGGCTAAAGTCCCATCCCAAGCATTTTATTCAATACGTCTCCGTCGTCTATTAACGCTGCCACCCCGCTTCTACGACAACCCCCTTTAAGAACGTGTTTGCGGCCGTGCAGCTGTCCCCTTCTAACGCGCCCATCAAATATGGCATCGTGACTTTTGCATTCCGGTCTAGCGTGTATGAAACGGTAACAGACCGGATGGCTATACCGCCGTAGGTATACGAAATAAGCCATTGGTTTTTGACATGACCGATGTAGCTTAGCTCGGATGAGACTTTTAAACCGCGAGAAGGAGTATCACTAAAACTGATAGCCTTACTCCCCCTAGGGTAAATTATACCATGCCGCTTATTGATGTCAGACTGGATCTCAGGCGGTAGATCGCTCATATTGTCAAAGAAGGTCATAGGCGTAACTAGGTCGCAAGCGTCCAATGGCTGACCCCCAGCCTGTGCCAAAACTAGCGCAGCAATGATTACGGACATTCCTGGTTTCCTTCATAGACCTGGCTATCGTTTTGGCGGACACGACTGACTTCTGCTCCGTCAGCTCCTTGCCGTTCCCGGACAACGCACGAACAACAACGTGACCAGGTGAGGACCTGATCTCAAGGTATCAATTGGGCAATCCGAGGTTCGAGCTTGTGTCCGAGGTCGGCGCTGTGGCCGCCTCGCAATGGGTCGTTCGATAGCTGATCGAGGGCTGCAATCTATCTTGGACGGGCTCTGGTGGCACTCCGATTACAGCGCAGTCGCCTCGACCTCGTTCTCTCGGGTTACCCCCGCCTCGCGGCGGAGCTGGTAAGGTGGTGCGGAGATCAGACCGTCATGAGACGGCCTCTTCGCGCGTCCACCGAAACTCGGTACCGTCGGCCCAGATGCGATGCATCACGATCGCCAGCTTGCGCGCGACTGCGACGATTGCTCGGCGGAGCCCGCGGCGCTTTGCGACCGCCATGCCCCACGCCTTCAGCGTCGACCACCGCTTCGACCGCGTCAGCAAAGCTAGCGATGCCTGATAAAGAGTCGTGCGCATCAGGGCGTCACCTGACTTGGAGATCGCGCCATTCCGATCCGTCTCCCCGCTCGCATACTTCCTCGGCGTCATACCCAAGTGAGCACCGACGTCCCGTGAGTGCTGGAAGCGCGTCGGATCATCGATGACGGCGAGGAACGTGACGGCCGTGACAGCACCGACGCCTGGCACCGTCATAAGGCGCCGGCAGGTATCGTCCCGAGCTACAGCATCAAGAAGCATCTTGTGCAGCACGGCGCATTGCTCTCGCAGTACGTTTCGCGCGATGAGCATCGGCTTCACCATGGCGGCGAGCCTTGGCCGGTCTTCTACCAACTCCATTGCACGCTGCTCAAAATGCCCTGATGCGATGCGGCCTGAAAGCTTCAGCCCAAAGGCGCGAAGCGTACCACGCACCTCGTTCTCGATGTCACCGTACTTGACCAGCAGCGTCTTGCGATTGGCGAGGAGCATCCGCAACTCTTGGCTCACCGGGCTCTTGATGTGGACGGGGCGATACCATCCGACCCGAATAACCTGGGCGATGGCTCGCGCATCGTTTCGGTCCGTCTTAACCGGCATGGTCTTGGTCAAAGCGCGAAGGCGGCGCGGATCGATGCAGATCATCGGCAGCCCACGATTTCCGAGTTCGGAATACAGCCAGCGCGCCAAGCCGCCGATCTCAAGTCCGACTTTGTCGGGGTGTACGTCGTGTTCGAGAAGCCAATCGGCGATGGCATCTGGCTCGGACGGAGCCGTACCCTCAACCTCGATTTCGCCCTCCTCATCGACCACACAGATCGCGACCTCAGCCAGCGATACGTCGAGCCCCACATACTGCATCGTTGCAACCCTCCGCGTCTGCCGGCCCCATGCCGACCCAGATTACGGTGCGCCTTGAAGAGTGTGGACCGCAATCACCCCATCTATCGGCTCACGGCCAAGCAGGCCGAGGTGATGGCGACGTTCGGCATCCGGCCGCCCTATGAACCGGACGAGACCTTCCCCGCTGGCGACATCTTCCCGACGGGCAAGAAGACGCCCTTCTATGGCGCTGTGATCGTGAAGGATGGCGACGATCGCCGGGTCGAGCGCATGGAGTGGGGCGTGCCGACGCAGGTGCCCAGAAAGCGCGATCCATCGGTCAAGCTGACCAAATACGTGACCAACGTACGCAATCTCAGCTCCAGCTTCTGGCGATCGATGCTGACTACGCCGGCGCGACGCTGCCTGGTGCCAGTGACATCGTTCTCCGAGTACGGGCTCGCTCCCGGGGAGGATGGTAAGAAGCCGTTGCACTGGTTTGACATACCGAGCCGGCCCATCTTCGCATTCGCGGGCATTTGGCGCCCGACCGAGCGCGGCAACGCCTATGGGTTCCTGACAACGGAGCCTAACGCGATCGTGGCTCCTATCCACCCCAAAGCGATGCCCGTGGTAATACACGACGACGATTATGATCGTTGGCTTTCTGCGCCATGGGACGATGTTGCCGATGTTGTGGCGCCGTATCCATCACAGCTTATGACTGTGTCCACATAAAATCCAAGTCTGACATGCTGCTTTAGCTGCCTGATCGCCCATACTTTCGATTACCGTGACCATCATAGAGGGGCTCATCAGGACGTTTCAGAGTTGTAACTATGTTTGGACTAGATATGACGTTTATTGATCCTCCTAAGCTAAGACTCGATTTCGTGCGGGACGTCGTCACCGAACACGTGGGCTACGAAAAGGGATCCAACGAGCGAGAGTTGGGACCGGGCGCTACGGGTATCATCTCTACGATTGGCCCCTTTCTCGTCGACCGGTTCGCAGCGGGCTTGCGGTGCATCGTCACCGGAACAGACCGGAATTTCGTGGAGCAAAAGATCTCCGTTGGCCGCGTTCTCGCGCAACCTTGGAAACGAGACAGAGTGGCGACTGCACTCCAATTGCGAGAGCAAGGGCTCCCGCCTCGCATAGCTGTCACACGAGTACGGCTAGCGGGGCACGACGACTTTTTCCTGGTGGTGGACGGTTGTCACAGAACCTACGCTGCGCGCCGGTGGGGCGACGACCTGATCGAGGCACAAATTCAGGGAACCTCCTTTTGCGATGCAAGGGCATACGGCCTCAAGGGAACCAAGCTTGTCAGGGGCTGGGGCTCGACCGGTATCCACGTCAGTCCGGAGAAGCCGCTTGGGCCGGAGGTCGATGCAGAGGCATCAAGAGTGCCCTATGATATTGCAATAATCCTTAATGCCTTAGGTGCTCATGGGGAGGCAGACTCTCCGACGTTCTCGTTTGGCTGAAGGTTGGATTGATGCCACTGTCCGCTAAAGCCTCTCGCGCGATTGCTCCACGAGGTCGTTACGGGGGTTGAACAAATCGGGACCGCGACCCATCTTTCCCTATAACGACAGCGCTTTGGTGGGGGCACCAGTCCGGCGCAGCAACGGGAGGCTACCATCAGCAGGGCGGACGATTTCAAGACACTGTTTTCGAACATTGCGATCGACAACGAGGCCACAATTTCATCCCGCTACGGCGAAGTTACGAGGGCATGCAACCTTCAATTTCGCGATACAGACAGCCGAACGGATAACAGCCTTCAGGTAGGCTCCTATGGTCGCTGGACCGCCATCCGCGGTATCTCCGACCTGGATATGCTCTACATCATGCCTAGCGGCAAATGGGAACGCTATAAGGACAAGCCATATCAGCTACTACGCGACACAGCTGACGCAATTCAGGCTAGGTATGCCAGCACGACTGTCTACGTGGATACCCTCGTTGTTGTTTGTCAGTATCAGAACTTCAAGATCGAGGTTCAGCCTGTCTTCGAAGATGAGGAGGGATTCTGGTATCCTCACACGAAGGGGCAGGGCTGCTACCGTCTGACTAGGCCACGTCCAGAACTGGCGACTACCCAGCAGGTCAACACCGACAAGAATGGCAACCTTCGTCGTTTAGCCAAAATGACGCGGGCCTGGAAAAATAAGCATGGCGTTGCTATGGGCGGCTTACTCATTGATACTCTAGCGCACAACTTTTTGGTTTCCCGGACTGAATACGACAAGACATCGTTGAACTCCTGCGCTCAGATGATGCGGGACTTTCTATCATTCCTGTTGGAAGAGCCAAAAAAAGATCGCTACGCCGCCCTTGGTAGCGGTCAGCACGTCAAGGTTCGCAAAGCATTTCAGAGCAAGGCGAAGAAGGGATTGGCACTCGCGGATAAGGCCCTTGAGGCCGGCGAGGACAGTAAGGCGAACACCCGGTGGCGAAAGTTATTTGGTCGCGCATATCCCCTGTCCGCCACCACAGAGGTCCGAAAGGCCCAGCTTACTGAGGCGGGCTACACGGCTGACAATACCGAGGAGTTTATCGAGGACCAGTTCCCCGTCGATATCCGGTACTCTCTACGTCTGGAGTGCGAGATAAAACAGAGTGGCTTCCGTACAGTCTTTCTGCGTGCGATGCGTGGCTTCAACGCAAGACGACCAAACGTTTATAAGTCTAAGTCACTTCGCTTCTACATCGACGAGGAAGACATTAAGGGCGTCTATCACGTTTATTGGAAGGTGCTGAACCGAGGTCCAGAAGCGATCCGCAGGAACATCATTCGTGGTCAGATTGTCCCTGATAGCGGCAACAAGACTAAGCGGGAGACATCGGACTTCCGCGGTGAGCATGTCGTTGATTGCTACGCAGTCCAAGACGGGGTTGTCGTTGCTAAGGATCGCATCCACGTTCCCATCGTAGACGAGAGTGAAAAGTGATGGACAGAGATGCGCTTTTGCTGACCATCGCCGAAAAGGGATACGACGTTGCGTTCGGTGCTCGCAAGACATTCGCGACCTATGATTGGATCACCAAGCTACCGGGCTGGGTTGGCTTGGCCTCAAGCGCTATCGGTATAGCTGCGCTGATCTATGAGCCCTTATCAACGAAGTGGCCGTCCGGCGCTCTTCTGGTCATCGGTATAGCGACCCTTTACCTGTCATTTTACCGCGCTGAAGAGTACTACGCATCCGCAAACAAGTTGCTTTCGCTGCTAGACCGGCTGAAGGATCTGTATCGCCTTGTAAAGGGTGGCTCCGATCCAGTCGCAGCGAAAGCCGAATTTGACGCCATCAATACCGAGTACCGCGCCATTTCAATCGGAAAGCAGGTATTCCTAAGTGGATGGTACGCTCATTACAAGCTGTTTGCCGAGACGCAGGTCGGCTGGATGGATGAGCAGCTTCACTTTACGTGGAAAGATAAGTGGCCTCTTTCGGCAAGGTTATTTCTTGCAACGGTCGCCTTAGCTACTCTTATTGGGCTAACGTATTGGGGGTACAGTGCCCATTTCTGTGTTTGATCAATGCAACCTTCTCTGTTTTGGAGCAGTGTATGACACCGCAGGAACGAATTGAACTTGACGGCGCCTTCAAAAAGGTTGCCCGTAGCCAAGAAGCTATCGGCCGCTTGGCCGAAGAGGGAACTCAGAAGACATTCGCAAACGTCGGCCAGAGTACTTGGGATGGGTACTTTCCTCGTCTCAAGGCGGCACGCGCTGCGGCAGATGCGGCTCAGACCGAGCTCGAGGAGGTTTACCGACGGCTAGTGCCCGGGCAGCCGCTTGATTAGGCCGGCTGCGTTTAGCCGTCCTCCGAGTCACGGTTATGCACTAACCGGAGCGTCGGCTTAAACCGCGCGATCTCCACTAGTTTTCGCATCTGCTCGGGATCCTCAAGGAGGTCCGCGATCGCCTGATTGACCAGGCCCTGGGCGTAGAGAAGCAGGCGTGCCTCGTCGTCGCCTTCCATCTGGAGCGCGATGCACTCCTGCTTCACACCCTCACGCCGGATAAACGTCGCGCCCTCGCCCATGCAGGCTTCTCCCGTTTGCGCTGCATCATGATCGCAGGCGATGTCGCTGTCCACCGGCCGTGATCCGCTCGTGGAGCCAAAGCGCTGCTGCGGACGATGTTTGTGCCTCGACCATGGCACGCGGAGGCGCTCACAAAGCTGCTATGGCAACACGCACGCGATCAGGATCAGCGTGCCGCAGGCGAAGAAGACGATCGCCGGCTCTTTCCAGAAGGCGCCCAACCACCATCCAACTGGTCCACCTACGACCAGGAAAATGGCTCCAGCGAGGAACCTGTCCATGTCTCGGGCTCTTCCGCGGACAACGACCGTCTACAATTCCATCCGTTCAGGTCAGGCGATAAGAGACACCAACATCCCAACGATACCGATCCCGCCGCTGATCATCGCTGGTTCCTGGCGATACATTCCAGCGGACCAACCCCCTAGACTGAAGGCGAGCACTACCAGGGACACGAAAAATATGTTGTCCATCACTTGGCCTCCGCGGGACGAGGTCGATGCAGCTATCGCGGCCTTATAGCATCGAGTGTCGGCCCCATACTGTTTGCCTTGCATACTAATGGCGTTTTTCGCGGCGGCTTGGATTGGCGGCCTCGAGGGAAGCCGGCGCATCGTCCGTCTACTGTCTCGGACCTGATCGTCCGTTAGACCGTTGCCGCTGGAAGCACCGTCGATGATCGGTATAACCGAGCTTCGACGCTGCCGCGGTAGCTCTGCTTAACTGGATTGGACGAGGATCGAATGAGCGATCAGAACAACGTCGTCGAGCTCGCGACCGAGCTGACGATCGCCTGGCTGTCCAACCCGAACACGCGGGCCGACCAGAGCCAGGTGCCTGCGTTCCTCCAGTCGATGCATGAGGCGGTGATCGCGCTCGAGAGCCCGGCCAGCGAGCCGACGGAGCCGGCCGAGGTGTTCACGCCCGCGGTTTCCGTCAGGAAGTCTCTTGCCCGACCCGACGCCATCATCAGCCTGATCGATGGCAAGCCTTATAAGTCGCTGCGCCGGCACCTGTCCGGTCATGGCCTGACCCCGGACCAGTACCGTCAGCGATACGGCCTGAAGGCCGATTACCCGATGGTCGCGCCCGAATACAGCGAGGCGCGCCGCTCGATGGCGAAGAAGATCGGTCTCGGCCGGAAGCCGAAGGACGCGCCGGATGCACCGGCGCCTGCAGAGGCGGAGCAGCCCGCGCCTAAGCGTGGTCGCCGCAAAGCCGCTGCCAGCGAAAAGGCGGACTGAGCCCCACCGCACCGCCTGGCGGCCAAACCGTCGCTACTGCATCTGCAGGACGACTGCCCGCCTGACAGGGACGTTGGCCGCCTCTGGTGGCCATGCGCCGCGGGTCTCGGGGGAAACATTCTTCCGGAATCCGGAAAGAAGTTTCCATCCGAGCAGACCTGAGATCGGCCGGTAGCTGGTCGGATGCACCCCGTCCCGTGTGGGGAGCTGGGCGAGCGGGATGACCTTGTCCCCGAAACGAAGCGCCACTTTCGTCACGATCAGGGCTGCAGTGCGGTTATAGGGTGCGAGCCACGTCACGCGGGGCGCCCGGGTTCTCGCGCGCAAGGCGATCAACCGGCGTTCCAGGCGTGGATCTCCGACATCGTTCGAGCCCAACGCAATCAAGGCGACGGCGGGGGTAATGCGGCCCTGCCACTCCTCCAGCACACCGCTGGAGCGCGCGCCGACGTGCGCGTGGATCTCGCATCGGATACCTTCGCGCGCGAGCGCCCCCGCGGTGCCAACGCCGGTGCTGTCGCCAAGGATGAGGCAGAAGGGGATCACGTCCGCCCTGCCGCGATCTTTGGAGATGGCGTCCCCGGGCGCGGGCTTCCTGCCATCTCGTCGTAAGCGAGCAGCCCGATGATCGCGACGGCCACGCCGGCGATGCCGAAGAGGCCACGTGCAAGGCCGATTGCGCGCGCCGCCTTTCCACGCCGGAGTGTCCGCCAGCCCCGATCGATCGACGTCCGCCACGACAACCAACCGTCCGCGATGTCGCAGGCCCCGAACATGGCGATCGGGATGGCGATCGCCGGGATGATGTGTCGCGTCTCAACCGGGTTGAAGGCGATCAAGGCCAACGTGAGCAGGAGGACAACGAACGCGGCAACGTAGATCACGGTGTAGACAGGCCGTAGGCGAAAGATGCGCGAGCTAGGCTGAGCCAGGTAGCGCACGATCGGCCGTCTGCAGGTATCGCAGGCTAGGACCGCCTGCCCGAGCGGCCAGCGTCGCATCGCCGCATCGCAGTACGGGCAGGTCGGTCGGGGCAGGCTGATCATGTTCATGGCAGCTGCGCCAACTGCACAGCGTTCGGAAGGGCGGCGCGGATCTCGGTCGCGATGTCGGGCGGGCACACCCAGTTCGCGAACATCGGGTTCCACACCGCCCTGCCCTTGCAAAGCGCGGTTAGCGCCTCTCGGCCGATGTGATCGTCCTTGGCCGCCCGGAACGCGATGCGACCATCTGGCAGCGTGCGTTCCATGATGCCGGCGCAGACCTCGATCTGCGCTCCTGCCTTTCGAGGTTTTGGCGAGGGGGGCACCGCATCGGCGATCACCGGCGCGGGTGGCGGTGTCGCCGATTGGCTGGTCGCGATCACTGGCTCTGGCGCGGGCTCCTCAGGCGCGTCGACGATCGGCTCTGGCTCTGCGTCGTCAGCTTGGCTGGTGTCCGGCTCGGCCGTCGTTCCGTCAGGTCCAGGATGGATCCCGAGCCGCACGTAGATGTCTTCCTCCTCGACATGGTCCGCGATCAGCTGGTCGGCGATTGCCAGCATCTGCAGGCCGCTTACGCCTGTCGAGAAAAGACGCGACAAGGGGCTCGTTCCCCCGAACGGCATCCATCCCGCGACGAGGTTGTCGCATTTGTAGATCGGTTCGTCATTGCCGACCTTGGAGCGGTCGATGTCGTTCGTAGCTGGCACGGATACGAACACGCCGATGCGCTCGAACGCCTTGGTGTGCCCCTTGCGCTTCAGCCACGCGGCGAGGACGTCTCGCTGGCGCCGCACCTGAGCGACGGGATTGGGGATGTTCTGAGGCCGGTGCTGCCCGCGATACCAGACCATCCACTCGCCATGTGCGTTCTTCGAGATGTTGCCCGCGTAATTCTTGGACTCGAAGATCGCGGCGGTTCGCGAGAAGCGAGACAGGAGGATGTGATCGAACTGAGCGAACCCCCCCTGGCCGTCAGGCAGGCGCAGATTGTGGATCAGGACATGTCGGTCGTTCTCCGGCCCGAACTCGCGATCGAGCATGAACGCGGTCTCCTTCTCCCCCCAGAGACCGCGCACATGCTTCTTGAGGGCTGACCGGACGCGGTCCGGTAGTCCCTCGTAATCAGGATCGCGCATCACTTCGTCCGCCAGCGCGAGCTCAGCGGATCGTGTCGATCGCTTTCGGATCATTGCTTTTGCGTTCCCGTCTGAGCCTGCGTTGGTAGCGGCTGGACTGTCTGCGCCGGGATCGGCGCGGCCGCGGGAGGAACCAGCGCCGGCGGTTTCGCCGGGACCAGCTTCGCTTCGAGCCGTGGCTTGGCATCGGTCATCAGCTTGCGGAAGGCGTCGACCATCGCGAGGCTGGTGATCTTGCCGATGTCGGTCGAAGCGTAGGTGCCGCCCAGAGCGCCGACACCGAGGCCCAGCAGCAGCCCTCCGCCGACGACACCGACGTCCTTCTTGCGTGCCGAGCCGCTGGCGACCGCCTCCTGGATGCCGGTGTTGACGTCGACGAGCGTGAGCAGGACCTGGCTCTCCATCGTCTTGGACTTGAGGCCGACGGCGCCCCCGAACAGGCCACCGACACCGCCGCCACTCTCGCGCGCCTTGCTGTCAGTATAGACCACGTTGACCTGCAGCAGGTAATCCGCCTTGGTGACAGGCCGCGCGGCAGCGGCCCCGCCGGCGATCGCGCGCTCGCGCTCGAGCGCGCTGAAGGCCTCCCCTCGATCCGCCACGCGGAAGCAGCCTGAGCGGGCGATCATGAGTTTGACGAGCGGCAGCGGGTCGACCCGGGCCGTGGATCCGCCATTCTGCATCTCGGCCATACGCATCAGCGCCTGCAGCTGCGGTGAGAGGTTATCGGCCGGGCTCGCGGCCTTTTCCTCAACCAAGGCCGCGACGCCCAGAGGAACCTCGCATCGCGGCAGCTCGGTCTTCTCGTCGACGCCGGTGCCGCCTTGCCCCAGCTTCTGCGCCAACAGGGTGGAAGGAGTGACGGCCGCGATCGCGGCCGTCACGATGGCGAGGGCGGCGCGCTTAGGCACCGGCCTTCGCCGCCTTCGCATGCTTGGTCGGGTCGCAGATGCCGGCCCGTTCCTCGTTGGCGCTCACCTTCTTGGCGGCTTCATCGCAGTCCGCGCAATCGGCGCAGTCAGCGCAGTCCTTGCAGTTGCCCTTGTGATTGGCGTGGGCGCGGTAGTGCGCCGTCTTTTCCGCTGCGCGTCGTTCGGCGTCGTTGCCGGCGCTCTCGCCGGCGAAGCTCGCCATTGCGAGCAGCACCGGGCTGGCCGGCGCCGCGCTGGCGACTGCAGGTGTGGCGAACGCTAGGCCCGCCAGAACGATCGATGCGATATGTCGTGTCTTCACGGTCGTAACCCCTTCGTTGGTTGTCAGAAGAAGCCGTTGCGACGTCCGTCGCGCCGGTCATCGTGGCGGGTGCCACTATCGCCGAGGGCCGAGCGTCGGACCTCCAGCTCCACGCCGTCCCCCTTGCGGGTGATCCGGACGTCTTGTGGGGCGAGGCCTTGCCGCTTCGCCCAGCGGTCCGCGTCGGCTGCCGACCCGAACTCGCCCATTCCCTCGAAACTCCAGTTGCTCATCGGCTCCTCCTCGCATGGGTGGCCAGCGACCACGCGCGAGCGCGCTGGCGACATGGCTGGAACGGCGCGCGTGAACGGTGCTGCTCCGACGGCCGCTGCTGCTCCGCGAGCGTGGTCTTGGGTCGCTTCGTCATGCGAGCGGCGCCGGCCGAAGGTTGATGCGTCGCACGACGAGGTTGCTGTCGTGGCCGAGCCGAAGGTCGAGGACATGGCCGACCTTGCGGGTGAAACGCATCACGCCGTCGACCTCGTCGTGCAGCGTGCCTTTCCCGAAGAGCGTTTGGGCGTCGCTCCACTCGCGTCCGTGTACGAGCCGCATGTGGAAGCGGCCGACGGGCGCAGGCACCGTCACCCGTTCATGCGCGCGCACATAGACCGACAGGGCGTTCCGGCCCGTCTTCGCATCGATCATCTGAACGATCGCGTTCTCGAGGCCGCCTTGAACGGTCAGCTTCGCGACGACGCGCTTCATGTCGATATTGGCCGGCACACTGACCGTGCCCGACGCGGGGAAGCTGCGCCCCTGCGCCAAGATGATCGCGCTATATCGCTCGGCGATCCAGTCACGCGCGCCGAAGCCGGTTGCGATGATGGCGGTCGTGAGGCTGAGTGCGATCAAGCCGCTGGGGAACCTCGCTCTTCTCGATGGTCGCCAACGACCGCGCTGATAGTCGTGCCCGCGGTTCTTCCGCTCGAACCATGACTGTCGCTTGCCGTTGCCGGAGATCCACAGCGCGCTACCGAGTGGCACCGACCGCCAGCCCCGATCGATCGGGACCGCCTTTTGGTAGCCCCTGCCCTCCAGTTCACGCCTCGCCTTGCGCTCGTTCCAGGTCGTTCGCTCGGATGGAAGGCCCTGACGCTGCCGATAGCGCTCGCGCATATAATCGCGGTCATCGATCCCCATCGAAGCGCCCCCCGGTCGTGGAGATGCTCGGACCGTTGTCGCCGAGGTGTCCGCGCCACCTTTCGATCGCGTGATAGGCCAGGAGGCCCAGGGCCGCGGCGCCGGCGCACACGAGGACGTTGTGCGCAAGCTGACGCACCATCTCAGCGAGCGTCAGCGTGTCCGCGGCCGACACGCGGGATGCAGCGTTCGCCTCATAGGCTGCGGCGCGCGCATCCATGTCTCGGGCGCCTGCCTCGTGGCGACTAATCCACTCGTCGAGCGCAGTTCGTAGCTGAGGGATGATGCCGGAGGGATCGTAGGCTCGGCCGTCCGCGACGCGCAGCGCCACGGCGATAGGACGCAACTCCTCGCTGGAACGACGCAGGGCATCGGCGTGATCGCGCGAAAGGCGTGCGCTCTCGAGATCGCCGCGGTGAAGGAGGGCTAAATCATCCACGGATCGCCTCCGCAGACACGTAGTTCTCCGCAAAGTGGGCATACGGGGTAGTAAGCCGTTCGTGCCACTGCTTCAGCTTGTGGTCACCAAAGGCGACAGCGACGATCAAGCCGGCGAGGATTAGCAAGCCGATCATGCCATGAAGAGCGCGGGGCTCAGGCTGCGGGTTTACATCGATCACTGTGGGTGACGGATCATCGAGCTGCTGAAAGCTGCCGACGACATGTTCGAGCGCCTGCTCGTCGACCTCGACTTTCATCGGGTCGTCCCCTCGATTACAAGCTGAGCGGCTCCCAAGGCCATCTCGACGTCGATCCGTCCGAGCATGGCATGGTCGCGCAGCGATGCGACGATGGCCTGCAGCTCGTGGTCGGCGCGATCGGGATCGCGGTGGATGAAGAGGATGGTCGAGGCAGGACCGGCCAGCCATCGAACGATCGAAGTCTTGGGCATACGCGGATCGTGGTTGGCGATCTGGTGCAGTGGCGTTCTCACGCCGGCGAGCACCGTCTCGGCCCAACGCACGCCTTGGCTACAGATCGTATCGTGCCCGGCGAACTCGGCGAGCGCGTCGGGTGGAAGGTTGCGTACGAGGTCGCGGACGCCCGAGAGCATGGCGCCTGGCTGCTGGCCGACGTGCTCGATGGCGCGTGCGAGCACGTATCGTCCCGCGTAAAGCCAGCTTGCATCGCGGTCACGTGGGTCGATCGGTATGAACGCCGCGACCGCGGACGAACGGGCGTAGTCGCTCGGGTGATCGGCGAAAAAGTCCCAATTGCCCCGCGCTGGATCGATCATGAGGTCGCGGGTCTGGTCCGCCAGGGCGGTGAAGGCTTCGCCGGCACCGATCACGACGATCCGGTCGCCGTTGCCCATTCGCACCGCCCGCAGCGTTTCGGCTGGCAGTGTGTCGGGCGAGGCGATGGTAAGCCGTGCTCGAGCCGGCTCGGGTTCACGCTGGAAGCGAAACGGGTAGCTAATCCCCATGGCGGGACGTCCTTTCGTGCTTCGGGGTGGTGAAGGTGCCGCCTTCGGTCTGGAGCGAAGCGCCGACGATCGCGCAGCCGACAGCCCAGGCGAGAGTGAACAAGCCCGTCAGGGCCGACAGGAGGCCCAACAGGCGCCTTCGGCGCTGACGGAGGCGTGATGGACCGGAAAACCGCGAGCCGCGCTCCTGCGCCGCCTGCAGCAGGGTCGCAGACGGCCATGTTACTGCGTCGATCGCGTCCACTGGCGCCGTGGCGAGCCGCTCCGTGCGCCCGGTCGGCTCCGCGCGCATGTAGTCGCGATCACCGGGTCCCATCTGCCTACTCCGTCACCGTGACGGGGGTGCCGGTCGCGGCCGGTTGCAGCTCTTTGAGTCCTGCGATCCCGAGCGTTACGGCGCCAGACAAGCCCAGCATTAGCAAGAGTGCATGGATGATCCTGCAGGCCCAACTCAGCATCGTGCGGAGCCGGTGGGGCGTTGCCGACGATGATTGGAGATCGTCGCGGATGAGCCGTTCGGACATCATGCCGCCACGCCCACCGCTCGACGGGGCGCGCGCAGCGCCCGTGTCAGCGGCGCAAGCACGGCGTAGGTCAGCGCAAAAACGCTAGCCATCGCCAGGGTCTCAGCGCCCCATTCCAGCGCGTGGTCGTGCTTGGCGAGGCGGCTGCACTCGGCAAGCGTGTGCGTGTTGAGGTCGCACGGGTGCCAATGCTTGATAGCGAGCACCTGCTCGAGGGTAGGTCGTGCGGTGGGCATGGTCATAGCTCCAGTCCGATGTCTTTTTCGGGGAAAGGCAGCTCGATCGCGGGCGGCTCGACGCCGATGCGGAGCGACGCGGCCGACAGAGTGGGATCGTTCTTGAAGTCAGGAGCGGTGGTGGTGCTGCTCATCGCCGGCGAGGCGACCGAGCCCTCTTTCTCGCCGCCCAATTTTTCGGGGCCGCGATCGAGTTCGGGCGGCAGCGAGGGATTGAACGATCTCGACGAATCCATGCCGGTCTGGCTCCCCGTCGCACTCGGCGACGCGCCATTATCCGAGATGGAGCCTCGCCCTGGATCGATCGACAACTCGCCGGTGGTCTCGAGTGCGGAGGTCTTGTTACCCTCATTGCGCTCGATCGCCTGGGTCAGCTTCTCGCGATTGTCGGTGAACAGCCGGATGTCGTCACGGACGCGCGTGACGGTCACGTTGAAGAGCCGCTGATTGGAGAGGTTGGACTCCTTGTGGCTCATCACCGCGATCGCGTTGTCGGCGGTGATGCCTTGAGCGGCGTGCATGTTGAGCGCGTAGGCGAGGCTGATGCGCTCCATCATCGGGTCGCCGGCTTTCAGTTCATGGATATGGCCGTCGCTTGCCTCCACCTTGATCCCTGACGGATCGACCGACACCACGCGCGCGATGTCGTTGTTGTTGAGACCGCGATCCTTGTCGTTCTGCGTCCAGCGGATCTTATCGCCTTCGTGGAGCTTGATCTCCTCACGCTGGGCGAGTTGCATCGCGTCGGTCTTATCGAGCGGCGAAATCTTCTGCGGGTCGAAGGTTTTGACCTTGTTGCCGATCTGGACCTGGACATGCCCTTTGTCAGTGACCCCGATCACGTCGAACGTGCCTCGCGGCAGGCCGAGCTCCCGGATTGCGAAGCGTAGATCGATGACGAGCCGTGCATCGAACTTCGCCTGGTAGGCTTGGGGATAGCGGAGTTCCTCGCGGGTCAGGTTGACCTTGTCGAGGACATCGATCTTCACCCCCTCGCCCTTCAGCGTGCCTTCGGCAGCGAGACCTTCCTGGATGCGGACGTTGAGCTCAGCACGTGCCACTCGACCCGATGAGAACATCGCGGTCGAGGCGCGCTGCTCGGGCGTGAGGCTTAGCCAGTGTTCCGACGCCGCCTTCACATGCGCAGGGTTGGCGGTCACCTTGTTGCCGAGCATCGCCATGGCTTCGCGGACCGCGCCTCGGTTGGTGAGCGCCGCGACGGTACGCAGCTGCTCGGTGCGCTGACGCAGATTCTCGTCCATGCGTGCCATCGTGATCCCGCCGGCCTGTGCGAGCGCGAAGGCCTTGCCGGCGTCGACTGCCGTGATCTGCTGGCGGTCGCCGATCATCAGGAAGCGATCGACCCCAAGCGCGTTTGCTATGCCGACCAGGTGCTTCATCTGGTCCGAGCCGACCATGGAAGCCTCGTCGAGGATGATGGTCGTGCCGGCCAGTTCGTTGCGGGCGCCGTCGTAGCCAGCACCTTTTCCTGCCAGCGCATGACGCGCGTAGCTGTGAACGAAGGAAGAGACGGTGCGGCTCTCGATCCCAGCCTCCGCACCAAGGCGGTCCGAGGTGGCCTTCATCAGCGCCAGGCCGACAACCTTGCCCCCTTCCTGCTCGACGTTGCGGGAGACGCTTGCGAGCATCGTCGACTTGCCGGCGCCCGAGACGCCCTGGACGGCGACGATGCGGTCGGAGGAGGTGAGCGCCATGGTCGCGGCCGCCATCTGGCCAGCGTTGAGCTCCTTGTCGCCAGACGCAGCGTGCAGCCTCGCGATCACAGTCTCCGGCGAGACGATGACGCGCCCCTGCCCGCGCCCCCGCTCGATCTCGGCGAGGATCCCGCGTTCGGTCGCAAGTGCCTCCGGCGTCGTGACGTGAGTAACGACGCCGTCGATCCGGTCCTGCTTGCCTGGGATCAGCTGACCGGCCCGGATGAGCTCCGAGACGCGGCGGTCGACATGTTCGGGCGTCACGCCCTTCAGGTCGCGATCGAGCGCAGTCTTCACGACGTCGGGTATCGAGAACGCGGCTTCACGCTGCGCGTGGATACGGATGGCGGAGGCGACGGCGTGCTGGGCACGGAGGTCGACCGGAGAGATCCGCAGACGCTCGAGCCCGCTTGCGATCAGCGGGTCGTTTGGCCGGAAAGCGTCACCGAGGGTCTCACGAATGCCCACCAGGGTCTCGCGAATACGCTCCATGGTGCCGGGCTTGCTGTCGAGCGCGGCACCGCTCGCGCGTGCCTTCGCGGCTTCCACAAGCGCTTTGCCGTCAAAGCCAAGCTCTGCTGCACGGGCTCGCCACGCCTCCCGGAGGGCATCGCGATCCTCGACGTTGAGCTTAGCGTCGCGGGTGTTGGTGGTGATCCGATCGAGAGCCTTGGGATTGGTGATACCGAGCTCGGCCGCCTTAGCTCGGATATCGGTACTGCGCTGGCTGAAGGTTTCGATGACCTTCTTCGGCACGCCGCTGATCTCGAACATGCCGTGCTTGCCGGAGACCGTCGTCTCGAAGCCGATCTTCGCCAGCTCGGCGCGGTAGTTGGCATGGTAGGCCGAACCGATCGTCGTGTTGTTCTTCCAGAGCTGGCCGTTGTGCAGTGCCTGCCAGACGCCGTTGGCCATCTTGGTCATGTTCGCGACGAGGACGTGGATGTGCCCCTGTGGGTCTAGTGCCCGACTCGTGTCATGCTGGAACATGGCATAGACGAGGTTGCCTGTGCGGACGGCGTCGCCTGCCTTCGATCGATCGTACGTGCGCCCTTCAGCGAAGGTCTTTTCGACCCACGCCATCGTGGTCTTAACGGCATTCATGTGGGCGGCGAGGATGCGGGTGTCGCCGGTGACATAAGCGAGGATGCTGGCCGACTTAGGCATCGAAAAGGTGAGGTCGACACCGTGCTGTCGGTTCTGGACCTGGCCGACCTTCTCACCCGACGGCAGCTCGCCGTTGAGGATCTTCTCGAAGGCCTCTTTCGTGACCTCGCCCTTGAGCCCGATTTCGGCCGCCCCGACACCGCCCCAGAGCGTCGCCTCTGAGGAGTGCTCGGCGGTATAATAATCGTCCTTGGCGAAGTAGCTCGCCGCGCCCGATGCCGACTTGATGGAAGCGACCGAGAGCATCGCTTACATCTCCATGTCGTCGTCAATTGCGGGCGAATGATCGTGACCGTGATGACGTTGATGATGGTCGCCGTTGCGATCGGTGGCGAAGCCGTCGCGCAATTCGCGCATCGACTGGTCCTCGTGGCGGTCGCCGTCGAGGCGATCGAGGATCGGGTTTCCGGTGGAGCGACCGACATCGCCATGCGCCGCCTGCTGGTCAGGATCGAGGGTGCGTCCCACGCCGGGATCGGCAAGGCGGAGCCCCGCCCGAGCTGCCTGAACCTTCGGAAGCGATGCCTCCTTCTCATCGTTGGACGGCGCGGGTGCGGTGGCTTGCGGTGACCCGCCGACAGCCCGGCCCGGGATCTGGTCCAGAGCGACCTGGGTCGCACCGACGACGTCCATCGCCGCAGCCGCTTTTTCCGCCTCGCTCTGGCCCTTGCGAGGCTCCGGTGTCGTCTGCTCCGGCTCGTTCTCGCCGCGCTCTTCCACGCCTCCTACCGGCCGCGTGGGCGTATGCTCGCGGCCACCCTCACCTCCTTCATCCGCGCCATTGTTCTGGGCTGCACGTTTCCGCCGCTCTTCCGGCGAAACGTAGGGAGTGGGCTTGAAGTCTTTACGAGGCACCGAGCCGGGTGCGACCTCGGGGTAGGACTTGTAGGTCAGCTTTATCCGAGCGGCGGGGAAGCCGTCCGGAAATTTGACGAAGCCATTGAGCGACGGCAGGTCGGTAATGTCGTCGGGCAGCACCAGCGGTTCGACCGCCGTGCGAGGCGTCAGGGTCGAGGCGTCGCGGGTGTTGTTGTAGCCGTAGCTGTACGCCTCATCGACTTGCCGGACCTCGCGATTACCGATGAACTCCGAGCACTTCTCCGCGGTCGTACGGTCTGCCGTGGCGAGGATAAGCTTGGTGCGCGCGAGGCCCGTCAGGGCGGTCGCGTTTTGGAGTCCATAGGTGGCGACGAGCTTGTCGAACGAGTGGATGCCGAGAACGAATGCCCCGCCGAAATTGCGGGCGGACTGCAGGCCGTGCTCGATGCCGGGAAGGGCGTGGAGCGCGTGGACCTCGTCAAAGAGATACCAGGTGCGTAGATCGCGAGTTTTCGGCAGGCGCATCAGGTTGTTGACGGCCAGGTCGATCCACAGCGTGAACAGGCCGCGGGTCATCTCCAGGTCGTTGTACGAGCCGGTGATGAACATGATCGAGCCGTCGCGATTGTCGGTCGCGATCCAGTCGCGGATCGAGAACGCCGGAGGTCCGCCTTCGACCGGGTCCGGCATGAAGCGCAGGGCCTGTCCATTGACGTTCAGAACCGATCGGATCGACTCCGCCATGCGGGCGGCCTTTTCGGTCGTCAGCGGCGCGGCGACAGTGTCCTCCAGCTGTGCATGGATCTTCTTGAGATCGGCCGTCATCAGGTGGTGGGCAATGGCGGCATTGTTGCCCTCTCCCGCCTCCTGAAGCTTCAGGCACATTTCGATGAAAAGCATGCGTGCGGCGTTCTGCCAGAACGGCTCTTTGTCGTCGGGATGGGACGGAATGAGAGCCGCGGCTGCCGAGACGAAATCGGCATAGTTCCGGCACTCGTCGAACAGTGTCCACGGCGCGCAGCGCTCGTCCATCGGGTTGAGAATGACGTCGGTTTCGGGGTCGAAGAACGTCTCAACGAACACGCCGGTGAGGTCGAAAATGACCGCGCGATGGCCGCGTGCTCGGATCTGCGAAACGTGGCTGCGAAGCTGTGTCGTCTTGCCGGTGCCGGTCGTGCCGATCAGCATCGTGTGGCTCTGCTCGAGGCGCCACGGATAGGGGATGCCGGCGATGGAATATGGGACGTGAATGCCTTCGTCGACGCGATCGATGATCGGGGCCTTGGCGACGAGTTTCGGATCGTAGGGCGGGTCGTGTTCGGCGCATTCCTTGCGGAACTGCGTGAGGTTGTGCCGGCGGACATTGTCGAGCAGCAGATCGCGGGCGACGAGCATCGATCCGCGGTTGTGTCGCTCGGTCAAAACGTCGCGTCCGCGCTTGTTCGCCCAGGTAATGAACCAGCTGATCAACGGGGCTGCGACCGCGGTCGCCATCACCAGCGTGATCAGGAAGATTTTGACCGTCTGATGCCAGGCGTGAACGACATGCGGCTCGTAGGGGACGTAGCCGATCGGGACCTTGGTCACGGAGCCGTTCGGAAGGGTCAGGTTGATGAGGTGGAAGCGGTCGCCACCCACCCATGTCCAGACCGCCGAGTAGAGCTTCATCAGGTCGAGTTGGAACTCGTGCTCGGCGAGGCCGAGCCAGACCATGATGTTGAACAGCACGATGAAGCTGCTGAGCCAGATCCAGACCGGCACAAGGGTGGCCGCCCAAGCCATCTTGTACTGGCTCGAAAGCAGCTGCGAACCGCGCGTGAAATTGCTTGAGTTGCGGGTGATCCGGCCGCGCGCGGAGGCGTGCTCGACGACTGCGGCCTGGCCGTTGAAACGGATGTCACCGTTGCGCATGGTGGGCCTCCACGCGCTCCTGGGCGATGTCGATAATCTTCTCGGCGTAGTCCGGGTGTTCCCGGGTCACGATGAGGTCCATCGAGGCCGAAAGCTGCTCCAGGATGAGGAGCACTCGGCTGACGTTGAATGAGTGGCTGGCCGCTGCGAGCGGCACCCCGAAAATCAGCGCCAGGCGGATGATCTCGGACCGGGATATTCCTCGGTCAGAGGCCGCACGCTCGATGGCCGCTCGCTGGTCGTCGGACAGACGCAGCGTGATAGGTGGGTTCGACATAGCACCATCCAAACTTTGGATGGTGGGGGTTTCGGAAACCGCAGCTTAGCTGCCTTCGCTCGCCGACGGAAGATGGTTTCTGTGTTACCAGCAACTACAGCGATTTCCGCGGGAAATCGGCGGTTTACCTGGTTTCGAGAAGGCGTATTACATACGACTACGGTATCACCACAGAATACACGAGGCTTTTCAGGCACTTACACCTGCGGTCGCCGCATAGGGTGTGCTAATCCTAGGGACTGTCGTGGGGTTGAGGGCATCATCGCTCTTCGTCTCCATGTTCGATCGGAGTCCTGAGGGGCAATCGCCGGAGGCGGACTGATCCAAGGCGTGTCTCCGGCGAACATGCGAAGCGATCCCGACCCACGACGCACCCGCCGCAGGCGAGGTCCGTCGCAGCCTATCCGATGATCCGGCATAGCTCGGATCATCGGTGCCGATCCTGACGGCCAAAGCCCGTCTGAATAGCTCTCGCTTGCGGTCGGTCGTGCGGCCTGTCATCGTGGGTGTCGGAGGCTGTCAACCGATCAGAAAAAGGGACGGCAATGGCACGTACAATCGAGCAGGAACGCGAGCAGCTGGCGGCAGAAGGACGGAAGCTGGAAGAGCGGCGTCGTCAGCTTGCCGAGAGGGAGCGCTCTGAGCTTCTGAAGGAGGTCGAGAAATCGGGGTTGCTCAAGGGCGACGCCGAGCAGATTCGGTCTATCCTCGGGGCGGTAAAGTCGATGGGTGTCGCTGAGGTCGCGAAGCGGCTTGCAGCGTAGCAGGACCGATGCGCTGGCAGGCTGAAGCCTGTCGGGCAAAAGAAGAGGGGAGAGGCCGTAAGGCCCTCCCCTTTTTCGTGATCGAGAACTGAAGCCCCGCAGGCAAAAAAAGGGAGAGCGGGTACGTCCCGCCCTCCCCCTGCGATGATCTAGGTGGAGGCTATCCCCAGACCACGCGCAGCTCGTGATTGTCGGTCGCTTCCATCGGGCGTGCTGGCGACGCAAAGCGAGATCGATCGGGTGGCGTCGTCGCGGTCGAAGCGCACGTTGAGACCACGAAACTGTGCCTCCTCGACAACCGCGATCACGCCCTCGTCGTAGTCGAAGAGCGCGCAAATGCTGGCCAGCGACCAGGGGCAAACGCGAGCCTCGAAGCTGCATGCGACTAGCGGGTCTTCATCGTCGTGATCGAGGAGTTCGCCGCGTTCGCGAGCGAAGGCCCGAAAGGCGGCGAGCTGGCGTGCGGTGACCGTCGCGGGCTTCGCGTCGCGCTGGGCGCCGGCGCTGAGGAAGAAGGTGATCGACATGGCTTTGCCTCCCGAGTGGAATCACCGGCGCAAAGCCTCCTTCCCTCGACCCGTTAGGGTCGCCCGGACGTCGCCGGGATCGTCGGTCCAAAGGACCGGGATTGATCGTCACGATGGCGCAGCAAGGTCGTGCGTCGAGTGGCGCTGGTAGCGGCGCGCGAGGCGTAGCGAACCGGCGACCCGACGGGGTCGCCGTGACGCGAGCGAGCAGTGCCGGCGCGGGCTCCGCTGAGCGATCGGCACGGCGCGATGCGCAGCGGTAGCGTTGGCGATGCGACGGCATCGCCACGCCCGCCAGCGAGCCGTGCCGGGAGGCCGGGTGGAAGCTCGCCCCAAGCCGCACCGGCCGAGGCGTAGCGAGCGAGCCGGTGCGGGTCTGCCGTGAGGACTCGGATTGCCGGCGCGCGAGGCGTAGCGAACCGGCGACCCGACGGGGTCGCCGTGACGCGAGCGAGCAGTGCCGGCGCGGCCTCCGCTGGAGCGATCGGCACGGCGCGATGCGCAGCGGTAGCGTTGGCGATGCGACGGCATCGCCACGCCCGCCAATGAGCCGTGCCGGGAGGCCGGGTGGAAGCTCGCCCCAAGCCGCACCGGCCGAGGCGTAGCGAGCGTGACGCGCGTCGGCGCGGCCGCGATGCGAGCGAGCCGGTGCGGGTCCGCCGCGAGGGGTCCGATTGCCGGCGCGCGAGGCGTAGCGAACTGGCGACCCGACGGGGTCGCCGTGACGCGAGCGAGCAGTGCCGGTGCGGCGTCCTTTGGGGCGATCGGCACGGCGCGATGCGCAGCGGTAGCGTTGGCGATGCGACGGCATCGCCACGCTCGCCAGCGAGCCGTGCCGGGAGGCTGGGCGGGAGCTCGCCCCGACCCGCACCGGTCGAGGCGTAGCGAGCGTGACGCGCGACGGCGCGGCCGCGATGCGAGCGAGCCGGTGCGGGTCTGCCGCGAGGGGTCGGATCGCCGGCGCGCGAGGCGTAGCGAACTGGCGACCCGACGGGGTCGCCGTGA
>DASYHY010000189.1:0-1945 GCA_036252795.1 Aurantimonas sp. | reverse complement strand
GCGACCGCAATGGTTTCCTTATGAACGTCCAGACCAACGTATTTCACCGTCTCCGTCATGACTCGTCTCCGCTGCTGACAAATCCATCATCAGCATCTCAGATTCGAGCCTCCGAGGCTCTGGCAGTCATGGGGTCTAAGCACAAAGCCGTGTCAGCGATCGTATGACATCACGGATGGCCGGCTTTCCATTTTACCGGAATACGCAAGTAGGTGACACCGTTCGCCTCCGCCTGATCGAAATGGCCCGCGCGGATGTTGACCTGGATCGAGGGCAGCAGGAGCTTGGGCACGGATAGCCCGGCGTCACGCTGCTCGCGCATGGCGACGAAGTCGTCCTCATTCACACCGTCATGGACGTGGACGCTCGACCGTCGCTGCTCGCCCACCGTCGTCTCCCAGCGATAGTCGTCGCGACCCGGTGCCTTGTAGTCGTGGCAGAGGAACAGTCGCGTCTCGTCGGGCAGCGCCAATAGCCGGCGGATCGAGCGATAGAGCGTCCGCGCATCCCCGCCCGGGAAGTCGGCGCGGGCGGTGCCATAGTCGGGCATGAACAGCGTATCCCCGACGAACGCCGCATCGCCGATCAGATAGGTCACGTCGGCCGGGGTGTGGCCGGGGACATGCAGCACCTCGACCGCCAGCGCCCCGATCGCGAACTGGTCGCCATTCTCGAACAGGCGGTCGAAGTCCGAGCCGTCCGTTTTCAGATCATCCATCGCGAACACGGGGCGGAAGATTTTCTGCACGTCGCGGATATGCGCGCCGATCCCGATCCATGCGCCTGTATGCGCCTTGATGAAGGGTGCGGCCGACAGATGATCGGCATGAGCGTGCGTCTCCAGCACCATCGCGATCCGCCAGTCCTGCTCGCGGGCGAAGGCGACGATCCGCTCGGCCGAGCGCGTGTCGGCGACGCCGCTCGCCATGTCGAAGTCGAGGACTGGATCGATCACCGCCGCAGTCCGTGTCGCGGGATCGCCGACGAGGTAGCTAATCGTATTGGTCGGCTCGTCGAAAAACGCCTCGATGAGGGGCTGAGTCATGATTTTCTCCGTTAGCGCTTGCTATTATATCAGCTGGTGCTACATAAGCAACACCTAATGGAGTGGCGATGATGCTCAAACCGCCGATGGACCTGGCGACATTCGAGGCGAAGGCCGGGCAGGTCGCCGACACGCTGAAGGCGATCGGCAATGCTCGCCGGCTGATGCTGCTGTGCAAGCTGGTCGAGCATGGCGAGATGACGGTCGGCGATCTGGCCCGTGATGTCGGCTTGTCGCAGTCGGCCTGCTCGCAGCACCTGGCCAGGATGCGCGACGAGGGTCTCGTCACCTACCGGCGGGAGAGCCAGACGCTCTGGTACGCCATCGCGGATGCCCGCGTCGAAACGCTGCTCGGCACTCTCTACCAGCTCTACTGCAAGGATTGATGCGATGACGCTCGCGACCCTTTCTCCCGACGATACCCGTGCCGCGATCGATGCCGGTGCGCGCCTGATCGACATTCGCGGTGCCGACGAGCATGCGCGCGAACGCATTCCCGGCGCGATGAACGTGCCGCTCGACCGGATCGGCGATCTCCCGCGCGACGATCGTCCGGTCGTCTTTCACTGCAAGTCCGGGATGCGCACCGCCGCCAATGCGGCGCAGCTCGGCGCGGCAGCGGGTGGCGCGCCGGCCTATATCCTGGGCGGCGGCATCGATGCGTGGCGGCAGGCAGGACAGCCCACCGTCGCCGATCGGTCGCAGCCGTTGGAAATCATGCGGCAGGTGCAGATTACCGCCGGTGGGCTGGTGCTGATCGGCGTTCTGCTCGGCACGTTCGTCGCTCCCGGCTTCTTCGGGCTGTCGGCGTTCGTCGGGGCGGGGCTGATGTTCGCGGGCGTGACGGGGTGGTGCGGCATGGCCAACCTGCTGCGCGTCATGCCCTGGAACCGGCGCGCG
>DASYHY010000188.1:0-1622 GCA_036252795.1 Aurantimonas sp. | reverse complement strand
GGCTCCTGCGCCATTGCGGGCAGCGCCAGGGCGGCGACGAGAAACGGAACGACAAAGCGCAGCATCAGGCGGCCTCCTCGGTCTCGGTGCCGGCGAAACGGGCGAAACGGTCGTCGAGCGCGGCGAGGGCATGGGCCGTCGCAGCCGAGAAGATCAGCTGGTCCACATCCTCGGCGATCGAAAACGCTGTATCGGCCCCGGAGCCGTCGATTGCGCTGTCGCGGATGCCGCGGCGGATCGCCGGCTCGAGCAGGTCCATCGCGTGAGCGCCGGAGCCGGTGAAGACGATGGGCAGCGGATCGATCAGCGTGAAGACGCGGCCAAGCCCGTAGCCGATGGCAAGCCCCGCCTCCTCGAAGGCCGTCGCAGCGCGGGGCTCGCCTGAGCGGGCGAGCGCGGCGAGCCGGTGCATGTCGGCGTCGCTGATGCGGCGGGTCGGCACCGTGTCGGCCTGCCCGTGCGCCCGGCGCCAGATGGCGTAGTCGCCGGCATAAGCCTCGACGCAGCCGTGATTGCCGCAGCGGCAGAGCGCGCCGCCGGGGATGTGGTTGATATGGCCGAACTCGACAGCCGAGGAACGCTGGCCCTGGAAGGTCGAGCCGCCGAGCCGCAACCCCATCCCGACGCCGAAGCCGATGAACAGCGTCGCGAAGTCGCGCCCCGTGAACTCGGGCGTCCAGCGGAAAGCCTCGGGCATCAGCGAGCAGTCGTTGAAGACCTCGACCGCAGCGCCGGTGGCCGCGGCCAGCGGCGTGGCGATGTCGAGGTCGCGGGCCCTGAGGGCCGGTGACCAGAGGAGGCGGGAGAGGCCGCTGTCGGTCTTGCCCTGCACCGCGACGATGAACTTGCCGAAGGCCGGCCGCGGCTTCCCCGCCGCAGCCTCGTCCAGCAGCGCCAGCAGCGCCCCGACGATCTCGTCGCGCCCGAGATCGGAGAGGTCGCATTCACGCCGCGCCTCGCCGCGCACATTGCCGGCGTAGTCCGCGTAGCGCACCGAAACCTCTCCCACGGCGACCTTGCCGACCGCGACGGTCGCGGCGGAAGCTGCCAGCGCCAGCGCCTTGCCGGGTCGGCCGCGCCGGGCGGCGCGATCTTCGTCGTCGACCTCCTCGATGATGCCGGAGCGCAGCAGCGCCGTGGCAATGGCCGAGGCCGCCGAGACCGACAGGCCGGTGGCTTCGCTGACCGCCTTCCGGGTCGAGACCGGCGTGCGTCTGAGATGGTCGAGGACGGCGTGGCGGTTATGGGCGCGCACATCGTCGGCATCGGTCTTGGCCAGCATTTCCAGCAATTCCTCCCGCCGAGGGCCCGCTCTCCCGGCGGGTTCCCAAGGCCCGTGCCCGCCACGTTGACACAGATGAAAATTGCTGTCACCATTTTTTCCGAGGCTTGGAAAAAGTCTCGACCGGCCGGGAGAACGGGCCGGTCGTCGAACGATCGGGCGCTGGGGCGCCGGGAGGAAACCCATGAAGAATCTGAAGCTCGCGCTTGCCGGCGCGGTGTTCTCGCTGGCTGTCGTCGGATCCGCCGCCGCCCAGGAGGGCAAGACCGTCGGCGTATCCTGGTCGAACTTTCAGGAAGAGCGCTGGAAGACCGACGAAGCGGCCATCAAGGAAGCGCTC
>DASYHY010000187.1:0-3842 GCA_036252795.1 Aurantimonas sp. | reverse complement strand
GAAGAGATGCGCCTGTCCCAGGCGGAGGTGTACGAGGTCGCATCCTTCTACGACCATTTCGACGTCGTGCGCGAGGGCGAGCCGAAGCCGGCGCCGCTGACGATCCGCGTCTGCGATTCGATCAGCTGCATGCTGGCCGGCGCGGAGACGATCTTGGGCGAACTCGCCGGCCGAGTCGATCCGTCCGCGGTCCGGGTGGTGCGCGCGCCGTGCATGGGGCGCTGCGCCGCTGCGCCGGCCGCGCGGATCGGCGACCGCGAGGTCGATCACGCCACCAGCGACGGCCTCATCGGAATGGCCGCTGCCGGCGAAACCGATGTCAGCGTGCCGGCCTATACCGGGCTCGCGGCCTATCTCGAAGGTGGCGGCTACCGGCTGCTCCAGACCGTTCGGGACGGAACGCTCGGCATCGAGGCGCTAATCGAGACGATGCAGGACGCGGGCCTGAGGGGGCTCGGCGGCGCAGGATTTCCGGCCGGCCGCAAATGGGGCTTCGTGCGCTCCTATCCGGGGCCGCGCCTGATGTCGATCAACGGCGACGAGGGCGAGCCAGGCACGTTCAAGGACCGCTACTACCTCGAGCGCGATCCGCATCGCACGCTGGAAGGCGCGCTGATCGCCGCCCATGCCGTGGAGGCCGAGCGCATCTATTTCTACATGCGCGACGAGTATCCAGCCGTGCTGCATATCCTGCGGACCGAGATCGCGGCACTGGAAGCGGTCGGCATCGCGGCGCCCGGCTTCATCGAGCTGCGTCGCGGCGCCGGCGCCTATATCTGCGGCGAGGAGAGCGCGATGCTGGAGAGCATCGAGGGCAAGCGCGGCCTGCCGCGCCACCGCCCGCCCTACATCGCCCAGGTCGGCCTGTTCGGGCGGCCGACGCTGAACCACAATGTCGAGACGCTCTGGTGGCTGCGCGACATCGTCGAGAAGGGACCCGAATGGTTTGCCGGGCTCGGCAAAGAGGGCCATCCCGGCATCCGCTCCTGGTCGGTGTCGGGCCGGGTGCGCGATCCCGGCGTCAAGCTGGCTCCGGCCGGCATCACCGTCCGCGAGCTGATCGAGGACTATTGCGGCGGCATGATCGAGGGCCACACGTTCAAGGCGTATCTGCCCGGCGGTGCGTCGGGCGGCATGCTGCCGGCCTCGATGGGCGACATCCCGCTCGATTTCGGCGGGGAACTGGCGGAGCAAGGGGCCTTCGTGGGCTCGCACGCGGTGGTCATCTTCTCCGATCGGGATAATATGAAGGACGCTGCCATCAATCTGCTCAGGTTCTTCGAGCATGAGAGTTGCGGCCAGTGCACGCCCTGCCGCGAAGGCACGGGCAAGCTGGTGACGCTGTTGGGAGCCAGGGGAGCGCTGGACGAGGCCGCCATCCGGGACCTCGAGACCGTGCTGCGCGATGCGTCGATCTGCGGCCTTGGCCAGGCAGCGCCCAACCCGGTCAACCATCTTCTGACGCATTTCCGTGAGGAGCTGTCGCGATGACGAGCACGATCACCTTCACTCTCGACGGCAAGTCCGTCGCGGCCGGCGAGACCGAGACCATCTGGGACGTCGCCAAGCGCGAGGGAACCCGGATCCCGCATCTCTGTCATGTCGACATGCCGGACTACCGGCCCGACGGCAATTGCCGCGCCTGCATGGTCGAGGTCGACGGCGAGCGCGTGCTCGCCGCTTCCTGCATCCGCAAGCCGGCCGAGGGCATGGTGGTGCGCACCGACACCGAACGCGCGGTCAAGTCGCGCGAGATGGTGGTCGAGCTCCTTGCCAGCAACATGCGCGAGCGGGAGGACAGTCCGGACAACCAGTCGATGTTCTGGCAGTGGGCGTCCTCGATGGGCGTCTCGGGCAGCCGCTATCCCTCGAAATTCGTCAGCGAGCATGTCGAGGCCGAATTCGACGTCTCGAACCCGGCGATCGCCGTCAACATGGACGCCTGCATCGCCTGCGGCGCCTGCGTCCGTGCCTGCCGCGAAGTGCAGGTCAACGACGTCATCGGCATGGCGCAGCGCGGCAACCGCACGGTGCCGGTCTTCGACATCCACGACTCGATGGGCCTGTCGACCTGCGTCACCTGCGGCGAATGCGTCCAGGCCTGCCCGACCGGCGCGCTCTACGAGAAGTCGCTGATGAACGAGACGCACACGCAGCGCGCGGTGCAGGCGTTCGACAAGGTCGTCGACAGCGTCTGCCCGTTCTGCGGCGTCGGCTGCCAGACCAAGGTCGCGGTCAAGGACAACCGCATCGTCCAGGTCGATGGGCGCGACGGCTACGCCAACGAGAACCGGCTGTGCGTGAAGGGTCGCTTCGGCTTCGACTACGCGATGTCGCCGGAACGGTTGACGAAGCCGCTGATCCGGCGCGACGACGCCCCGAAGCGCGGCGATATCGACATGCGCGGCGTCGATCCGCTCACCGTGTTCCGCGAAGCCACGTGGGAAGAGGCCATGGCCTGCGCCGCCGGGGGGCTGAAGTCGCTCCTCGATCGGGATGGCGGCAAGGCACTGGCCGGCTTCGGCTCGGCCAAGGGCTCCAACGAGGAGGCCTACCTGTTCCAGAAGCTGGTCCGCCAGGGCTTCGACACCAACAATGTCGATCACTGCACAAGGCTCTGCCATGCCTCCTCGGTCGCGGCGCTGATGGAAGGCGTCGGCTCCGGCGCAGTCTCGGCGCCCTTTAACGACGCGATGAAGGCGGACTGCATCGTGGTCATCGGCGCCCGTCCGACGACCAACCATCCCGTTGCGGCCACCTATTTCAAGCAGGCGGCCAAGCAGGGCAAGAAGCTGATCGTCATCGATCCCCGCGGCCAGGACCTGATGCGCCATGCGACGCATTCGCTCCGCTTCAGGGCGGGCAGCGACGTCGCGATGCTGAACGCGATGATCAACGTGATCATCGACGAGAAGCTCTACGACGAGCAGTACATCCAGGCGAACGTCGCGGGCTTCGAGGCGCTGCGGGAGAAGGTGAAGGACTTCACCCCCGAGGCGATGGCGGACGTCTGCGGCATCCCCGCCGAGATGCTGCGGGACGTCGCCCGCACCTATGCCACGTCGGAGCGCTCAATCATCTTCTGGGGCATGGGGATCTCCCAGCACACCCATGGCACCGACAATTCGCGGTGCCTGATCGCGCTGGCGCTGATCACCGGGCATATCGGCCGACCCGGCACCGGCCTGCACCCGCTGCGCGGCCAGAACAACGTCCAGGGCGCCTCCGACGCCGGCCTGATCCCGATGTACTACCCCGACTACAAGTCGGTCGAGAACGTCGACATCCGCGCGGGCTACGAGAATTTCTGGGGCCAGACACTCGATCCCAAGCGCGGGCTGACCGTGGTGGAGATCATCGACGCGATCCACGACGGCGAGATCAAGGGCATGTACGTGATGGGCGAGAATCCGGCGATGTCGGATCCCGACCAGACCCATGCCCGCGGCGCGCTGGCGATGCTCGAACATCTCGTCGTGCAGGACATCTTCCTGACCGAGACTGCCTGGCATGCCGACGTCGTGCTGCCGGCCTCGGCCCATGCCGAGAAGCTCGGCACCTTCACCAACACCAACCGGCAGGTGCAGATCGG
This sequence comes from Aurantimonas sp., assembly GCA_036252795.1. GTDB lineage: Bacteria > Pseudomonadota > Alphaproteobacteria > Rhizobiales > Rhizobiaceae > Aurantimonas. The sequence goes on along the minus strand of DASYHY010000187.1, from coordinate 250 downwards.
CCGGCCGGCGCTGGAGATGCCGGGCGACGCGCGCCAGGACTGGGAGCTGATCGTCGAGCTCGCCCAGCGGCTCGGGCTCGACTGGAACTACGGCCACGTCTCGGATGTCTACACCGAGATGGCGTCGGTGATGCCGTCGCTGAAGCACATCACCTGGGAGCGCGTGGCGCGCGAGGAGTCGGTGATCTACCCCGCCGACGGGCCGGACGTGCCGGGCAACGAGATCATCTTCTCGACCAGCTTCCCGACC
>DASYHY010000186.1:0-38346 GCA_036252795.1 Aurantimonas sp. | reverse complement strand
ATGTCGGAGACCGCGATCGGGTCGACGCCGGCGAACGGCTCGTCGAGCAGCATGAAGGTCGGCTTGGTGGCCAGCGCCCGCGCGATCTCGCAGCGCCGCCGTTCGCCGCCCGAGAGCGACGTGGAGGCCTGCTTGCGCAGGTGTTCGATGTTGAACTCCTGGAGAAGGCTGGTCAGCTCGCGCTCGCGCTTCGCCTTGTCCTTCTCCACCACCTCGAGCACCGCGCGGATATTGTCCTCGACCGACAGGCCCCGGAAGATCGATGCCTCCTGCGGCAGGTAGCCGATGCCGAGACGGGCCCGGCGATACATCGGGATCTCGGTGATGTCGTGCCCGTCGAGCAGGATGTGGCCCTTGTCGACCGGCACCAGCCCGGTGATCATGTAGAAACACGTCGTCTTGCCCGCGCCGTTGGGCCCGAGAAGGCCGACGGCTTCGCCGCGGCGGACCGCGATCCCGACGTCGTCGACCACGCGGCGGCCGCGATAGGTCTTGGTCAGGTTGGCGGCGACGAGGGTTCCCTTGGCATTGGCGAAGCGGGGGCCGGCCTTGTTGCCTGCCGCGGCAGGCGGCGTGCCCGCCGGCCTGTCGCCCGCTTCGGTCGTGGAACGCTGAGCCGTCTCGGCGATCGTCACGCGAGCGCCCTCAGTTCGACGCCGCGCCGCCGGACTGCCCGTCAGGCGTCAGCATGAGCCTCACCCGGCCGTCGCCGCCGCCTTCGCCGCAGGCGCTCTCGAGGCGGGCGAGACCGGTGTCCATCTGGATCGTCAGGCGGCAGCCTTCGGCGATGTTCTCGCCCTGGCTCAGCACGACGTTGCCGGTCATCACGACGACCTGGCTGGCCATGTCGAACGTTGCCCGTTCCGAGGTGGCGACCTGGTCGACGGACTTCACGTAAACCTTCTCGCTCGCCTCGATCCGGTCGATCTGGTTGGAGCCGCCGGGCAGGGCGCCGCCGCGCGCCGGAGCATCCGCTTCACCCTCCGCCTTCTTGTAATGGACGACGAGCCTGCCGCTGCGCAGCTCCGTGTCGCCCTGCGCCACGGCGACGTTGCCGGTGAAGGTGGCGACCGCCTGCGCGTCGTCGACGTCGAGCTGGTTCGACTCGATCGAGATCGGCTGGTCGCCGTCGATCTGCAGCCCGTTGAAGCTGCTGCCCAGCCCCTCCTGCGCAAGGGCGCCGATCGTGCCGAAGGCTGTCAGGAACATGGCCGCGGCGAAGGGGGCCGCGCGACGGAGGACGGAGGCTTGCATGGTCTACTCGCTCTTGAACGCTTGTTTTTCGGCCGGACCGGACTGTGGGGACGGGGCGATCACCATCCGCACCCGGCCGCCGAAGGAAAGGACTTTACCACCCTCGGAGACGGTGAGGGAGCTGGCCCGGATCGTCTGGCTGGGAGTGTCGATCGCCACCGGGCCGCCCCCCACCATCGTGCCGGCCTCGAGGTCGATGTCGGCCGTCTCCAGCCGGATCACAATCCCGTTGCTGGTCTGGACCTCGATACCCTCCGTCAGCCGCAGCTTCTCGGTATCGACGTCGTAGACGCCGGCCACTGCGGTGATGTCGGCAGTCGTGTCCTCGTCGACCGAGAGCCGGGCGCGGACCTTCTCCAGGTCGACGCCGCCGCCGGTCAGCGACTGGATCGCCCGCTCGGCACGCATCTCGTAAGGGCGCTCCTGGCCGTCGACGCCGGACATGCGGGGGTCCTGCATGACCACGCGGCCATCCTGGATGCTCGTCCCGGCGACGGTGACGTTGTCGGGCAGGCTGCGGGCGAGCCACGTGGTGGCGATGCCCGCGACGACGATGAGCGCGGCCGTGGCGGGGAGGGCGATCTTCAGACGCCGGACCCATCGCGAGTGGCGCCGCGCCCGCGCGAACTCGAGGTCGCTGCGGCTCGGCGCGGAGGCCAGGGCGTCGGCTGGCGCGGGCTGGGTTGCGACGGACGCTTGCCTGTCTTTCATCTGCACCTGATCAAGCTCCGCGATCCGTCGCGCGTCCCGTCCAGCGGTCGGGGGCGAGGCTCCGGCGAGGTGGGTCCCATACCAATATGGGGTTTTTACGTCATCGCCCACCATCGAACGTTAATCCTAACCGAAGGGAATGAACGTTTCGTGAGCCTTCACAGCGCCCGTGGTTCAAGCTAACGCTCGCGCAGACAAACGCGAGGAGCCTTCAATGGCCGGAACCGCCGAGGATCTCATCGATCGCCGCCGACTGCGCGGCAAGCTGCGCTTCTGGCGTGTTGCGGCCATCCTCGTCGTTGCGCTCGCGGTGCTGGCCGTGCCGATCTTCGGCTGGCAGGGCACGCTTTTGCCGCGCGACCAGATCGCCCGCGTGACGATCGCCGGCATGATCCTGGAGGATCGCGACCTCCTCGACCTTCTGGAGGAGCTCAAGGACGAGGACGCGGTCAAGGCGGTCGTGGTGCGCATTGATTCACCCGGCGGCACGACGGTGGGCGGCGAATCCATCTACGAGGCGGTCCGCGAGATCGCGGCGGTCAAGCCGGTGGCGGCCGAAGTCGGCACGCTGGCGGCGTCTGCGGGCTACATGGTGGCCTCCGGCGCCGACCATATCGTCGCACGGCGAACCTCGATCGTCGGGTCGATCGGCGTGATCTTCCAGTATGTCGATGCGTCCTCGCTGCTGCGCACCGTCGGCGTCGAGGTCAACGCGATCAAGTCGGCCCCGCTGAAGGCCGAGCCCTCGCCCTTCGCGCCGGCGAGCGAGGAGGCCAAGCAGATGATAGGCCGGCTGGTCATGGACACCTATGAATGGTTCGTGGCGCTGGTCGCGGAACGCCGCGGTCTGAGCCAGGCGGATGCGCTGGCGCTGGCGGACGGCTCGGTGTTCAGCGGCCATCAGGGTCTGGAGCGCCGGCTGGTGGACGCGCTGGGCGGCGAGGATACGGTGCGGGCTTGGCTGGAACGGGAGCGGGGGGTGCCGGCGGGGCTCGATTTCGTCGATCGCGAACCGAAGAAGGACGACGAGTTCGGCTTCTCGATCTTCTCGGCCGCCCGATCCGGCATCTTCGCGGCGCTAGGGCTTGATCCGCAGGCGGCTTCGCTGGAGGACGCGCTGCTGCGCCGGGCCGGTCACCTTGACGGGCTCGTGTCGCTCTGGCAGCCTTCACAAACACGTGTGACGTTGCGATAAGGGACGGAAATGGCCGGGTTTCGCCCGGCCGTCCAGGCGGGCGCGGCGATGCGGCCGGAAGCAGCGTCCGCGGCGGCGTGACAAGAAGGGGATGGCGTCTTGATCAAGTCGGAACTCGTGCAGGCGATAGCCAGCCGCAACCCGCATCTGTACCAGCGCGACGTAGAAACCATCGTCAACGCCATCTTCGACGAGATTACCGCCGCCCTCTGTGAATCCAACCGCGTCGAACTGCGCGGCTTCGGTGCCTTTTCGGTCAAGAACCGGCCGCCGCGCTCCGGACGCAACCCGCGGACGGGCGAGGCGGTGGAGGTCGAGGAGAAGTGGGTGCCGTTCTTCAAGGCCGGCAAGGAACTGCGCGAGCGCCTCAACGGCCGCTAGGCCGAGCCCGCGGCGTTGACGGCGCCCGGCCCGCGCCCATCTTCGTTTCCAGTCCATGGCGGCTGACGCTGCCCACAACAGAGCCTGGCCTGGCAACGGGGCGGGCGCGAGGCGGAGCCCATGATCTCGAGAATCCTTATCCTCGTCCTACTTGTCCCGCTGGCGATCCTGCTGATCGTGTTCTGCGTCGCCAATCGCCAGTTGGTGCCCGTCTCGCTGGATCCGATCGGAAACCTGCCGCAATTCGCCTTTTCGGCGCCGCTCTTCATCCTGCTGATGGGCGCCGTCATTCTCGGCGTCGTGCTCGGCGGCCTCGGGACATGGCTCACCCAGGCGCACTACCGCCGCAAGTCCTGGAAGCGCAAATACGAGGTCGAGCGGCTGCGACGCGAGGCTGACGAAAGCCGCGCGAAGCTTCGCCAGATCGAGGAGGAGCGCGCCAGGACCGGTACCGGGTCGACCGCGCTGGTGTCTTCGCGGGCTGCCTGAAGGCGGCGCCGACGGGCGCCCGCACCCCCGACGGCGGCGGTCAGCCGGTCGCCGCGGCGCCTTCCGCGGGCCGGGCTTCCGCGACCTTCTCGGCGAAACAGTCGAAGAACTGTCCGGCCAGCTTCTTGGCGGTGGAATCGATCATCCGGCCGCCGAGCTGGGCGATCTTTCCGCCCACCTGCGCGTTGACCTCGTAGGTCAGGATCGTCTCGGCGCCGTCTTCCTGCAGCTTGACGTCGGCCCCGCCCTTGGCGAAGCCGGCGATGCCGCCCTTGCCCTCGCCGACGATGGAATAGCTTTCGGGGGCGTTGATGTTCTCGAGCCGGACCTCGCCGGTGAACTTCGCCTTCACGGGCCCGATCTTCATCGTCACGGCGGCGGCCATCATGTTGTCGCCCGTCATCTCCAGGCTCTCGCACCCGGGGATGCAGCTCCTGAGGACGTCCGGGTCGTTGAGCGCGGCCCACACCGTTTCGCGGGGTGCCGGCAGTCGGTATTCGCCTTTGAGATCCATGTGAGCCTCCCTTGCGTCGACGCGCGTCGACGTCGCTCATTCATCACGCCGCCTAGGATCACGTTTCTGCCGGCTTTGCCAAGCATGCGGGAACCGCTAATGACCTTGCTTTGACATCGACGAGCACGGAGTCCTGCCTTGGCGCGAGCGCGGCGGCCTGGCCATCATAACGATTCGAGCCCGACGGGAGCGGCCACGCGCGGTCCGCGGGTCCGGCCCACCGACGCCGCCAGGACGCGCGACGGCGACGACTTGCCTCGCGCCAGGAGTGCGATCGGCGATCCGCCGGTGCGGGCGCTCGACCTGCCACGGCCGACGGGCGCTCGTCCCACGCCGAAAGAACCGGTGATTCTCACCGTCGAGCCGTCGGCCGATTACGCGCTGCTGGATTCCGGGGCGGGCGAGAAGCTCGAGCGCTACGGGCCGCTCACCGTGCGGCGTCCGGAGAACCAGGCCATCTGGCACAAGCGCCTGCCCGAGGCCGCCTGGGACGCGGCCGACGCGATCTTCACCGGCGATACGGACGAGGAGGGCACCGGGCGCTGGCGCTTTCCGCACGCGCCGCTCGGCGAGACCTGGCCGCTGGTCCAGGACGGGGTCGACTATCTCGGCCGCTTCACCTCCTACCGCCATGTCGGGGTGTTCCCCGAGCAGGCCGTGCACTGGCGCTCCACCGAGGCGGCCATCGCTGCGGCGCTGTCGCGCGGCCAGCGGCCGGTGCGCCTGCTCAATCTCTTCGGCTATACCGGCGTCGCCTCGCTGATCGGCGCGCGCGCGGGCGCCGAGGTGACCCATGTCGACGCCTCGAAGAAGGCCATCGCCTGGGCGCGCGAGAATCAGGAAGTGGCGGGCCTCGGATCCAGCCCGATCCGCTGGATCTGCGAGGACGCGGTCCGCTATGCCGAGCGCGAGGTCAAGCGGGGCAGCCGCTACGACGTCATCCTGCTCGATCCGCCCCGCTTCGGTCGCGGACCCAAGGGCGAGGTCTGGCAGCTCTTCGAGGACCTGCCCTATCTGCTCTCGCTGACCCGCGCTTTGCTGTCGGACCGGCCGCTCCTGGTCATCCTCACGGCCTATTCGATCCGGGCGTCGTTCTACGCGCTGTCGGCGCTGACGGGGGAGGCGTTTCGCGGCCTCGGCGGCACGGCGGAATCCGGCGAACTCGTCATTCGCGAGGCGGGCGACGAGCCGCGCCTCCTTTCCACATCCCTCTTCTGCCGCTGGACGCCCGATCATGTCTGACAAGCCCCACACGGATAGCCGGACCCGGCTCCCGCCCACCAGCGCGCCAGGGCGGGTGAAGGAGGTCTCCAGCGTCTCGAACCCGATCGTCAAGGACATCAGGGCGCTGGCCCAGAAGCGGCACCGGGAGGAGACCGGGCTGTTTCTCGCCGAGGGGCTGAAGCTCGTCGTCGACGCGCTCGATGCGGGCTGGCAGATCCAGACCCTCGTCATCGCGAGGTCCGCCTCCGGCCATGAACTGCTGGAGCGCACGGCGGCCCGCACCGTGGCCCTCGGCGCAGACGTGCTGGAGGCCAACAACAAGGTGCTGGAGGCGATCACGCGGCGCGACAACCCGCAGAGCGCGGTCGGCGTGTTCCGCCGGCAGGTGACGCCGCTCGCCCGCTTCGCACCCGGCAAGGGCGACGTCCTGGTCGCGCTCGACCGGGTGCGCGATCCTGGCAATCTCGGCACCGTCCTGCGGACAGCCGACGCGGTCGGCGCCAAGGGCGTCATCGTCATCGGCGACAGCGTCGACCCGTTCTCGCTGGAGACGGTGCGCGCCACGATGGGATCGATCTTCTCCGTGCCGCTCGCCCGCGCCAGCGAGGCGGAGTTCCTGGAGTGGCGCGGCCGCTTCCGCGGTCTCGTCGTCGGCACCCACATGGAAGGCACGGTGGACTACCGCAGCCCCGACTATGGCGCCCAGCCGACGCTGCTGGTGATGGGCAACGAGCAGGCCGGTCTCACCGAAACGCTGGCAAGGAGCTGCGACGTGCTCGTGCGCATCCCCCAGGCCGGCCGCGCCGACAGCCTCAACCTCGCCATTGCCACGGGCGTGATGCTGTTCGAGTCGCGCCGCAGGAGCCTCAGCCTTTGACCCGCCCGCTCTTCGTCTCGGGGCTCCTGATCGTGCTCGTGTCGGTGATCGCCGATCAGGCCATCAAGGCACTGGTCGTCGCCACCATGGGGCTCGGCGAAGCCATCGAGATCCTTCCGTTCCTGGCGCTCTATCATGCCCGCAATACCGGGATCGCCTTTTCGATGCTGGCGGGGCTGAGCGATGTCAGCCTCTCGGCGATCGCCGGAATCGTTCTCGTCGTCGTCCTCTATCTCTGGTTCAAGACGCCGGCCGAGCGGCGGCTCACCCATTTCGGTCTGGCCATCATCGTCGGGGGCGCGATCGGCAACCTCATCGACCGGATTCGCCTCGGCTACGTCGTCGACTACATCTATTTCCATACGCCGGCCTGGGACTTCGCCGTCTTCAACCTGGCGGACGCCTGCATCACGGTGGGCGCCATCGTCATCCTGGTGGACGAGTTCATCCTGGCCCCGCGCGACGCCCGGCGCGCCAGCCGCAGCTGACCGGACGCTGCCGGGACGATTGACATCCGCGGCCGCCGCCCTTCGTCTCGGGGACGCAACGCCGGCATCCGCGGCGATCAGGAGGAAGCGATGACCGACACGTTCAAGGCGATCCTGATCTCCCGGGACGAGGCGAAGAACCAGTCCGTCGAGATCGTCGAGATGACGCCGGATCAGCTGATGGACGGCGATGTCGACGTCGAGGTCGAGGCAACGACCGTCAACTACAAGGACGGGCTGGCGATCACCGGCAAGGCGCCGGTGGTGCGGCGCTGGCCCCTGATCCCCGGCATCGACCTCGCCGGCACCGTCGTCACCTCCTCGCACCCGGACTGGAAGCCGGGCGACCGCGTCATCCTCAACGGCTGGGGCGTCGGCGAGACCCATCACGGCGCCTATGCCGGGCGGGCGCGGCTCAAGGGCGAGTGGCTGGTTCCCCTGCCCGAGCGCTTCACTTCCGCCGATGCGATGGCGATCGGCACCGCCGGCTACACGGCGATGCTCTGCATCCTCGCGCTCGAGCGGGCCGGCCTGTCCCCCGAGAGCGGCCCGGTGGTCGTCACCGGCGCGGCGGGCGGCGTCGGCTCCGTCGCCGTGGCGCTGCTCGCCGGCCTCGGCTGGCACGTGGTCGCGTCGACCGGTCGCCCGGGCGAAGCCGGCTGGCTGCGCGATCTGGGTGCCGCCGAGATCATCGACAGGTCCGAGCTGTCCGAGCCCGGCAAGCCGCTCGCCAAGGAGCGCTGGGCTGCCGGTGTCGACGCGGTCGGGAGCCATACGCTCGCCAATGTCCTGGCCGCGACCCGATATGGCGGGGCGGTGGCCTGCTGCGGTCTGGCCCAGGGCATGGACCTGCCGGCGAGCGTCGCTCCCTTCATCCTGCGCGGCATCTCGCTGCTCGGCATCGATTCGGTCATGGCGCCGAAGCACCGCCGGATCGAGGCATGGAACAGGCTTGCCACCGACCTCGACCCGGGCAAGCTGCGCGCCATCACCACGCAGATCGGCTTCGACGCGATCGTCGACACGGCGAAGGACATCGTCGAAGGCAAGGTTCGCGGCCGTGTCGCGGTCGACATGCGCTGACGAAACAACATTACATTGTTCGCGAGCGCGTGGGCTGCGATAATGCGGCCTGGGCCGGTCATAATTATTTCGCTGAGCATCTTTATGGGCTGGTAGCAGGGGATGGCTCGACGGAGGACGCGATGCACGCTGTGGGCACGAAGCAGGGCCCGGGTCTGAGGCCGACGTCGCTCGCATTCGGCGGGGTAGCCCTGCGGTTCGTCCCGGCGAAGATGCGGCACATGGTACGGCGTTTCGATCCGGTCGCGCCGGTACTGGGGCGCATCGGCCCGCTCGAGGTCCGGCTCGCGCGAAGTCCGGCGGAGGTCCGGGCGGCGCAGCAACTGCGCTACCGGGTCTTCTACCAGGAAATGAGCGCGCAGCCGTCGAAGCTGCAGAAGATGACGCGGCGCGACCGCGACGGCTTCGACCGCTACTGCGACCATCTGCTGGTGATCGACCAGTCCCGTCCCGGCGGGGTCGCCGATCGCATCGTCGGGACCTATCGGCTGATGCGGAGCGACGCGGCGGCGCTGGCCGGCGGCTTCTACACCGCCCAGGAATTCGACATCGCCCCGATGCTGGCCCGCCACGAGGGCAAGCGCTTTCTGGAGCTCGGCCGCTCCTGCGTCCTCAAGGAATATCGGGGCAAGCGCACGGTCGAGCTGCTGTGGCAGGGCATCTGGAGCTACGTGATCGCCCACGGCATCGACGCCCTGTTCGGCTGCGCGTCGCTCGCCGGCACCGATCCCGAAGTCCTGGCGGGGCGCCTTGCCTTCCTGCGGGAACATGCCTCGGCGCCGGAGGAGTGGCATGTGCGTGCGCGGCCCGACCGCGGCACGTTCCTGCCCGGCAGCGTCCAGAGCGCCGACCCGCGCCGCGCGCTGGCGGATCTGCCGCCTCTGCTCAAGGGCTATCTGCGGATCGGCGGCTATATCGGCGAGGGTGCGGTGGTGGATCACCAGTTCGGCACGACCGACGTCCTCGTCGTCCTGCCGCGGGAAAACATCAACCCGCGCTATATCGGCCACTATGGCGCCGATGCGGGGCGGTTCGCCGCCTGAACACCGGGAGGGGGAACCCCTGCGGCCGGAACAGGCCGCTCTACTGGCCGACCCTGACGACGCTGCGCGTCTTCAGATCCACGATCACCGGCTGGCCGGCATAGTAGAAATACGCCAGCGACGAGTTCGGGTCCGGCTGGCGCAGCTGCACCGACTGCGGAACCGAATCCCCCAGCGATGGCGGCGTCGGCATCTGCGCGTTGTCCGTCGGGTTGGCCAGCGCGTATTGCACGATGTTGATGCTTTCGCCCTCGGCAAAGGCGGGCGATCCCGCCGTCGCGGCGAGCAGGGCCAGAGCCAGTAGAACGGGTCTCGACATCATGCGTCTGTCCTTGTGCGTCCGCCGCCAGGAGGCGGATGGCGTACATCCTGCCACGCTTCCGATGAACGGAGCCTGACTGGAAAAGAAGATGGCGCGGCGGTCGCCGCGATGCAACCGCCGCCGCCGTTCCGTCAGCCGGCCTGGCCGATCGCCTCGTAGGCGGCGAGCGCCGCCATGTTGACGATCTCGGAATCCTTGGCCCCGAGGGAGACGATCTGCACCGGCTTGGAAAGCCCGACCAGAAGCGGCCCGATCACCGTCGAGCCGCCGAGCTCCTGCAGCATCTTCGTCGCGATCGACGCCGAGTGGAAAGCCGGCATCACGAGGACGTTGGCCGGTCCCGAAAGCCGGCAGAACGGGTACTGCTCCATCAGTTCCTCGTTGAGCGCCACATCCGCGTTCATCTCCCCGTCGTACTCGAAGTCGACGTCGCGGCCGTCGAGGAGCGCCACGGCTTCCTGCACCCTCTGCGCCCGTTCGCCCGGCGGATTGCCGAAGGTGGAGTAGGCGAGCATCGCCACGCGGGGCTGGTAGCCGAGCTTGCGGGCGGTCGCCGCCGCCTGGACGGCGATGTCGGCGAGTTCCTGCGCATTCGGCATGTCGTGGACCGCCGTGTCGGCCACCAGCACCGTGCGTCCGCGGCACAGCGCGATCGATACGCCGATCATCCGCTCGCCCGGCTTGACGTCGAGCACCCGTCCGACATCGGCGAGCACCGTCTGGTAGTTTCGGGTGACGCCGGAGACCATCGCGTCGGCATCGCCCGTCGCCACCATCGCGCTGGCGAAGTGGTTGCGGTCGTTGCGCATCATCCGGACGCAGTCGCGATGCAGGTAGCCCTTGCGCTGCAGCCGCGAGTAGAGAAGCTCGGTGTAGTCGTCCACCCGGTTCGACAGGCGGGCGTTGACGATCTCGAGTCCCGGGCGGTTGAGGTCTATCCCCGCCTCGCGCGCGGTCTCCCGCATCTCGGCATCGCGGCCGAGCAGGATCGCCGTGCCGAGATTCTGGTTGGCATAGGCGACCGCGGCGCGCATCACCTGCGGCTCCTCGCCCTCGGCGAACACCACGCGCTTGGGCTCCCGGCGCACGCCGTCGTAGATCCGCTGCAGCGTCGCCGCGATCGGGTCGCGCCGCGAGCGCAGTTCCTTCTCGTATGCCTCGAAATCGACGATGTTCCGCCGCGCCACGCCGGTCTCCATGGCGGCCTTCGCCACCGCCACCGGAATGGCCGAGATCAGCCGGGGATCGAACGGCACGGGGATGATGTAGCGCGGGCCGAATTGCGGCCGCTGGCCGCGATAGGCCGCCACCACGTCGTCGGGCACGTCCTCGCGCGCCAGGGCGGCGAGAGCCTCGGCCGCCGCCACCTTCATCGCCTCGTTGATGCTCGTCGCCCGGACGTCGAGCGCACCGCGGAAGATGTAGGGAAAGCCGAGGACGTTGTTGACCTGGTTGGGATAGTCCGAGCGGCCGGTCGCCATGATCGCATCGCTGCGGATCCGCGCGACTTCCTCGGGCGTGATCTCCGGATCCGGGTTGGCCATCGCGAAGATGACCGGATTGGGTGCCATGGAGGCGATCATCTCCGGCGTGAAGGCGCCCTTCGCCGAGAGCCCGAACACCACGTCGGCGCCCTCCATCGCATCGGCGAGACTCCGCTTGCTGGTCTCGACGGCGTGAGCCGACTTCCACTGGTTCATCCCGTCGGTGCGGCCGCGGTGGATCACCCCCTTGGTGTCGCAGACGACGATGTTGGCCGCCGCGAAGCCCATGGTCTTGAGCAGGTCGACGCACGCGATCGACGCCGAGCCCGCGCCGTTGACGACGAGCTTCGTCGTGTGCAGGTCCCGGCCGGTCAGGTGCAGCGCGTTGATCAGCCCGGCGGCGGCGATGATCGCCGTGCCGTGCTGATCGTCGTGGAACACGGGAATGTCCATCGCCTCGCGCAGCCGCTCCTCGATCACGAAGCAGTCGGGCGCCTTGATGTCTTCCAGGTTGATGCCGCCGAAGGAGGGCCCGAGCAGCCGCACGCAGTTGACGAACTCGTCGACGTTCTCAGTGTCGACTTCGAGATCGATCGAGTCGACGTCGGCGAAGCGCTTGAAGAGGACGGCCTTGCCTTCCATCACCGGCTTGGAGGCGAGGGCGCCGAGATTGCCGAGGCCGAGGATCGCCGTGCCGTTCGAGATCACCGCGACCATGTTGCCGCGGGCGGTGTAGTCGAAGGCCTTGTCGGGATCTTCCGCGATGGCGCGCACCGGCACCGCGACGCCCGGCGAATAGGCGAGAGACAGGTCGCGCTGGGTCGCCATCGGCTTGGTGGCGTTGATCTCCAGCTTGCCCGGGCGTCCGGATGCATGGAATTCCAGCGCTTCCTCGTCTGTGACCGATGGCCGGCGCGTGCCGTTCGTTTCGACTGTCATGTGCCCTCCCTTTGGGATTGTCGGCGTTTCCCCTTTTCTCGCGATAACCGCAAAGCTAAGCCGGGGGAAGGCTCATGGCCGGCGAACGCGGCGCGCGCGGCATGGCAGCGGCGAGGGGAGGGATCGATCCCGGCAATGACGACCGACAAGGACGCGGCCCCGACGCCGATGATGGCGCAGTACATCGAGATCAAGGCGGCCAACCCCGACTGCCTGCTGTTCTACCGCATGGGCGATTTCTACGAGCTGTTCTTCGAAGACGCCGTCGAGGCCTCGCGCGCCCTCGGCATTGCGCTGACGAAGCGCGGCAAGCATCTGGGCGCCGACATCCCGATGGCGGGCGTCCCGGTCGTTTCCGCCGACGAATATCTGCAGCGCCTGATCGGACTGGGTCACCGGGTCGCCGTCTGCGAGCAGGTCGAGGATCCGGCGGAAGCCAGGAAGCGCGGCGCGAAATCGGTCGTCCGGCGCGACGTCGTCCGGCTGGTGACGCCGGGCACGATCACCGAGGAGGCGCTGCTCGATCCGGGCCGGCCGAACTTCCTCCTGGCGCTGGCGCGGCTCGGCGGCAGCGGCGAGAACGCCGGCTACGGCATCGCCTGGACGGACCTGTCGACGGGCACGTTCAAGCTCGCCGAAACCGGTCGGGCGCAGCTCGAGGCCGACATTGCGGCAATCGAGCCGAGCGAGATCGTCGTTGCCGAGCCGGTCTTCCACGATCCCTCGCTGCAGCCTTTGTTCCGGCGCTACGGCCGGCGGGTCCAGCCGGAGCCGCAGACGCTTTTCGACGGGACCACCGCCGAGGAGCGCGTCTGCCGCTTCTTCGGCGTCGCGACGCTGGAAGGCTTCGGCGGCTTCACCCGGGTCGAGCTGTCGGCCGCGGCCGCGCTGATCGCCTATCTCGGCAAGACCCAGATGGCGGCGCACCCGGGGCTGCAGCGCCCGGAGCGGATCGTCGCGGGCTCGCTCATGCAGATCGATCCGGCGACGCGGGCCTCGCTGGAACTCACCCGCACCATCTCCGGCAAGCGCCAGGGCAGCCTCCTGTCGGCGATCGACCGCACCCGGACCGGCGCAGGGGCCCGGCTGCTGGCCGGCCGGCTTGCGGCGCCCCTCACCGACCCGGCGGCGATCCGCGAGCGGCACGCCTCCGTCGGCCGGTTCGTCGAGGCGGCGCCGGTGCGCCAGCAACTGCGCGAGGCTCTGGCCGGCCTGCCGGACGTCGAGCGGGCGCTGTCGCGGCTGTCGCTCGGACGGGGCGGGCCGCGCGATCTCGCCGCCATCCGGGACGGGCTGGAGGGGGCTCTGGCGATCGCGGCGCTGCTCGGCGACGACCTGCCCGAGGAACTGGCTGCGCGCCAGGTGGCCCTTGCGGCCCTGCCGGTCGATCTCCTGGCGAAGCTGTCGCGCTTGCTGGCCGACAACGTGCCGCTGCTGCGCCGCGACGGCGGCTTCGTGCGGGAGGGGGCGCTGCCGGCGCTCGACGAGGCGCGCACGCTGCGCGAGGACGCCCGACGCGTCGTCGCTGAATTGCAGGGCCGCTACGCCGCCGAGACGGGCATCCGCAACCTGCGGATCAAGCACAACAACGTGCTCGGCTATTTCATCGAGGTCGGCGATGCGCAGGGGCGGGTGCTGGCCGGCGAAGGCGGGGAGGCCCGCTTCGTCCATCGCCAGACGATGGCTTCGGCCATGCGCTTCACTACCGGCGAGCTGGCCGAGCTGGAAAGCCGCATCGCCGGTGCCGCCGCCGAAGCCTTGCGGCTTGAGCTCGAATGCTTCGAACGGCTGGCCGGCGAGATCGAGGCGGCCGCCGAGGCCTTGCGCCAGGGCGCCGAGGCGCTGGCCGTGGTCGACGTCTCCGCCGCGCTGGCCGAACTGGCGGTGGCCGAGGACTGGATCGCGCCGCTGGTCGACGACAGCCTCGCCTTCGCCGTCGAGTGCGGCCGCCACCCGGTGGTGGAGGCCGCCCTCAAGGCCGGCAGCGGCCATCCCTTCGTGGCCAACGACTGCGATCTGTCGCCGCCCGCCGAGGGCGGGGCCGGGGCGATCTGGCTGATCACTGGCCCGAACATGGGCGGCAAGTCGACCTTCCTGCGCCAGAACGCGCTGATCGCGGTGCTGGCGCAGGCCGGGTCCTACGTGCCGGCGACGCGAGCCCATATCGGCGTCGTCGACAGGCTGTTCTCCCGGGTGGGTGCGTCGGACGACCTTGCCGAGGGCCGCTCGACCTTCATGGTGGAGATGGTGGAGACCGCGGCGATCCTCAATCAGGCAGGCGAGCGGGCGCTGGTCATCCTCGACGAGATCGGCCGCGGTACCGCGACCTATGACGGCCTGTCGATCGCCTTCGCCGCCGTCGAGCACCTGCACGAGGTCAATCGCTGCCGGGCGCTGTTCGCCACGCACTTCCACGAGATGACGGCGCTCGCGAGCCGGCTCGCGCGCATGCGCAACGCGACCATGCGGGTGAAGGAGTGGGAGGGCGAGGTGGTCTTCCTCCACGAGGTCAAGGCGGGCGTGGCCGACAGGTCCTACGGCATCCAGGTCGCCAAGCTCGCGGGCCTGCCGCACACGGTCGTGGAGCGGGCGCGGCATGTGCTGGAAGAGCTGGAAAAGGGGGAGCAGGCGGGGCGTCGCACCGCACTCGTGGACGACCTGCCGCTGTTCTCCGCGATGGCGCGCCGGGCCGACGCCACTGTCGCGGCGCCGGCGCCGGTGATCGAGGCGCTGGGAGCGCTCGACCCCGACGCCCTGTCGCCGCGCGAGGCGCTGGACGCGCTCTATCGCCTGAAGAGCCTGGCGCTCGACACGCGGTAGCTGCCGAGCGGAAGCAACGGGCAGGGCTGCACGAGAGTCTAGAAGGCGGTGCGGCTTCGCTTCTCCGTGCCGGAGCGGCGCTGCGCGCCCGAGGGAACCAAGTCCCGGTCTTGTCGTTTCTACCACCGAACATGGTGTTTCACACCGTTGCTGGTGCTGCAGTCTTTCCGCACGGCCAGCTTCGAAAGAAAGGTTTCACGACATGAAGAAGACCGCTCTCATTTCTGCCATGATGTTTGGCGCCTCGACTTTCGCTCTTCCGGCACTCGCTCAGGACGCCGCGCCGGCGATCCCGGGTTCGGAGACCGTGATCGAAGAGAACAACGCCGCCGAGCGCGACGCGGTCGCCGCGGAGCCGGGCGCCGCAACCGATGCCCCGGTGGCATCTCCTGATCAGCAGACCATCGTGCCCGGCAGCGAGTCGGAGCGCGAGATGAACGAGGCCGAGGAGCGCGACGGCGTCGCCGAGGGCACGGGCGCGGCGACCACCGGGGCCACGACCACGGACGGCACGGCGCCGATCGTGCCGGGTTCCGGCGCCACCTTCTCCCCGGGCGAGGCGCCGGAGTCGCAGGCCGGCGAGGCGCTGCAGGACGAGAGCTCGACCGAGGAAGCCCAGTAAGCCGGCAATTCCATGGGTGCCTGAACGGCGCTGAAGCAAGGGTCGCTCCGCGGGGAGCGGCCCTTTTTGCCGTTTGGCGTCAATCGTGGCCGGCGCCCCGGCCCAGGGGCATCCGGTGTCGCGTATGGCGGACAACTGGGCTATAGGCTCCGGCCAGTGTTCACCTGTTCCCAGGAACCTTCATGTCGCTGACCGAAGCGAGGTCTGCTCCCGCCAAGCCCCCCGCATCTACCGAGGTCGAGGAGGTCGACCTCGTCGGCATTCTGGACGTCGAGACCCTGCGGAGCGGTCTGGCCGCCATCGCGGCCGGCGATGCGGGGAACGGCGCGTCTCCGGCGGCGCGGCTCCAGATCCTCGCTCTCCTGAAGCAGACCGTTGCCGACGCGCGAGCCGCCGTCGAGGAGGCGCTGTTCGACGACGGCGGCGGCCTTCTCTGCGCCCGCCGCCTCGCGGCGGTGCAGGACGTGGTCGTGCGCGAGATCCACGACTACGCGCTCAAGCATGTGTTCCAGACCGCCAATCTCAGCGCCGGCGAACGCATGGCGGTGGTCGCCGTCGGCGGCTACGGGCGCGGCACGCTGGCGCCGGGTTCCGACGTCGATCTCCTGTTCGTGCTGCCCTACAAGCAGACCACGCTCGGTGAGCAGGTGGCGGAATACCTGCTCTACATGCTGTGGGATCTGGGCTTCAAGGTCGGTCACGCCTCCCGGACCGTGGACGAGTGCATCAAGCTCTCCCGGGCGGATTTCACCATCCGCACCTCGATCCTCGAGCGTTGGTTGATAGCCGGTGATCTCGAATTGTTCGCCGAACTGGGCCGGCGCTTCGATGCGGAAGTCGTCGCCGGCACCAGCGAGGAATTCATCGCGGCCAAGCTCGCCGAACGCGAGGCCCGCCACGCCAAGAGCGGCAATACCCGCTATCTGGTCGAGCCGAACGTCAAGGAGGGCAAGGGCGGCCTGCGCGACCTCCACACCCTGTTCTGGATCGCCAAGTACCACTACCGGGTCACGACGACGGAATCGCTGGTGGAGGCGGGGGTCTTCTCCCGGCGCGAGTGGCGCCTCTTCGCCAAGGCGGGGGACTTCCTCTGGGCGGTGCGCTGCCACATGCATTTTGCCACCGGCAAGGCGGAAGAGCGCCTCTCCTTCGATCTGCAGCCGGAGATCGCCAAGCGCCTCGGCTACAACACCCACCCGGGGTTGAAGGACGTCGAGCGCTTCATGAAGCACTACTTCCTGATCGCCAAGGACGTCGGCGATCTCACGCGCATCTTCTGCGCGGCGCTCGAGGAGCAGCACGCCAAGGATGCGCCCGGCCTCAAGGGCTTCGTGCGGAGCCTGCGCGGCCGCGCGCGCAAGATCCCCGGCACTCTCGACTTCCACATCGACAACAACCGGATCAACGTCGCCGGGCCGAACGTCTTCCGTGACGACCCGGTCAACCTCATCCGGATATTCCGCCTCGCGGCGATGCACCAGCTCGAATACCACCCCGACGCGCTGAAGCTGATCCGCCGCTCGCTGCGGCTGGTGGGCCCGGATCTGCGCGAGGACCACGACGCCAACAGCCTGTTCCTCGACGTCCTGACCGACCGCAACGATCCGGAACTGCATCTGCGCCGGATGAACGAGGTTGGGGTGCTGGGCCGGTTCATCCCCGATTTCGGCAGGATCGTCGCGATGATGCAGTTCAACATGTATCATCACTACACGGTGGACGAGCATCTCCTGCGGACGATCGACACGCTGTCGCAGATCGAGCACGGCGAACTCGCCGACGAGCTCCCGCTGTCCACCGGCTTCGTCAAGACGCTGAAGGACCGCACGCCCCTCTACGTGGCGCTGCTTCTCCACGACATCGCCAAGGGCCGACCGGTCGACCATTCGCTGGGTGGTGCGAAGATCGCCCGGGAACTCTGCCCGAGGCTCGGCCTCGACGAGCGCGAGACCGAGCTCGTCGCCTGGCTGGTGGAGGACCATCTGGTCATGTCGATGACCGCGCAGCAGCGCGACCTCACCGACCGCAAGACTATCCTCGACTTCGCCGAGAAGGTGCGCACGCTCGACCGGCTCAAGCTCCTGACGGTGCTGACCGTCTGCGACATCAGGGCGGTGGGGCCGGGGGTCTGGAACGGCTGGAAGGGCCAGCTCCTGCGGACGCTGTACCTCGAGACCGAGCCGACGCTGACCGGCGGCTTCACCCAGTCCTCGAGGCGCGAGCGCCTCA
This sequence comes from Aurantimonas sp., assembly GCA_036252795.1. Classification (GTDB taxonomy): domain Bacteria; phylum Pseudomonadota; class Alphaproteobacteria; order Rhizobiales; family Rhizobiaceae; genus Aurantimonas. Next base: position 20,671 of record DASYHY010000186.1, on the reverse strand, counting down.
TGCGGGCAAGGCTGCGCCTCGCCGAGCGCCTCTCCGGCTGGCCCGAGGCGGAGCGGGAGGCCTATCTCGACCTGCATTACCCGAACTACTTCCTCACCACGCCGCTCGACGACCAGATCCGCCACGCCGACTTCGTCAGGGAGGCCTCCGACGGCCGGCCGCTCGCCACCCGCATCCGCACCGACCGGTTCCACGGGATCACCGAGATCATGGTGCTGGCGCCCGACCATCCCCGGCTCCTGTCGCTGCTCGCCGGGGCCTGCGCCGGGGCGGGGGCGAACATCGCCGATGCCCAGATCTTCACGATGTCGGATGGCCGCGCGCTCGACGTCATGCTGCTGAACCGCGAGTTCGAAGCCGACGACGACGAGATCCGCCGCGCCCAGAGGATCTGCGACAATATCGAGCGGCTGCTCCAGGGGCGCGAGATTCCCGCCAATCTGCTCGCCCACCGCAAGCCCTCGCGAGGCACGCGGCTGTTCAGCCTGCCGCCGCGGATCCGGCTCGACAACGACCTGTCGAACCAGTTCACCGTCGTCGAGGTCGAGGGGCTGGACCGGCCGGGCCTCCTGTCAGACATCACCGGCGCCATCTCGGACCTCAATCTCGACATCCGTTCGGCCCACATCTCCACCTATGGCGAGAAGGTGGTCGACGTCTTCTACGTGACGGATCTGATCGGCACCAAGATCACCTCGGAATCGCGCGCCGAACGGATCGAGGCGCGCCTGAAGGCGGTGTTCGACAATCCCGAGGGCGAGGTCTCCTCGCCCGTTTCGATGTCCTCGCCGCGGGCCTTCGGCATTCCCGCAAGATGAGCCTGCTTTCCAAGTTCGCGACGGTCGGCGGCGCCACCCTCGTCTCCCGGATCTTCGGCTTCGGCCGCGAGATGATGATGGCGTCGGCGCTCGGGGTCGGGCCGGTCGCCGACGCCTTCAACCTCGCCTTCCGCTTTCCCAATCTGTTCCGGCGGCTGTTTGCCGAGGGCGCCTTCAACGCGGCCTTCATCCCGCTCTTCGCGCGGTCGCTGGAGGAGGAAGGGGACGCCGGTGCCCGGCGCTTCGCCAGCGAGATCTACTCGACGCTCCTCGTCGTGCTGGTGGCATTGACCGTCGTTGCGATGATCTTCATGCCCGTCCTGGTGTCGACGATCATCGCGCCGGGCCTGGCCGTCTGCGTCGACAACCCCTCTGCCGGCGGCGACGTCCTGTCCTGCGCGGCGCGCTTCGACCTGACCGTGACCCTGTCGCGCATCATGTTCCCCTACCTCGCCTGCATGTCGCTGATGGCGATGGTCAGCGGCATCCTCAACGCGTTCCGGCGTTTCTTTGCGGCGGCGGTGGCGCCGACGCTCCTGAACTTCATCCTGATCGCCGTGCTGGGCTGGTGTCTCTACGCCGGGGCCGACAAGCCGACGATCGGCTTCCTGATGAGCTGGGGCGTGCTGTTCGCCGGATTCGCGCAGCTGGCGATGGTCGTCGCCGCGATGCGCCTCGCCGGCTTCGGCGTGGCGCTCCGGTGGCCGCGCTGGACGAAAGGACTGAAGCGGCTCCTGATCCTCGCCGGCCCGGCGGCGCTGATCGGCGGCATCACCCAGATCAACCTCTTCGTCGGCCAGGCCGTCGCCTCCTTCAAGCCGGGTGCGGTGTCGATCCTGCAATATGCCGACCGGCCCTATCAGCTGCCGCTCGGCATGGTCGGCATCGCCATCGGCGTCGTGCTCCTGCCGGAGCTGGCGCGCGCCCTCAAGGCGGGGCATCTGCGCGAGGCCCAGCATACCCAGAACCGCAGCCTGGAATTCGCGCTGTTCCTGACGCTGCCCGCCGCGGTCGCGCTGGTCATCATTCCCGAGCCGATCATCCGGGTGATCTACGAGCGGGGCGCCTTCGATCCCGGCGCGACGCCGGCGGTCGCCGCGGTGCTCGGCATCTTCGCCCTCGGCCTGCCCGCCTTCGTGATGATCAAGGTCTTCTCGCCCGGCTATTTCGCCCGCGAGGACACCCGCACGCCGATGTACGTGACGCTGTTCTCCGCCGGCATCAACATCGTCCTGTCGATCGCGCTCTTCCCGCTGCTGGCCGAGCGCGGCATCGCGCTGGCCACCACCATCGCCGGCTGGCTGAACGCCGTCCTCCTGTTCGCCGGGCTCTATCGCAAGGGCCTCTGGGAGATCGACCGGCAACTCGTCCGGCGGTCGGCCATGACGCTCCTGTGCTCTCTGCTGATGGGCGGCGTGCTCATTCTCGCCATGCTGGAGCTGGGCGACTGGCTCCGGCCCCAAAGCCCGATCGCCACGCAGGTCCTGGCGATCGGCCTCCTCATCGCCTCGGCCATGGCGGTCTATTTCGCGCTGGCGCTGGCGACCGGCGCGGCCGATCGCCGGCTGATCGTCGCTGTCGTGAAGCGGCGGCGTCCCGAACCCCCGGCGCCCCGTCCCGGCGAAGGCGACGCTTGATCGGCGCGGGCCCCTCGGCCATAACCCGCCGCGATCTCACCCCCCTGTCTTGCGACCCGGAGCCGCGAACCATGAGCGCCCTTCCTCCCCGCGTCTTTTCCGGCGTCCAGCCCACGGGCAACCTGCATCTCGGCAACTATCTCGGTGCGATCCGAAAGTTCGTCGCCCTGCAGGAGAGTCACGACTGCCTCTATTGCGTCGTCGATCTGCACGCCATCACCGCCCAACTCGTCCATGACGACCTGCCGGGCCAGATCCGCTCCATCACCGCTGCCTTCCTGGCCGCCGGCATCGACCCGGCCCGCCACATCGTCTTCAACCAGAGCCGGGTTCCGGGCCATGCCGAACTCGCCTGGATCTTCAACTGCGTCGCGCGCATCGGCTGGATGAACCGGATGACGCAGTTCAAGGAGAAGGCCGGCAAGGACCGCGAGAACGCCTCGCTGGGCCTGCTCGCCTATCCCAGCCTGATGGCTGCTGACATCCTGCTCTACCGCGCCACCCATGTTCCGGTCGGCGACGACCAGAAGCAGCATCTGGAGCTGACCCGCGACATCGCCGCGAAGTTCAACAACGACTTTTCGCCGAAGATCGCGGCCGCGGGGCTCGGCGTGCCGACGGCGATGGGAGACGAGACCGTCGACGGCTACTTCCCGATGACCGAGCCGCTGATCGAGGGGCCGGCGACGCGGGTGATGAGCCTGAAGGACGGCGCCAAGAAGATGTCGAAGTCGGACCCGTCCGACCTGTCGCGCATCAACCTGACGGACGATGCCGAGGCGATCGCCCGCAAGATCCGCAAGGCCAAGACCGATCCCGATGCCCTGCCGTCCGAGCCGGAGGGGCTGGCCGGCCGGCCGGAAGCCGACAATCTCGTCGGCATCTTCGCGACCCTTGCCGAGCGGCCCAAGGCCGAGATCCTCGCCGAGTTCGGCGGCCGGCAGTTTTCCGAGTTCAAGCCGGCGCTGGTCGACCTTGCCGTCGAGACGCTCGGTCCGGTGACGTCCGAGATGCGCCGTCTCATGGGCGATCCGGGTCATATCGACGCCGTGCTGAAGGATGGCGGGGAGCGCGCCGGGGCGATCGCCGAGAAGACGATGAAGGACGTCAAGCAGATCATCGGGCTGCTCGACGACTGAGGCAGGGTGGGGCCGGCGAACGGCGAGTCCGCTCTACCGGCGCCGTCCGATGCGCAATTGAGCGAGGCCGCCGCTTGTCCCCGGCCACTGCCGCTGCCATCTTGCCGCCATGGTATCGAGACGGATTGGCCGGGAAGCCGGCGGCAAGCGCAAGTTTCTTGCGATCATCGACGGCACGCCCGAATGCGGGCGCGCCGCCTCCTATGCGGCGCATCGCGCGAAGGCCAGCGGCGGCGGCGCGGTCCTGCTCTACGTGATCGAGCCGGGCGACTTCCAGCACTGGCTGGGCGTCGAGAAGATCATGCGGGCGGAAGCCGCCGAAGAGGCCGGAACCAAGGTCGCTAAGGTCGCCGACGAGTTGCGCGAGAAGATCGGCATTGAGGCGGAGACGGTCGTGCGCGAGGGCAAGATCATCGAGGAGATCCACGCTCTGATCGAGGCTGATCGCGAGATCGCGATCCTGGTGCTCGCGTCGGGCGACGCCTCGGAGGGGCCCGGCCCCCTGGTCTCGTCGGTTGCCGGCAAGGGGGCTGCCTTCCCGATCCCGGTGACGATCGTGCCCGCCACCCTCACCGACGAAGACATCGCCAGCCTCTGTTGACGGCGCTCCGGACGACTTATGTTGCGGCGGACGGCGTCTCGGCCTATATTTTAGAACAATTCCAATGAGCTTGGCGGCTCAGGCCGCCGCAAGGGGCAATCCATGTTCATCCAGACCGAAGTGACCCCGAACCCGGCGACGCTGAAGTTCCTGCCGGGACGCGTGGTCGTGGAGACCGGTACCGAGGAATTTCTTTCCCAGGCGGATGCCGAAGCGCGTTCGCCCCTCGCCGCCCGGCTGATGGCGGTGCCAGGCGTGAGCGGCGTGTTCTTCGGCTACGACTTCGTCACCGTGTCGAAGGACGGGCCGGACTGGCAGCATCTGAAGCCCGCGATCCTCGCCGGGCTGATGGAGCATTTCCTTTCGAACGAGCCGGTGATGCTCGCCGCCGGCGAAGGCACCGCGGCGCCGGATGGCGAGGAATTCTTCGAGGAGCGCGACGCAAACACCGTCGCCACGATCAAGGAACTGCTCGAGACGCGCGTTCGACCGGCCGTGGCGCAGGATGGCGGCGACATCACCTTCCGCGGCTTCCGCGACGGCACCGTCTATCTCAACATGCGCGGCGCCTGCGCCGGCTGCCCGTCCTCGACCGCGACGCTGAAGCACGGCATCCAGAACCTGCTGCGGCATTTCGTGCCGGAGGTCGAGGCGGTGGAGGCGATGGAAGCCGCCTGACCCGGTCGATCGGCCTCGTCGCGTGGGCGGGTGCGCGAATGCCGGCTTGCAGGCAATGACCAGAACGTGACGCAACGGCTCCTCGTCATCGACACCGCATTCGAGCGGTGTTCCGCCGCGGTCTACGACGGCAGGACCGACCGGCTTCTCGCCGTCGCCGAGCCAGAGATCGGCAAGGGTCATGCCGAGCGGCTGATGGCGGTGATCGACGGCGTGCTGGGTGAGGCGGGTCTCGCCTATGGCGACCTCGACCGGATCGGCGTCACCGTCGGGCCCGGCTCCTTCACTGGCATCCGGGTCGGCGTCGCTGCCGCCCGCGGCCTGGCCCTGGCGCTCGACGTCCCGGCAGTTGGCGTCGATACGCTCGCGGCCCTCGCCGCCCCGGAGCAGGGCAAGGGCCGTGCGATCCTTGCGACCCTCGACGCCAAGCGCGGCGAGATCTATGCCGCGCTCTACGGCGTCGGCGGTGAGGCTCTGGTCGATCCTCGCGCTCTCGCGCCGGCCGACCTGCCTGCCATGCTGGAAAACCTCGAGGCGGGGACCTCGATCGGGTTGGTCGGGACGGGCGCGCCGATCGCGCTCGCCGCCCTGCCGGGGCACGACGCACATATTCTCGGCAGCGTTTCGCGAATCGACATGCGGGCCCTGGCCCTGCTGGCCTCGCGCGCGGCCGATGCCCCGCCACGTCCGCTCTATCTGCGCGGCGCGGACGCCAAGCCGCCGAGCGCCGCCGGAAGGCTCACCTTTCGTGCCGCGGGCTCTCCTCAAGTCCGCTCGTGATGGGTTAATCTTGTCGCAAGCGATGTCTCGTCACGATGCGGCATCATCCGGATGGCCGGGCGGAGGGGAGGAGTTTCGATGTACTGGTATCTACCCTGGGCCTGGACGAGCTCGTTTCTCGACGCGCTGCTGCGCGCAGGCCCGGTCGTCGCGACGCCGCTGACCGACGACGATCTCGACGCCGCCGCCGAACTCCACAGCGAAGCCTTCGATCATCCGTGGTCGGGCGAGGAGCTGGCCTCACTGCTGGGCCAGGCAGGCAGCTTCGGCTATGCCGCGCGCCGGGTCGGGCATCCGGACGAGCCGCCGCTCGGCTTCGTCCTCGCGCGCAACATCGAGGGCGAGGCGGAGATCCTGACGATCGCCGTCGCGCCTCGCGCCCGCCGCCACGGCGTCGGACGCCTGCTGATGGATCATGTCCTGCAGCACCTGCATGCCGAGCGCGCCGAATCGCTGTTCCTGGAAGTGGACGAAGAGAACGCCGGCGCGCGCCATCTCTACGAGCGGCTTCGCTTCGCCGAGGTCGGGCGGCGGCCTGCCTACTATCGGCAGCCGGACGGCCGGCGCACCAGTGCGCTGACGCTCAAGCGCTCGCTGCGCTAGGAGAAGGGCAGGCATGACGGCAGGCAGGGCCGGCAGAGGATGATCGGCTGGCTGCGTGTCGGGTTCGTCGCCTTCGTGCTGACGGCGATGACCCTCCTCCTCTGGCCGCTGCAGAACCTCGCCATGGCGCGGGGCTGGAAGCTCGCGCGGCGTCTGCCGCACTGGTGGCACGTGGTTGCCTGCAAGATCACCGGCCTCAGGGTCACGGTGAAGGGCCGGCCGAGCGCCGATCACCCGCTGCTGATCGCGGCGAACCACCAGTCCTGGGCCGACATCATGGTGATGGGCCGGATCATGCCCTTGTCCTTCATCGCTAAGGCGGAGGTCCGGGAGTGGCCGGCCTTCGGGCTTCTCGCCCGGCTGCAGCGGACCGTCTTCGTGGAGCGCGGCGACCGCCGGCGGACCGGAGAGCAGGCGGACGCGATCGCCGAGCGCCTAAACCAGGGCGACGTCATGGTGCTGTTCGCCGAGGGCACCACCTCGGACGGCAACGAGGCGCTGCCGTTCAAGACCGCTCTCTTCGGCGCGGCGCAGGCGGCGTTGCGGCAGGCGGACACCCATGCGGTCCGCGTCCAGCCCGTGTCGATCGCCTATACGGCCGCGAACGGATTGCCGCTGGGGCGGCTCTTCCGGCCGCTGGTCGCCTGGCCGGGCGATGTGCCGCTGGGGCCGCATCTCCTCGCCTTCCTGCGCGAAGGCGCGATCGACGCGGAGGTCACGTTCGGCGAGCCGCTGCTGTTCGACGCGGCGTCCGACCGCAAGCTGGTCGCCCGCACGGCCGAGGCGCGGGTGGCGCAGATGCTGGCGACGAGCCTTCGCGGCCACAGAGAGGCGGCGAATGACGGCGCGGGGCGGGGCGAATCCGATTGCCGACTTGCGCCCGGTCGCGATGGTGGCGATATAGGAACGTAACCAGTTCCGTCGGCAGGGCCGGCGGCCACGGTCCGATCAGAAGGGCGCATGACCGATATAACCGAAGCACCCGTCCCGGTGGGCGCCGGCGCCAATACCCGCAAAGTCTTCATCAAGACCTACGGCTGCCAGATGAACGTCTACGACTCGCAGCGCATGGGCGATGCGCTGTCGAAGGACGGCTACGAGCCGACGGAGACGATCGAGGACGCCGACCTGGTCCTGCTGAACACCTGCCATATCCGCGAGCGGGCTGCCGAGAAGGTCTATTCGGAACTCGGCCGCATTCGCATGCTCAAGGTCGAGCGCCATCGCCAGGGCCGCGAGATGCGCGTCGGCGTCACCGGCTGCGTCGCGCAGGCCGAAGGCCACGAGATCATCGCGCGCGCCCCCGTCGTCGATCTCGTCGTGGGTCCGCAGACCTATCACCGCCTGCCCGAGGCGCTCGCCCGTGTCGCCCGAGGCGACAAGGTGGTCGACACCGACTATGCGGTCGAGGACAAGTTCGACCATCTGCCGCGCACCGAGGACCGGCAGATCCGCACGCGCGGCGTCACCGCCTTCCTCACCGTCCAGGAAGGCTGCGACAAGTTCTGCACCTTCTGCGTCGTGCCCTATACGCGCGGCTCCGAGGTGTCGCGGCCGCTCGACGGGATTGTCGCGGAGGCCCGCCGCCTCGCCGGCGCCGGAGTGCGCGAGGTGACGCTGCTCGGCCAGAACGTCAACGCCTGGTCCGGCGAGGATGCCGCCGGCCAAAAGGTTGGGCTCGCGGGGCTGCTCCGCGCCCTCGCCGAAATTCCCGGCATCGCCCGTCTGCGGTACACCACCTCGCATCCGCGCGACATGGACGAGGACCTGATCCGCACCCATGCCGACCTTGCCAGTCTGATGCCGTATCTGCACCTGCCGGTGCAGTCGGGCTCCGACCGGATCCTCAAGGCGATGAACCGGCGTCACACCGCGGCGGATTATCTGCGGCTCGTCGAGACGATCCGTGCCGCGCGGCCCGACATTGCGCTGTCCGGCGACTTCATCGTCGGGTTTCCGGGCGAGACGGAGGACGATTTCGAGGCGACGATGCGGCTCGTCGCGGAGATCGGCTATGCCTCGGCCTTCTCTTTCAAGTACTCGCCGCGCCCCGGCACGCCGGGGGCCGATATGGAAGGCCATGTCGACGAGGCGGTGAAGTCGGAGCGGCTGCAGCGCCTGCAGGCGCTGCTGCGCTGCCAGCAGGAGGCGTTCGCTGCGAGCCTCGTCGGGCAGACGATCTCGGTGCTGGTCGAAAAGCCCGGTCGCTACGCCCATCAGCTCGCCGGCCGCTCGCCCTTCCTGCAGCCTGTGGTGCTGCCGGCAGAGATCGGATCGATCGGCGACATCGTCGAGGTGACCATCGAAGCAACCCTGCCGAATTCGCTTCTGGCGAGGGGCGCGGAAGTCGAAGCCGGAAGGAAGGTCGCTTGAAGGCGGATCGAGGCACGGCGCCCGGATCGGGCGCTTCCGACATGGCGCATATCGTCCTGACCTACGAGGACAACCGCCTCGCCAGCTCGCTGTTCGGCCAGTTCGACGAGCATCTGGCGCTGCTCGAGCAGAAGCTCGGCGTCGATGCACGGGCGCGCGGCAACAAGGTCGAGATCCGCGGCACGCAGGCCACCAGCGAACAGGCGCGCCGGGCGCTCGACCATCTCTATGAACGCCTGCAGGGCGGCAGCGAGATCGGCCAGAAGGACGTCGAGGGCGCCGTCCGCATGGCGATCGCGCAGGACGACCAGCTCTTCCTGCCGACGCTGGAGAAGAAGGGCCGCATGTCGCTGGCCCAGATCTCCACCCGCCGCCGCACGATCCACGCGCGCACGCCGACCCAGGACGCCTACATGCGGGCGCTGGACCGCGCCGAGCTGGTTCTCGGCGTCGGCCCCGCCGGCACCGGCAAGACCTATCTCGCCGTCGCCCATGCCGCGATGCTGCTGGAGCGCGGCCAGGTCGACCGGATCATCCTGTCGCGCCCGGCCGTCGAAGCCGGCGAGCGGCTCGGATTCCTTCCCGGCGACATGAAGGAGAAGGTCGACCCGTATCTGCGGCCGCTCTACGACGCGCTCTACGACATGATCCCGGCCGAGAAGGTCGAGCGGGCGCTGGCGGCGGGCGCGATCGAGATCGCCCCGCTCGCCTTCATGCGCGGCCGCACCCTCGCCAACGCCGCGGTGATCCTCGACGAGGCGCAGAACACCACCTCCATGCAGATGAAGATGTTCCTCACCCGTCTCGGCGAGAACGCCAGGATGGTGGTGACGGGCGATCCCTCGCAGATCGACCTGCCGCCCGGCCAGAAATCCGGACTGGTCGAGGCGTTGCGCGTGCTCGTCGGCGTGCCGAACGTCGTCACCGTGCGCTTCGAGGCCAAGGACGTGGTGCGCCATCCGCTGGTGCAGGCGATCGTGGAAGCCTATGAGGAGGATGCGACGCGCCACCGGGCGTCGAGCATGCCGCTGGACAAGTAAGTGCCCGAAGACCGACAACCGCGCTCCTATGAAGGCCTCACCGTCGTCCTCGCCGTCGAGGCGCCGGCGTGGGAGGATGCCCGACTGGATGACATATCCGCAGTGGCGCAGTCGGCCTTCGCCGCTGCCGCCCGCAAGATCGGCCTGCCCGACGACATCTCCAGCGAGATCAGCCTCACCCTTGCGGACGACGCAACGGTGCGGGCGGCGAACGCGGAATGGCGCGGCAAGGACACGGCGACCAACATCCTGTCCTTCCCCATGGCCGGACCGGGCGGCGCGCCGGGACCGCTGCTCGGCGACCTCATCCTCGCCTACGAAACCGTCGCCCGCGAGGCGGCGCTGGAAGACAAGAGCCTCGGCGCCCACTTCCGACATCTTCTCGTGCATGGATTCCTGCATCTCGTGGGCTACGACCATGTCGAGGAGGCAGAGGCGGAGGCGATGGAGCGGCTCGAGGTGGAGATCCTCGCGGAGCTCGGCATCGCAAACCCCTATGCAGAAGACGACCCTGAACCGCCGCATGTGACGGCGGTCCAACGATGAGTGGGACAATGACGATCGAAGCGCACGCGGCCGACCGCAACGGCCGCGACACGCAGGCCGGCGAAGCCGGCGACCAGCGAAGCGCCGGCGACGACCGAAGTCGGCGCGCCGGGACGCCGGATCAGCCCGGCGTCTGGGCGGGCCTCCTGCAGCGGCTGCGGCCGAGAATGCCCCGCATCATGCGCGAGGACCTCACGCAGGCGCTGATGCACCAGGGCTCCGGCGAGGATGCCTTCAGCCCCGCCGAACGCGCGATGCTGAACAACATCCTGCGGCTTCGCGAGGTGCGCGTCGAGGACGTGATGGTGCCGCGGGCCGACATCGAGGCGGCGGAGATCACCGCGACGCTCGGGGACCTGATGCGGCAGTTCGAGGGGAGCGGCCATTCGCGCATGCCGGTCTACGGCGAGAGCCTGGACGACCCGCGCGGCATGATCCACATCCGCGACGTCGTCGCCCACATCACGCGGGTCGCCCGGCCGGCACGCACGAACGGCACCAGCGGCAATGGCGGGCGCAAGCCTCGGGCGGGGCTCGACCTTCGCCAGATCAACCTCGCCAGGAAGGTTTCGGACCTGGGCATCATCCGCAAGGTCCTGTTCGTCCCGCCATCGATGCTGGCCTCCGACCTGATGGCCAGGATGCAGGCGACGCGGACGCAGATGGCGCTGGTCATCGACGAATATGGCGGAACCGACGGCCTCGTCTCGCTGGAGGACGTCATCGAGATGGTCGTCGGCAACATCGAGGACGAACACGACGACGACGCGCCGATGATCACGGCGACCGGCGACGGCATCTGGATCGCCGATGCCCGCGCCGACCTCGACGAGGTCAAGGCGATGGTCGGAGAGGATTTCGACATCAGCGAATACGAGGAGGAGGCCGACACGATCGGCGGCCTCCTGTTCTCCGAACTCGGCCGCGTGCCGACGCGCGGCGAGGTCATCCAGGCGGTGCCGGGCTTCGAATTCCAGGTGCTCGACGCCGATCCACGGCGGGTTCGCCGCGTGCGGATCGTGCGCTTCCGCCAGGGCGAGCGCCGCCGACGCATCGTCGAGGGCCTCGCGGACGCCCCCTGAGCGCCTGCCCGCAGGCACGCGTCCTGGCCTGTGGCAGCGCCCGGCGCGGCCTCGAGGGGTTCCATCAGCCTCGCGAAAGCGAGTATCGTTAATGGCCGAACCCGGCATTCTGCAGGGGTCGTCGACCTCACATGCGGGGGTAGAGTGAGCGTCATATCCCGTCCCGGCGGCTTCCTCGGCGGTCGCCGCCTCCTCGATCGTCTCGTCGACCGGGTCCTCCTCGTCGACGGCTGGCGCCGCGCCCTGCTGACATTCGTGGCAGGCGCGCTCGGAACGCTCGCCCTGCCGCCGTTCAACTTTCCCGCAGCCGGCTTCGTCGCGTTCCCGCTCATGGTCTGGCTGATCGACGGCGCGAGCGTCGACCCTTCCCGCCCGCTGCTGCGCCGGCTGCTTCCGGTCTTCGGGACGGGCTGGCTGTTCGGCTTCGGCTATTTCGTCGCCGGGCTCTGGTGGCTGGGCGCGGCGATGCTGGTCGATGCTGCCGAGTTCGCCCTCTTCATCCCGCTCGCCGTCCTGGGGCTGCCGGCGATTCTGGCGGTCTATTACGGCCTCGCGGCCATGCTGGCGCGGCTCCTGTGGAGCGACAGCGCCTTCCGGATCTTCTCGCTGGCCGCGGCCTTCGGCCTCGTGGAGTATCTGCGCGCCTTTCTCTTCACCGGCTTTCCCTGGAACGAGATCGGCGTCATGGCGGCGCCGGTGCCACTGCTCATGCAGACGTCCAGTCTCGTCGGCATTCACGGGCTGACGCTGCTCGCCGTCATCGTCTTCTCCGCGCCCGCCGTCTTCGTCGACCGGCGCGGCCGCTCCGCGACGCTGGCGGTGGCCGCCACCCTTCTGGTCTTCCATGTCGGTTTCGGCGCGTGGCGCCTTGCCACCCATCCGACGGAATTCGTCGAGGCCGTCAATGTCCGGGTGGTGCAGCCGAATATCGACCAGACGGTCAAGTGGGAGGACAGCCTCGCCGAGACGATTTTCGACCGGCACATCAGGCTGACCGAGACGCGCGCCGATCCCGCGGAGATCGTCGGGGCCGCCGTTGCCCGCCCATCCGCGGCGGATGCTTCGACGGCGGATGCGCCGCAGACCCGCACCCTCGTGGTCTGGCCGGAATCGGCCTTCCCGTTCCTGCTGACCGAGCGTCCTGACGCGATCGCCCGCATCGCCGACACGCTGCGGCCCGGCGAGACGCTGATCGCCGGCGCGGCGCGGCTCGAGGGCTCGAACGACGTCGGTTCGCGCGTCTACAACTCCGTCTACGTCATCAACGACAATGGCGAGATCGTCGACGCGCGCGACAAGGTGCATCTGGTGCCGTTCGGCGAATACCTGCCGTTCCAGGAGTTTTTCGAGGGGCTGGGCATCTCGCAACTCGCCGACATGCCGGGCGGGTTCTCCGCCGGGACCGTGCGCAGCCGCGTGCCGCTCGAGGGGGCGCCCTCCTTCCTGCCGCTGATTTGCTACGAGATCATCTTTCCCGGCGAGATCGAGGCCGGATCGCCGCAGACCCGCCCCGGCTTCCTCGTCAACGATACCAACGACGCGTGGTACGGCAGGACGCCGGGCCCGTACCAGCATCTGCGGCTGGCGGAATTGACCTCGGTCGCATTCGGCCTGCCACTGGTGCGCAGCGCCAATACCGGCATCTCGGTCGTGAACGACGCCTATGGCAGGCAGATCGGCGGCCTCGCGCTGGGATCCACCGGCACGGTCGAGGTCGCTCTTCCCGCGGCGGGCGAACCCACGCTTTATGCCTTGTTTCCCAACGGGATCTACTGGGCGGCCTGGGCTCTCGCCCTGGCGGTCGGGTTGCTTTCCCGGGTCCGAATGCGCGCCCAGGTTGATTGACAGCTCCGCGGCACACCGCCTAGGCCGAGATTCGCGGGACGATCGTCATCGATCCCGGATGGCTGGCGACGCGCGACGGGTGCCGCCGTTTGAGTTCGGCGGGACAAGGATGAAAACGCTTCCGATGCTGGAGAACAAGAAGAAGCCGAATCCGGTCGACACGCATGTCGGCTCGCGGGTTCGTCTGCGCCGGACCATGCTCGGCATGAGCCAGGAAAAGCTCGGCGAGAGCCTCGGCATCACCTTCCAGCAGATCCAGAAATACGAGAAGGGCTCAAACCGCATCGGCGCCAGCCGCCTGCAGCGGATGTCGGAGGTGCTCAACGTCCCGGTGGCGTTCTTCTTCGAGGACGCGCCGGGCGGGGTCGACGGCAAGAACGGCTTCAGCGAGTCTTCCGGACCCGACTACGTCGTGGATTTCCTGTCCTCCTCCGAGGGGCTTCAGCTCAACCGGGCCTTCGTGCGCATCGCCGACCCCAAGGTGCGCCGCCGGGTGATCGACCTGGTCCGCACGCTCGCCGATACCGCGTCGGCGCCGGAAGCCGAAGCCTGACTGCGACCCGGGCCTTCGTTGCCCGGCCTTGACGCGCCTGCCCGCCTGTCGCAAATGCCGCCGCAAGCGGATTGCTCGCGCCCTTGTCCGGCGGATCGTCGCTTTCTGCCGCTGAAACGCCAGACGGACCTTGCCTTCGCCATGGAGAACGACCCCACCGCCGTCCCGCGCCGGGAACGCGCCCGCGAGGCGTTTTTCGGCCGATTGAAGGGGCCACGGCTGCGCCCGGGCCAGGCGAACCTGTTCGAGACGCTGCTGCCGCAATTGCGGGTCGATCCGGGCGGGCCCGTGCCGGCGACGCTCGCCGCGCTGTTTGCCGTCCCGGTCGAGGCCGTCCATCTGGAAATCGGCTTCGGCGGCGGCGAGCATCTCCTGGCCGAGGCGGACCGGCTGCCGGAGAAAAGCTTCATCGGCGTCGAGCCGTTCGTCAATGGCATGGCGAAGCTCCTCTCTGCGGTGGCGTCCGCGCCGCGTCCCAATCTGCGCCTCTACGACGACGACGCGACGCGGCTGCTCGACTGGCTGCCCGATGCGAGCCTCGCCGGGATCGACCTGCTCTATCCCGATCCCTGGCCGAAGAAGCGACACTTCAAGCGCCGCTTCGTCAACGCGCGCAACCTGGATCGTTTCGCGCGCGTGCTGGCGCCGGGCGGGATGTTCCGCTTCGCCTCGGACATCGACACCTATGTCGACTGGACGCTGCGCCACTGCCGGGACCACGAGGCTTTCGCCTGGGTCGCCTCGCGCGCGGCCGATTGGCACGAGCCCTTCGAAGGCTGGCCCGGCACCCGCTACGAGGCCAAGGCGCTCCGCGAGGGACGCCGCCCCGCCTACCTGACCTTCCGGCGGGTGTAGGCTGCGGGCCGAGCGGCCAGCGGCGGCAGGACGTAAGGTCTGGCGGCGACTTGATGCGGCGGCGGGAAACTTGTATAGGAAGCGGAAATTCTCTGCGATGCGATCGTGAGAGTGGGTCCTGCCGGTCCCGCTCTTTTTTGTTTCAGGGACCTGATTGCCGCGACGGCGCGGTCCGCAGGAGCCCGCCGAGCGCCCGCAGCAGGACCACCCGTCCGGTTCGGCAGGATCCGGACCGCAGCGATTTCGGAGCAACGTGATCACCGCAGATCAGCGTATCGTCAAGGAACAGGGGCTCGAGGCCACCATCGCCGGAATCGTCGAGCCGGCGATCGAGCAGCTCGGCTATCGTCTGGTGCGGGTCCGCATCTCCGGCCTGAACGGCATGACCGTGCAGATCATGGCCGAGCGCCCGGACGGTACGATGACGGTGGAGGGCTGCGAAGCCGTTTCGCGGGGCGTTTCGCCCGTCCTTGACGTCGACGATCCGATCGACAAGCCCTATCACCTGGAAGTTTCCTCGCCGGGGATCGACCGCCCGCTGGTGCGCAAGACCGATTTCGAGATCTGGGCGGGCTTCCTGATGAAGCTCGAGACGACGCGGCTGATCAACGAGCGCAAGCGCTACCGCGGCAAGATCGTCAAGGTCGGCGAGGACGCCATCACGGTGGAGCGGGACCAGCCGGCTCCCGACGAGGCGGCGACCGTGGAAATCCCCTTCGACGCCATCGGCGAGGCGCGGCTGATCCTCACCGACGATCTCGTCGAGGCGTCGCTGAAGGCGGACAAGGCGGCCCGCAAGGCGAGGGGCGAGCCGCAGGAAGACGATGCCGCGGACGAGGCGCCCGAGCGGCCGCACTGACGACAAGAAGCGATTGCGGCGCCATCGGCCCGCTGGACGACAGGGAGCCGCCGCGCCAAAGGCGCGGCAGGGGCTGAATTCAGGAGAACCGACAAATGGCAGTGAGTGCGAACAGGCTCGAGCTTCTGCAGATCGCCGACGCAGTCGCGCGCGAAAAGTCGATCGACCGCGAGATCGTGATCGGCGCCATGGCCGACGCGATCCAGAAGGCCGCGCGCTCGCGGTACGGGCAAGAGACCAACATTCGCGTCGACATCAACACCAAGACCGGTGAGATGCGGCTGCAGCGCCTGCTCGAGGTCGTCGAGGAGGTCGAGGATCCGAACATCCAGATCCATCTCGACCTGGCGCGCGACAAGAATCCCGACGCCGAGCCGGGCGACTTCATCGCCGAGCAGCTGCCGCCGATGGATTTCGGTCGGATCGCCGCCCAGTCGGCCAAGCAGGTGATCGTGCAGAAGGTCCGCGAGGCCGAGCGCGACCGCCAGTACGAGGAGTTCAAGGACCGCGTCGGCGAGATCGTCAACGGCACGGTCAAGCGCGTCGAGTATGGCAACGTTATCGTCGACCTCGGTCGCGGCGAGGGCATCATCCGCCGGGACGAGCAGATCCCGCGGGAGCTCTTCCGCTACGGCGACCGGGTGCGTGCCTTCGTCTACGACGTGCGCCGCGAGCAGCGCGGGCCGCAGATCTTCCTGTCGCGTACCCACCCGCAGTTCATGGCCAAGCTCTTCACCATGGAAGTGCCGGAGATCTACGACGGCATCATCACCATCAAGGCGGTGGCCCGCGATCCGGGCTCGCGCGCCAAGATCGCCGTCATCTCGAGCGACTCCTCGGTCGACCCGGTCGGCGCCTGCGTCGGCATGCGCGGCTCGCGCGTCCAGGCCGTCGTCGGCGAACTCCAGGGCGAGAAGATCGACATCATCCCGTGGTCGCCGGATGCGGCATCCTTCCTCGTCAACGCCCTGCAGCCGGCCGAAGTCTCCAAGGTCGTGCTCGATGAGGACGCCGAGCGGATTGAAGTCGTCGTCCCGGATGACCAGCTATCACTGGCGATCGGCCGTCGCGGCCAGAACGTCCGGCTGGCCTCGCAGCTGACCGGCTGGGACATCGACATCCTGACCGAGCAGGAAGAATCGGAACGGCGCCAGAAGGAGTTCCTGGAGCGTTCGGAAATCTTCATGAACGCCCTGAACGTCGATGAGATGGTGGCCCAGCTGCTGGCGTCGGAAGGCTTCGCCAGCGTCGAGGAAGTCGCCTATGTCGACACCGACGAAGTCGCCGCGATCGAGGGCTTCGACGACGAGACGGCCGGCGAGATCCAGGCCCGGGCGCGCGAGTATCTGGAGCGGCGCGAGGCCGAATTCGACGCAAGGCGCGTCGAGTTGGGGGTCGCCGACGAGCTGAAGGAGATCGACGGGCTGACCACCGAGATGCTGGTGGCGCTCGGCGAGGAAGACATCAAGACGATGGAGGACTTCGCCGGCTGCGCGGCGGACGATCTCATCGGCTGGACTGAACGCAAGGATGGTGAGACCAAGCGCTTCCCGGGTGCGTTGAGCAAGTTCGAGATCTCGCGTGCCGCCGCCGACCAGATGGTGCTGGGGGCTCGTCTGAAGGCGGGCTGGATCACCGAGGCGGATCTGGCGGAGCCGGAGATCGAGGCCGACGAAGAGGCCGAGGCCGAGGAGCCGGCGGTCTGACGACGGCGGTGAATGACGACCCGGACGTGGTGGTGGAGGCGGAACTGAACGACCGCACCTGCATCGTCACGCGCCGGGCCCGGGCGCCGGAGGATCTGATCCGCTTCGTGCGCGGCCCTGAAGGCGCGGTGGTGCCGGACCTGCGGCGCAAGCTGCCGGGCCGCGGCGCGCACGTGTCGATGGATCGGGCGTCGGTGGACGAGGCGGTGCGTCGCAAGCTGTTCGGCCGGGCGCTGAAGGCCGAGGTACAGGCGGCCCCGGAACTGGGGGCGCTGGTCGACGGGTTGCTGGCGAAGGCGGCGCTCGGTTCGCTGGGCCTGGCCCGCAAGGCCGGGCAGTTGGTGACCGGGGCCACCAAGGCCGAGGCAGCGGTACGCACCGGGCGCGCGCTGCTTCTGGTGCAGGCGTCCGACGCGGCGGCGGACGGGTTGCGCAAGCTGGATTCGGCCCGTCGCGCGGCCGCCGGGTCCCGGTCGGAACCGGCCGTCGCGGCTCTGCGTCTGTTTACTGCGGACGAATTGGGTTTGGCTTTGGGCGGCGGGAATGTGATACATGCAGCCATCCTTGCCGGTGACGCGGGCTCGGCTGCGGCAAAGCGCCTGGCGGCGCTCGACAAATATCGGGGTTCAAACCCCGGATCGGTTTCCGGCGACGCCCCATTCGGGCGCGAGGCGGCCGCGACTGAGAAATTGAACGACACGGGAGCGCCTTCAGAGCGACGCTCCGGGCAAGTTGAAGGGCGCGGGATCGACCCCGCGCAGGAAGCGGAAGCGTAGATGAGCGATACCAAGTCCGGCGACGACAAGACGCTGAGCGTGAGCACGAAGAAGACCCTGACCCTGAAGCGGGGCGGCGTCGAGCAGTCGACCGTTCGGCAGAATTTTTCGCATGGTCGCACGAAGAACGTCGTGGTCGAGACCAAGAAGCGGCGGGTCGCCAAGCCGGAGGAGCGGGAAGCCGCGCCGTCCGTCGCGGCCGGCCTGAAGCCGCGCGCGCCGCAGCCGGCTCCGGCTGCCGCCGCACAAGCGGCACCCGCCACGCAGTCGGCCCCGCCGCCGACGCCGCCGCAGGTCGGCGGTCGGCCGCCGCAGATCCAGCTCGGCCCGAAGCCCGGCGAGGCGCCTGCCGCCAAGGCACCGGCGCCCGTCGAGGAGACGCCGGCACCGCAGACGGTCGAGGCCAGGAGCCCGGAGCCGGCTCCGGAGGCTCCCAAGTCGGAGGCTGCCCCGACTCCCGCGCCAACGGAGGCCGCCGCGCCGAAGACCGAGACGCCGCCGGCTGCCGAGCCTTCGACGCCGCCGGCTGCCGCAGCAACCTCTGCCGCCGCAACGCCTGCCGCCCCTGCCGCCCCTGCCGCCGCTCGTCCGGCCGGCGGTCCCTCCGGCGCGCGTCCGGCTTCCGCCGCACCGCGGACGGGTGGCTCGCCGCAGGGTCGGCCGCAGCAGAATGCCGGCGGACCGGCACGTCCGGGCCAGGCGCAGGGTCGTCCCGGCGGCCGTGACGACCGTCGGCCTGCCGCCACGGCTGCGCCCGGTGCCCGCCAGCCGCGTGGCGCCGTCTTGAGCGACCTTTCATCGCGTGAGATGGACGCGCGCCGCCGCGCGCTCGAACTTGCCAAGCAGCGCGAGGCCGAGGATCGGCGCCTGTTCCGCGAGGAAGAGGCCCGCCGGGTCGCCGAGGACGAGCGCCGTCAGCGCGAACGGGCGGAATCCGAGCGCCGTCAGGCAGAGGAGAATGCCCGGCTCGAGGCCGAGGCCGCCGCGCGCCGCAAGGCCGAGGCCGAGGCCGAACGCCGCGGACAGCCTGCTGCCGCCGTCGTTTCGCCGGCCGATGCCGAGGCGGCCGCCGCCCGCGGCACCAAAGCCGAGCCGCGTCGGCGTCCCGGCGCCGACGAGGACGAAGCCGCCCGCGCCCGTCCGGGTGCCCGGCGTCCCCTTCGCGGCGCTCCCGCCGAGGCACCGAAGCCGGCGCGTCCCGATCGTGATGACGGCCGTCGCCGCGGCAAGCTGACGCTCGACAAGGCGCTCACCTCCGAGGAGGGCGCCCGCGGCCGATCGCTGTCGTCGATCCGTCGCCGCCAGGAGAAATTCAAGCGCTCGCAGCAGAACCAGCCGCGAGAGAAGATTGCGCGCGAAGTGATTATTCCAGAGACCATCAGCATCCAGGAACTCGCCAACCGCATGTCGGAGCGTTCCGTCGACGTCATCAAGTTCCTCATGCAGCAGGGACAGATGATGAAGCCGGGCGACATCATCGAGCCCGACATGGCGGAACTCATCGCCTCGGAATTCGGCCACACGGTTCGCCGCGTGGCGGAGTCCGACGTCGAGGAAGGCATCTTCAACGTCGTTGACGATCCGGAGAAGTCGGTGTCGCGGCCGCCGGTCGTGACCATCATGGGCCATGTCGATCACGGCAAGACCTCGCTCCTCGACGCGATCCGCAAGACCAGCGTCGTCTCCGGCGAGGCCGGCGGCATTACCCAGCATATCGGTGCCTACCAGGTCGAGCAGAACGGCCAGAAGGTCACCTTCATCGACACGCCGGGCCACGCCGCCTTCACCGCCATGCGTGCTCGTGGCGCGCAGGCCACCGATATCGCGATCCTGGTCGTGGCGGCGGACGACAGCGTGATGCCGCAGACCATCGAGTCGATCAATCACGCCAAGTCGGCGGGTGTCCCGATCATCGTGGCGATCAACAAGATCGACAAGCCGGGCGCCGACGCGAGCAAGGTGCGCAACGCACTGCTGCAGCACGAGGTCTTCGTGGAGTCGATGGGCGGCGAGGTTCTCGACGTCGAGGTCTCGGCCCTCAAGGGCACCAATCTCGACAAGCTGCTCGACGCGATCCTCCTGCAGGCGGAAATCCTCGAGCTGCGGGCCGATCCCGCCCGAACCGCCGAAGGCGTCGTGATCGAGGCTCAGCTCGACAAGGGCCGCGGGCCGGTCGCCACCGTCCTCGTCCAGACCGGTACGCTGAAGCTCGGCGACATCGTCGTTGCCGGCGACGAATGGGGCCGCGTCCGCGCACTGGTCACCGACAAGGGCGTCCAGCTGAAGGAAGCCCCGCCGTCGATGCCGGTCGAGGTGCTCGGCATGCAGGGCACGCCGCTCGCCGGCGACCGCTTCGCGGTGGTGGAGAACGAGTCGAAGGCCCGCGAGATCGCCGAGTACCGCCAGCGGGTGGCGCGCGAGAAGCAGGTGGCCAAGAATGCCGGCCAGCGCGGCTCGCTCGAGCAGATGATGTCGCAGCTCCAGGACACCGGCCTGAAGGAGTTTCCGCTCCTCATCAAGGGCGACGTCCAGGGCTCGATCGAGGCGATCGCCGGGGCGCTCGACAAGCTCGGCACCGACGAGGTGCGGGCGCGCATCGTTCATTCCGGTGCGGGAGCGATCACCGAATCCGACATCGCCCTTGCCGGCGCGTCGCGTGCCGCGATCATCGGCTTCAACGTCAGGGCCAACAAGCAGGCCCGCGAGGCGGCCGAGCGCGAAGGCATCGAGATCCGCTACTACAACATCATCTACGACCTCGTGGATGACGTGAAGGACGC
>DASYHY010000185.1:0-16545 GCA_036252795.1 Aurantimonas sp. | reverse complement strand
GACATCTGGCTGAACGACGTCGGCTCGGCGACCCACTATCACGCCACCTACGTGAATCCGCGCTGGGCAGGGGCGATGGAGCGGGTCGACAAGATCGGCAAGCACATCTTCTACCGCACCTTCAACGGCGGCTGGTGATCGTCGGCAGGCGCGGCCACCGGCCCGGTCGGCTGCCCGAAGGTCCGGCACCCGACAATTCGTTTTCGCTCTGCGCGGCTATGCTGTAGAGCCGGCCATTCCCTCCCGCGTTCTCGAACGGTTGGAATTCATGGCCCAGAACACCAAGCGTCTCCTCGAAATCCTCACCGTCCAGCCGGTCGTGCCCGTCGTCGCGGTGGCGACGGCGGCGGAAGGCGTCGCGCTCGCCCGCGCACTGGTCGCCGGCGGCATCCGCTCGATCGAGGTCACGCTGCGCACGCCCGCCGCCCTCGACGCGATCCGCGCCATCGCGGAGACGGTGCCGGAGGCGATCTGCGGTGCCGGCACCGTCCTGACGCCCCGGCAGTTGGATCAGGCGGAAGCGGCGGGCGCGAAGTTCCTGGTCTCCCCCGGCGCCACGATGGAACTGCTCGACGCGGCCCGGTCGTCGAAGCTTCCGCTGCTGCCGGGTTCGGCGACGGCGAGCGAGATGATGGCGATGATCGAGGAAGGCTACGAGATCCTGAAGTTCTTCCCGGCGCAGCAGATCGGCGGCGCGGCTTTCCTGCGCTCGGTCGCGCCGGTCTTCCCGTCGCTGCGATTCTGCCCCACCGGCGGGATCTCGACCGACAACGTCCGTGATTATCTCGCTTTGCCCAACGTCGTCTGCGTCGGCGGCTCCTGGCTTGCCCCGAAGGCGGCCGTCGCCGGGGGCGACTGGGAGAGCGTCACGCGCCTCGCCCGCGAGGCCGCGGCGCTGTCAGCCTGAGCGGAAGGGGCCGTCGAGCACCAAGACCCAAGCCGGCGGGTTCTGCGCGGGCCAGCAGTCCGGAAGCAGCTTCGATGGAAGCCGCTGACCCTTCGTTGTGTGCACGACGTCACGACAACGGGAACGAGCATCCGTTCAGTCTTTACTAACCCTTCACCGGCTAACCGGAGAGGGTTCCCGGAAGCTCCCGGAGCAGGATCCGGCAACCGCTTCGGCGGGTTGAGCCCGACGAAGAGCAAGGCGCGCTGCCTGGAAACGGCGGCTGTTACCGGATCTTCGCGCAGGCTGTGAGCGCCGGACCGGCTCGCGCGAATCCGGGACCCTTGCAACGCCAGCGAATGCCTATCCGGATGCAAAACCCCAACGACGACATGAACACGCTCCGCGAGCGCCTCGACTTCATCGGCATCGATGCAGAAGCCAGGACGCATCTCGCCGACCTGACCGCAACCATTCGTACGTCCATCGGACCCGCACTCGACCGCTTCTACGCCAAGATCCGCGTCCATCCGCAGACGAAGCGCTTCTTCTCGAACGAGACGCACATCCAATCGGCCAAGCAGCGCCAGGAGCGGCACTGGGACGCCATCGCACGGGGTGCTTTCGACGCCGACTACGTTCGCGGCGTCTCGACCGTCGGGAAGGTTCATGCCCGTCTGGGTCTCGAGCCGCGCTGGTACATCGGCGGCTATGCCCTGATCCTCGAAGAACTGATCGGCCACATCGTCGAGAAGCGCTGGCCGTCCCGTTTCGGGCGGAAGGGATCGAAACGTCTGTCCGACGAGATCGCGGTGGTCGCGAAGGCGGCCCTGATGGACATGGACTACGCGATTTCCGTCTATCTGGAGACGCTGGAGGCGGAGCGGAAAGCCGCCGAGGAGGCGAAGCTGGAAGCCGAGCGCCAGCAGAAGGCTGCTCTGGCGGCATTCGCGATGGCGTTCAGGAGTCTGAAGGAGGGCAACCTCCTCGCCCGCGTCGACAGCGGGCTTCCCGGAGA
This sequence comes from Aurantimonas sp., assembly GCA_036252795.1. GTDB lineage: Bacteria > Pseudomonadota > Alphaproteobacteria > Rhizobiales > Rhizobiaceae > Aurantimonas. Next base: position 14,641 of record DASYHY010000185.1, on the reverse strand, counting down.
CTTCGCCACGATGGCTGCGGATTACAACGCCTCCGTCGCGCAGCTGGAGACGGCGATCGGCGGGGTGGTGACGGCGATCTCCTCGATCCGCACGGGTCTGTCGGAGATCAACACGGCGTCGAACGATCTGGCGCACCGGACCGAGCAGCAGGCGGCGAGCCTGGAGCAGACGGTCGCGGCGCTGGGCGAGGTGACGCAGGCGGTGAACGAGACGGCCGACGGCGCCGGCAAGGCGCAGACGGTGGCGAGCGGGGCGCGCCAGAAGGCCGAGAAGGGTGGCGAGGTGGTGTCGCGGGCGGTCGCGGCGATGGGCCAGATCGAGCAGTCGTCGGAGAAGATCAACTCGATCATCTCGGTGATCGACGAGATCGCCTTCCAGACCAACCTCCTGGCGCTGAATGCCGGCGTCGAGGCGGCGCGGGCGGGTGATGCGGGCCGCGGCTTTGCGGTGGTGGCGCAGGAGGTGCGCGGGCTGGCGCAGCGCTCGGCGGAGGCGGCCAAGGAGATCAAGACGCTGATCGCCACCTCGCGCGAGCAGGTCGGCACGGGCGTCGAGCTGGTGACGGCGTCGGGCAAGTCGCTGGAGGAGATCGTCACGGAAGTGAGTTCGATGGCGGAGGTGATCTCGACGATCGCGGCGTCGGCGCGCGAGCAGGCGACGAGCCTTCGCGAGGTATCAGGGGCGGCGGACCAGATGGACAAGGTCACCCAGCAGAACGCGGCGATGGTGGAGGAGGCGACGGCGGCGAGCCAGACGCTGACCAACGAGACCGAGGAACTGGCGACGGCGATGGCGAAGTTCCGCACCTCGGCGAGCCTTTCCGGCCGCAGCGCGGCTTCGGCATCGGGCGGATCGCGGGCCGCGCGCCCGGCGTTCCGCACCACGACGCAGATGAAGACCACCGGCCGCGGCGGCGCCGCCCCTGCCGTTCACGCCGAAACCGAAAGCTGGGAGGAGTTTTGATGGCCCGACGACCCGCAACCCCCAAGCCGGCTGCGATCGACCTGCCGGCGGTTCTCGACCTCAAGGCTGCCGGCCCGCTCTGCGACCAGCTCGTCGGCCTTCGGGGCAAGCCGGTGATGCTCGACGCCTCGGCCGTCAGCAAGATCGGAGCCCAGTGCGTACAGGTGCTTCTCGCAGCCGCCACCTCGTGGAAGGCGGACGCCGTCAGCTTCAAGATCGCGGAACCCTCCGAGGCATTCCGCAACGGCATCGAACTCATGGGTCTCTCGGGGACCCTCACCGACAGGGAAATCGCGGCATGAGCAGGACAGTTCTGACGATCGACGATTCGCGCACCATGCGGGAAATGCTGCGCGCGACCTTGTCCTCTTCCGGCTTCAACGTGGTGCAGGCGGAAGATGGCGAGCACGGCATTGAAGTGCTGCAGGAAATGGCCGTCGAACCCGACGTGATCATCACCGACATCAACATGCCCCGCAAGGACGGCTTCCAGTTCATCGAGGCGGTCCGTGGCGACCCCTCGCGACGGGCCATCCCGATCCTCGTCCTGACGACGGAGAGCGACGCGGAGAAGAAGCAGCGCGCCCGCCTGGCGGGCGCAACGGGCTGGATCGTCAAGCCATTCGACCCCGCCAAGCTGCTCGAGGCGATCAACCGCGTCGCGGCCTGATCGGCATCCGCCCGCCGGCGGTAAGCTTGTGGCAAGTCACCGCGCTTTATGTCGGTGTTCGACGATGAGAACAGGGTAGCAACATGGATGCGATGGCCGAAATCCGGCAGACCTTCTTCGAGGAATGCGCCGAGCAACTCGCCGAACTCGAAGCAGGACTCCTCGCGATCGAGAACGGGGCGGCCGACTCCGACACGGTGAATGCGGTTTTCCGCGCCGTGCACTCGATCAAGGGCGGAGCGGGCGCTTTCAGCCTCGACGAGCTGGTGCAGTTCGCCCACGTGTTCGAGACGACCCTGGACGAGCTGCGCTCGGACCGGCTCGAAGCGAGCGACCAGGTGATCAAGGTGATGCTGCGCGCCGCGGACGCGCTGGCGGATCTCGTCGCCGCGGCGCGCGACGAGGGGTCGTGCGACGCGGAACGCAATGCGGGGCTGATCCTGGAGCTGAAGGCGCTGGTCGGCGGTTCGAAGGGTGGCGAGAACGGCGCAGCGGCGCCGGCCGCGGCGGACGACGACGGCATGGATTTCGACTTTGTGCCCGTCGCGGTGGACGTCGGGGAGATGCTGGGCGGCGGCAGCGACGGGCATTACCGGATCATCTTCCGGCCCCATGCGGCGCTCTACGCCAACGCCAATGACAGCGTGCGGATCCTGCGCGACCTTGGCGAACTCGGCGAGATGGTCGTCACCTGCGACACCAGCGAGCTGCCCGGACTGACGGATCTCGATCCGGAAGCATCCTATCTCTCCTTCACCATCGATCTGCACACCGAGCATGGCGAGTCGAAGATCCGCGAGGTCTTCGACTTCGTGGAAAGTGACTGCGACCTCTCGGTCGAGGCGGTCGGCGGGGAGCCGGAGGGCGAAAGCGACGCGGCCGTCGACGGCGACCTGGCCGACCTGCTCGCCCGAATCCGCGGCGAGGCAAGCCCGGAACCGGCAGAGACAGAGGCTGCAGCGACCGACCCGGTCGAGCCCGTCGCCCAGACCGTCGAAGCGCCTGCAGCGCCTCAGCCGGTGCGGGCCGCCGCGCCTGCTCCCAAGGCCGAAGCCGGCGAACCCAAGTCCCAGGCTGCCGCTGCGACCCCCGGCCAGACCATCCGCGTAGACCTCGAGCGGGTCGACCGGCTGATCGACCTCGTCGGCGAACTGGTGATCCACCAGGTCATGCTCTCCCAGCGCGCCTTTCAGGCCGGCCTCGCCCGGGCCTCGGATGTCGCCGTCGCCCTCGAGGAACTCGAGCAGCTGACGCGAGAGATCCAGGACAGCGTCATGGCGATCCGCGCCCAGCCGGTGAAGTCGGTGTTCCAGCGGCTGCCGCGACTGGTCCGCGAAGTCGCCGACATCGCCGGCAAGACGGTCCGGCTGGTGACCGAAGGTGAGGCCACGGAAGTCGACAAGACCGTGATCGAGCGGCTGTCCGATCCGCTCACCCACATGATTCGCAACGCCATCGACCACGGTCTGGAGAAGCCGGAGGTCCGACGCGAGGCCGGCAAGAGCGAGGAGGGGACGGTGCGCGTGGCCGCCATGCACCGCTCGGGGCGGATCGTGATCGAAATTGCCGACGACGGCGCCGGCATCAACCGCAAGAAGGTTCGGGAGATCGCGATCGAAAAGGGCCTCGTGCCGGCCGAAGCCAGCCTCTCGGACGAGGAGATCGACAACCTCATCTTCATGCCGGGCTTCTCCACCGCCTCGGAGATCTCCGAGTTGTCGGGCCGCGGCGTCGGCATGGACGTGGTCAAGCGCTCCATCCAGGCGCTCGGCGGCCGCGTCTCGATCAATTCGAAGCCGGGCAGGGGGTCGACCTTCACGATGAGCCTGCCGCTGACGCTGGCGGTGCTCGACGGCATGATCGTGTCGGTCGGCGACCAGACCGCCGTCGTGCCGCTGACGGCGATCGTCGAGACGCTGCAGCCCAAGCCGGACGAAGTGAAGAGCTTCGGCGGCGAGGCCAGGCTGATCAAAGTCCGCGACGCGTTCCTGCCGCTCGTCGATGTCGGGCGGGAACTCGGCTACTCGTCCGAGACGACCAGCGCGACGAGCGGCGTCGCCATCCTCGTGGAAGCCGAAAACGGCACCCGCTCGGCGCTGCTCGTGGACACGATCCAGGGCCAGCGGCAGGTGGTGATCAAGAGCCTGGAGGCGAATTACGGCCAGGTGCCGGGAATCGCCGCCGCCACCATTCTGGGCGACGGCCGTGTCGCCCTCATCCTCGACGTCGACGCGATCGTGGCAACGTCGCGCATCGACGGCGCCTTCAACACCGGCCTTCAGCACGCAGCGGAGTGAGTTCCATGACCATGACCTCGGGGCTCACGACGCCCCACCTCAACGACAATCGCGGCGACGCACACACCCGCGAACTGATCGCCTTCCGTATCGGCGAGCAGGAGTTCTGCGTCGACATCATGTCGGTGCGCGAGATCCGCGGATGGACCGCCGCGACCCCGCTGCCGCACGCGCCTTTCTACGTCATCGGGGTGATCAACCTGCGCGGCGCGGTGCTGCCGATCGTCGATCTCGCGGCGCGGCTAGGCTTTCCCAAGACGGCGCCGACGGCGCGCAGCGTCATCATCGTGGTGCGGGTCGACCAGCAGCTCTTCGGCCTCCTGGTCGATGCGGTGTCGGACATCCTGACGGTCACGGACGACGCCCTGCAGCAGACGCCGGACATCGCGTCTGAACTCGCCAAGCAGTTCGTGCGCGGCGTCATGGCGATCGACTCGCGCATGATCTCGCTCATCGCAACCGACAACGTCCTGCCGCAGCTGCAGGCCGTCGCCTAGCAGCCTCTCGCCGCCGGCGGCAAGCCGGCGGTGCGAGTTCCGACATCCTGCGCCGACAGCGCGAAGGGAAGACCCTGGAGATTGACGTGGTAACCGGTCAGACGAGACAGGAAAGGCCGGCGAGGACCGCACGAGGGGACTCGGCGTCGATCGTCTCCGGCGAGTTTCCGATGACGGAAGCCGACTTCCTCAAGATTGCCGGGATGCTCTACGAGGATGCCGGCATCCACCTGGCGTCGTCCAAGACGAACCTGGTCTATTCGCGGCTGTCGAAGCGTCTGCGCACACTCGGCATCGCGAGCTTCAAGGACTATTGCGCGCTCGTCGCAGACGCGTCCAACGCCGGCGAGCGGATGACCATGCTCGCGTCGCTGACCACCAACGTCACGCATTTCTTCCGCGAGAAGCACCATTTCGACCATCTGCGCGAGCACCTGCTGCCGCCCCTGCTGGAAGCTGCCAAGCGCGGCCAGCGGGTTCGGCTCTGGTCGGCCGGCTGCTCGACCGGCCACGAGCCGTACTCGATGGCGATGACGCTGCTGTCCATGATGCCGAACGCGCCCAGCCTGGACATCCGCATCCTCGCCACGGACATCGACCCGAATGTCGTCGCCACCGGCCGCACCGGCATCTACGGCGCCAGCGACCTCGGCAGCGTCCCCGCCGAACTTCGCCGACGCTGGTTCCGGCCGGCACCGCCGGTCGCCGGCAGCAGGCAGGGCGGCACGGAGGAGATGGGCTACGAGGTGGTGGACGCAATGCGCGACCTCGTGGCTTTCCGTGAACTCAACCTGATCGGCCAGTGGCCGATGAAGGGCAAGTTCAACGCGATCTTCTGTCGCAACGTCACGATCTATTTCGACCAGCAGACGCGCGAGCGGGTCTGGAACCGGTTCGCCGAGCGCATTCAGCCGGGCGGTTACCTCTATGTCGGGCATTCCGAGCGGCTCGGCGGGCCGGCGACGAGCGTCCTGACCTATGACGGCAACACCTCGTATCGCAAGTCGCCGGCCTGAGGGGATGGAGATGGAGCTGAACCGACACCCATCCGAGGCAAGCGCCCCCGCCAAGGGGCCTGCGCGCGTCCTGGTCGTCGACGATTCGATGACGATGCGGGCGCTGATCCGGCACGCCCTCGTCAGCGATCCCGACATCACGGTCGTCGGCGAAGCGGCCAATCCCTACGAGGCAAGGGAGATGATGAAGGCGCTCGACCCCGACGTCGTGACGCTGGACGTCGAGATGCCGGACATGAACGGCATCGAGTTCCTCGAGAAGATCATGACGCTTCGCCCGACGCCGGTGATCATGGTGTCGAACCTCACGGCGCCCGGTGCGGCGGCGACGCTGGCGGCCCTGGAGATCGGCGCGTTCGACTGCATCGCCAAGCCGGGCGCGCAGAGCAACACGTTCGAGGTGCTGCCGGGTCTCGTCAAGGAAGCGGCTCAAGCCCGCGCCGGCCTCGCCCGGCGCCGCGGCAGCACGACCCGGGGACGACCCGCGGCGACGACGGTGACGCGCAGCGCGACCGGGCCGGAACTCGTCGGCATCGGCTCGTCTACCGGCGGTGTCGAGGCGCTGATGCAGGTGCTCGCCGAGTTCCCTGCGGACTGCCCGCCCACCCTCATTGTCCAGCACCTTCCCGCAGCGTTCACCGGTTCCTTCGCGGCGCGCCTCGACCGGGCCTGCCCGGCGCGGGTGACCGAGGCGAAGGACGGCGATCCGGTGCAGCAGGGGCGGGTCTATCTCGCTCCGGGCGGCGGTCGTCACATGATGCTGCGCAAGGGCACGCAGCCTACCATCGCGCTCGTCGAAGACGGTCCGGTCTGCGGGCACCGCCCCTCGGTCGACGTCCTGTTCGCCTCGCTCGCCAAGAACTTCAAGGGCCGCATGACCGGGGTGATCCTGACAGGGATGGGGCGCGACGGGGCGCAGGGCCTGCTCGAGATGCGAAAGGGCGGCGCCCGGACGATCGCGCAGGACGAGGAATCATCGCTGGTCTACGGCATGCCCCGTGTCGCGCACGAGATCGGCGCGGCCGAGAAGCGTGTTCCGCTGACCCGCATCGCCCGGCAGATCTTCGCATGATCCCGTCGCGACGCATCTCGCCCGAAAAGTTGCAACTTTTCCGCTTCCGCTGGGGGAAACCTTCACAAGTCCGGCGTCTAATGCATTCAAGAGGTATGGCGCAATGAGCATCAAAGATCACCTGAAGGTCCTGATCGTCGACGATCATCGTACGAGTCGCATGCTCATTCGCGACGCGCTCGAACAACTCGGGATCAAGAACATCGTCTTTGCGACGGATGGCGAAGAAGCGCTGCGGACGATGATGACGGCGCCGTGCCACATCATCATCTCCGACTTCAACATGCCGAAGCTCGACGGGATCCAGTTGCTGAAGGCGATTCGCGCCTACGGACCGACCAAGAAGACGCCTTTCATCATCCTGACCGGCAAGGGAGACCGCGAACTGGTTCAGCAGGCGGCGCAATCGGGCGTCAACAACTTCCTGGCCAAGCCGATCACGCTCCCCGTGCTCAAGAAGACCATGGAAGCCGTCGTCGGACCGCTTCAGTAATCGCGAATGAGTATTGTCATGGAAGCACGACGCGTACACGTCATGCAGGGCGAGGCAAAGGTCGAGACCGGGCGGGACACCGTCCTGACGACCCTGCTCGGCTCGTGCGTCGCGGCGTGCATCCGCGATCCGGAGGCGGGCGTGGGCGGCATGAACCACTTCCTGCTGCCCGGCAGCAGCGACTTCGAAGGCGGGCGTGCAGAGAGCTTCGGCCATTATCTGATGGAACTCCTCATCAACGGCCTGATGCAGCGCGGTGCGCGCCGCGGGCATCTCGAGGCCAAGCTCTTCGGCGGCGCGCGTACGGTAGGCGGCCTCTCCGACGTGGGGGCGAAGAATGCCGCCTTCGCGGAGCGCTTCCTGCGGATGGAGAAGATCACCTATCTCGGCGGCAGCCTCGGCGGCCATTCCGGGCGGCGGATCGAATACTGGCCGGAATCCGGGCGGGCCCGGCAGATCTTCTTCGAGAAGGCCGCGATGCCCAGCATTCCCGTGGCGCCGGTGCCGAAGCCGCAGACAATCGGCGACGTCGAACTCTTCTGAACGACAAACCATCGATCGCAGCGCGGTCGTTCCCTCTCCGGCTTGCCGGGACACGCAGACAAGAGCGCATGGCCATGACCACCAGCACGCTGCCAGACCTTCTCAAGATCCTGTCCCGTGAGATGGGCACCCTAGCCGAGGCCACCGAGGCCATGCACGAGCTGGTTTGCCACAACTGTTCGAGCCGGGACCCCTCCTATGTGCGGGCGGTCCAGAGCATCGATCGGGCCCAGCAGACGCTCGACAATCTGTCGGTCTTCCTCGGCGCCCTCGGCGAGCATGTCTCGGAGGAATGCGAGGTCGGCCTCAGCGCCGCCCTGGAGACCGTTCGGTTGACGGAGTTGAAGAACCGGCTGGCGGTGCCGTCGAACCAGCGCTTCAGTATCGCTCCTGCCGCGAGCGGCGACATAGAACTGTTCTCCTAGCCGTTCCGGTCCGCCGGCGACCGGAGCCGCCGGTACTCGTGCCTCCGATGAACACCCTCAGACTGCTCGTGCCCGGCACGGGCGGTCTGTCTGCGTTTGCCGAAGTCATCCGCAAGTATTCCCCTTCCGGGGCCGCAGCGGGCGCCCGGAGATGTCTTCGCAATGCTGGTCGAGCGCCGTTAACCATTTGTTAACCGGGGTCTCGCGCAAGCTTCGGCCGGCATGTTGCCGGCGTGATGTTGCGTTGCATCGGAATGTGTAGGGGAAGACAATGGCGCTTGCCATCGGCGGACAGACTGAAAAGGTGCTGGCGAACCTCGCGGCGCTCGGCCCGAGGAAGCTCGGCGCGCTGGGCCTCATCGGGGCGTTGGTCATCGCGCTCGTCGGACTTGGCAGCTACTATCTCTCGCGTCCCGACATGGAGACGCTCTATTCGGGCCTCGATCGAACCGACGTGACGCGAATCGGTGCTGCGCTGACGGAAGCGGCTATCCCCTTCGACGTCAACATGACCGGCGACGCGATCCTCACGCCCTTTTCGCAAACCGCGCCGGCCCGGATGCTGCTCGCGGAGAAGGGGCTGCCTCGCTCCGAAAACGCCGGCTACGAGCTGTTCGACAATCTCGGCTCGATCGGCCTGACTTCGTTCATGCAGGAGATCACACGCGTTCGCGCCCTGGAAGGCGAGATCGCCCGCACGATCCAGACACTGAAGAACGTCCGGGCCGCCCGCGTCCACATCGTCCTGCCGGACGAAGGGTCCTTCCGTCGCGAACAGCGCAAGCCCTCGGCGAGCGTCGTCATCCGCACGGAGAGCCCGGAGGATTTCGGCTCTGCCCAGGCGGTCCGTTCGCTCGTCGCCTCCGCTATCCCCGGCATGAACCCGGACGAAGTCACGGTCCTCAACTCCGACGGCACGCTGCTCGCCTCGGCCGACGATTCGGTGTCCGCTGCTCCGACGAAGCTGTTCGGGATCGAGAAGATCGTATCGAACAGCGTCGAGGAATCGATCCGGCGCACCCTCGCGCCTTATCTCGGCATCGGCAACTTCCAGACCAGCGTCGTCAGCCGGCTGAACACGGACAGGCGGCAGGTCAACGAGCGGCTCTTCGATCCGGACGTGCGCGTCGAGCGGTCGACCCGGACGGTGCGCGAGAGCGGTACCAGCGAGAACACGGCCGGCGAGCTGCCGGTCGGGGTCGAGCAGGACATTCGTGCGGTGGACGAGGCGCCCGCTGCCACCGGCGGCGAGACCTCGCGCGACGAGAACGAGCGACGCGAGGAGCTGACCAATTTCGAGATCAACGAGAAGACGATCTCGACGACCAGCGACGGCTACGCCGTGGAGCAGCTCTCGATCGCCGTCGTCGTCAGCCGTCAGCGGCTGAAGGACGCGATCGGCGCGGATGCGACGGATGCACAGGTCGAGGAGCGGGTGGGCGAGATCGAGGCGCTCGTGGCGTCCGCGGCCGGCTTCTCCGAGGAGCGTGGCGACCAGATCAAGGTCACCGCCGTCGACTTCATGTCCGAAGGCAGCCTGCTCGAGCCGGTGCCGGGTCCGAGCCTCGGCGAGATGTTCGTGCGCCAGTCGGGCACGCTCATCAACGCGCTGACCATCCTCGCCGTCGCCATCCTGCTGATCTGGTTCGGCCTGAAGCCGGCAGTGCGCGCCATCGCGGGGACCACGGTCGTTCCGGAGGAGCAGATCGAGGCCGAGCCGCTGATGGATCTCGACCTCGCTCTTCCGGACTTCGACGGCAGCAACGTCGATCTCGGCACAGGCGCCACTCCAGCTTCCGGCGGTATCGGTCAGTTCGCCGGGATGGACCCGGCCTACCTCGAGGACCTGTCGCTCAGCCAGGCGACGTCGCCCCAGGCGCGGCTCGCAAAGCTGATCGATTTCGACGAAGCGCAGGCTGCGGCGATCCTCAGGCAGTGGATCCATGAAAAGGAAGCGGCGTAGTCCATGATCCCCCTGGCGCAGTACCTTACCGAATACGAAGAGCAGGATGGCGTTCCCTTTGGAAGCCGCCGGAGCCGGGCGCCCCGTCCGCGGCGCCAGCGCCAGCCGGATTTCGAGCACCTGATGCGGGTTGCCAATCACGCCTTCGATCCGGACCCCACCTCGGAAGTCGTCCCGTTCCCTTTGGCCGCTTTGCCCGAGATGGAACTGCCGGCGACCGCCTGGGAGGTCGCCGAGGCGCCAGAGGCCGAGGATCTGCCCTTCGCCACTCCCGCCTTCGAGGCGGCTGATCTGGACGATGCGCCTTTCCTGATCGAGACGGCGGACGAGCCGGAAGAGTCGGACGAGCTGGAGGAACGGCAAGAGGAAGAGGAAGAGGAAGCGCAGGAGGCGGCTCCGAGCCAGGACGAGCTTCTCGAAGCGGCCCGTGAGGAAGGACGGGCAGAAGCCCGCGCAGCGGCAGAGGCCGAGCACGAGGCGGCGCTGGCCGAGGCCGTGCGCGAAGAACGCGAACGGGCCGAAGCTGCCCATGCCGCCGCTCTCGATGCAGCGCGGGCCGAATGGGCCGCGGCGGAAGGCGAGCGCCTGGCCGGCCTGTTCGACGAGCGGCTCGACCGCATCGAGGCGGTGGTGCAGACCTCGCTGTCCAGCGTGCTGCGGCCGATCGCGCTTGGCGCCCGGCGGCGGCAGACGGTGATGGAGCTTGCCGGCGCGGTGCGGACGCTGACGCTCGACGGGAAGGCCATGAACGTGCGCGCCAGCGGACCGGCGGACCTTCTCGAAGCACTGGCGGCGCAACTGGGCAATGGTAGCGCCATGGTCGCCTTCACGCCGGACGAGGACAGCGTTGAGGTGCGCATCGAGTGTGACCAGACGGTCATCGAGAGCCGTCTCGCCGGATGGCGCAAGGCGCTGGAAGAGGCACTCGCGTGACACAGCAGGCAGGCGCGGGGCATCTGGAGCGCCAGGAGATCATCATCGTCCGCCGGCGCGCGTCGTCGGAGGAGGCGCATCATGGCGGCGTCTGGAAGATCGCCTTCGCCGACTTCATGACGGCGATGATGGCCTTCTTCCTGGTGATGTGGCTGACCAACACGTCGGACATGGCGACGCGAAAGCAGGTCGCGCAGTACTTCAACCCGATCAAGCTCACCGACTCGTCTCCCTCGATCAAGGGAATCGAGAAGAAGGACGACGGCGCGTCCCGCGACGTCAACGACCAGGGCGTGAGCCAGGTGGAAACCAATGGCGACCCCCATGGAAAGCCGCTGGCCGGTGAACAGGAGGGCGGCGACGAACAGGCGATGTTCCGCGATCCCTACGCCGTGCTGGCGGAGATCGCATCGGAAAGCACCGCCACCAGCAACACGCCGGACAACGGCCTGCCCGACGGATCGGGACTGCCCGGTCTGAACGGCGGCGACGCCTATCGTGATCCGTTCGACCCCGCGTCGTGGCAGATTGCGGAGAACACGGTGGACAATGGCGGCATGCTGGAAGACGTGCCGCCGGCGGAGTTCCGCACGACCGTCGTTCCGGTGGACCCGCCCGTCGAGGCCGAGAAGGGCGCCGGGGAAGCCGACGATGCCGTTCCCGTTCCCGATGCCATGGATGCCGAGGGCGAGGGCGCCGACGCGGCCGAGACCGCCAAGGATGCCCGCGACGACGCAGCAGAGGCAATCAAGGCCGATCTCGAGATCGAACTGGCCAAGGCCGGGCAGACACTGCCCGCCAATCTCGAGGTCACTGCCGGCGAAGGCGGCGTGACGATCTCGCTCGCCGACGACGCGGAAAGCGGCATGTTCGCCATCGGTTCGGCGCGGCCGACGCCGGAGGCGGTGGCCATGATGGAGAAGATCGCCGCGACGCTCGCGACCCGCGAAGGCGAGGTGATCATCCGCGGCCACACCGATGCGCGTCCCTTCCGCAGTGCCGAGTACGACAACTGGCGGCTCTCCACCGCCCGCGCCCACATGGCCTACTACATGCTGGCGCGCGGCGGCCTCGACGAGAAGCGCGTGCGCACGATCGAGGGCTTCGCCGACCGCCAACCGAAGGACCCCGCCAACCCCGAAGCGGCGATCAACCGCCGCATCGAGATAATGCTGACGGTTCCGAGCACATGAAGAAGCCCGACCTGTCGCTGCGACCCCTCGCGCTCGGGGCGCTGATGCTGCTTGCTTCGTTCTCCTCGGCCGTCGCCGAAGAGGCGGGGCCGGCGCTCGACAGCGAGGATCCCGCCGCCATGGCGGCGCGGGTGCGGCAGGCGGGGGAAGCGGCCCGGCATTCGGGACCGGAAGCAGCAGCGCGGCAGGACGAAGATCCGGACGCCGGATCGTCGGAAGCAGCGCTGCCGGACGCTGCGGGCGAGGAAGCAGAGTCCGAGCAGGCGGGCCCGATGCCGTACGAGATCGTCCGGTCGCTGCAGTTCCTCCAGGACCAGGTGGCGCGTGGCAACGGGGCAGCGATCCGGGTGCAGTCGCGGCTGCTCCAGCGTTACGGCACGACCTTCGCGGAAGCCGCGCCCGAAGTCTGGCAGGATCCGCGCAACCGCCGGGCTGCCGCGCTCTTCGTGCTGAGCGGTGGTCCACCTCCCGTGTTGCGCAAGATCATCGAGCGGACGACGCTGGAGGGCGAGGACCGGCTGCTGCTGGAGGGCGCGCTGGCCTATGTCGAGAACCGCTCCGCCGAGGCGATCGAGAAGCTGAAGTCGATCGATCTGGCCCATGGCGAGAGCGGCTTCGTGGCGCAGGTGGAACTCGCGCTGGCGCAGTTGCAGCAGAGCGAGAACCCGGAAGAGGCGCTGCAGCGTCTCAAGCGCGTGATGCTGGCAGCTCCCGGCACGTTGCTCGAGGAGGCGGCGCTGCGCATGGGCGTGATGCTGGCGGACGCGACGGGCGACCCGCAGTCGGCGGATCGCTTCGCCAGGCAGTATTTCGAACGGTTCTCGCAGTCGGCCTATGCCGGCAACTTCCGCGCCCGACTTTCCTCGGTCTTCTCGGACCGGCCGGCGGGGACGGAGGCGGCGACCATCGCGGCCATCGCCGACGCCACCTTCACGATTCCGCGCCAGCAGCAGCTCGCGATTTTCCTGGCGGTCGGACGGCGGGCGCTCGTCACCGGCAATCTCGCCCTGGCCGCAAAAGCCGCGACACAGGCGCTGACCTATTCCGACGCGACCCGCGAGGACCGGCTGCGCGCCACTCTCTACGACGTCGCCGCAACGCTGACGCAGCGCGATTTCATCGAGGTTCGTACGACGCTGGAGGCGATCGACCCGGCGCTGCTCCATGAGGCCGACCAGAAGCTGCGCACGGCAGCGCTGGAACTGCTCGAGCAGATGCGCCAGCCGTTGCTCGCGGGCGCTCTGCCGATCACACACGATCCCGAGGATGATGCTGCCGCGGCAGCGCTGCCTGCGACGGATGTGCTGGCCCGGGGCAACGCGCTTCTGGATCGAATGCGTGAAGACATGAAGAGGCTGGACCCATGACCGCTTTACCGGTGCAGATCGACAGTCATGCCCAGCCTTCCGCGCGCCGGACCGCGGGGCGCACGGAGCAAAAGGATGGAAGCGACTTCACCTCCGCCCTCGGTGCCCGCGACGAGAAGCGGACGGCCGCGAAGGCGGACGCCGAGCCGGCCGCCGAAGGCATTTCCCCAAAAGGCGCGGCAGGTAACGATGAAGGGGGCCCAGCCACCGTCGAGGCGCTGACGGCTGGGGATCCGGCAGGGCAGGGAGCTGCAGCATCCGCCGAGGGCGTGCCTCAGGGGCTCGCGGCAATCCTCGCCGCCGTCGAGGCCGGACGGCGCGGTGCTGGTTCCGAGACAAAGGCGGCGAGGGAACCGGCAGATGGAAAACCGGTCGGTGCGGCAATTGCCGACCACGCCGGACGCGCTGGCGGCGGCCCCGCAGACATGCCGGCGGATCCCGCCTCCCAGAAGAACATTTTCGCCCGGATGCCGGGACCTGCGACGGACGATGCGCGCTCCGAGATCTTCAGGCGGCTCGAGGCAACGGCTGCCTCGATCGTCGATGCAGACGGGGCGTCGCTGCGCGTTGCCGCATCCGGCCAGGGTTCCCCGGACGGCCGGATCCGGGCCGACTTCGTTTCGATGCGCACCCATTTCGCGCCCGCGGGCCATGGCACAGGCGTTCCTGGAACCGGGGCTCCAGGCGGCGGTGCCCCCGCGTTCCGCGCGGTCGCTCCGGGCCGCTCGTTCGCCGGACCCGATGCCCCGATGGTGCCAGACGGCGAGCCCGAAGCCGGCGCGGCATTTGCAGCCGGCGCGGACGAGGCGTCGCAGCCGAGCGGCAAGGCCGGTTCGGCCTTGCCTGACAATGCACGCGAAGCGGGTCCGACTGCTGCACGGCCGGACGGCAGGGCGGAGGCCCGGCGGGGTGCCGACGATAAAGACGGCACCGCCGTGCGCCTTCCCGCAGCGAAGACGGAGACCGGAGCAGCTTCGCCGCAGGGGATCGGGTTCGCGAACGCTCCCTCGACCGGCGCAATCCCCGACGTCCCGCTCGGTCGACAGGTGGCCTCGGCCCTTGGTGGGGCCGTCAGCGACCTGCGGTCCGACCTGAGCGGTTCGGAGGCGGAGGGAAATCTGCGCCTGCGCGCCGGCGGTGCGGCTCTCAAGACGATCCAGATCCAGCTTCAGCCCGCGCATTTCGGCAAGCTCGACGTGACCATGAAG
>DASYHY010000184.1:0-6411 GCA_036252795.1 Aurantimonas sp. | reverse complement strand
CGACGCTGGTGGGCGCTGACGGGAAAACCCGTCTACGACAGGGAGAAGCAGTTTCTCGGCTTTCGCGGCATCGGTTCCGACGTCACGCTCGAGAACGAGTACCTGGCCAAGCTGGACCATATCGCCAACCACGACCTCCTGACGAGACTGCCCAACCGTCGACGTTTCGAGAAGATCGTCGCAGACGCGCGCGCTGTGCTGCTCGACCACCCGGGCGGAGCGGGGTTCGCCATCCTGTGCCTCGACCTCGACCGGTTCAAGCAGGTGAACGACACGTTCGGCCATGCCGTCGGCGACGATCTCTTGCGAAAGATCGGCGAGCGGCTCCAGGGCTTCGTCGGGCCCCACGTCGTGGCATCGCGATTCGCCGGCGACGAGTTCGCGATCCTTCACTTCACGCCGGATCCCGCACGGAACGCCGGCCTTGCGGACGCGATCATCGAAAGCCTGCAGAAGCCCTTCGAACTGGGCGACCTCTATCTCGACGTCGGCGTCAGCATCGGCATCGCGATCGCAGAGGACGAGATCACGTCGAACGAGATACTGCGCAAGGCCGATGCGGCACTCTACCGGATGAAGGACGAGGGTGGCGGAAGCTACCGGCTGTACACACCGGCGATGGACCTGCACAAGGAAGAGCGGGCGGTTCTCATGGGGGAACTGCGCGGTGCGCTCGATCGCGGCGAATTCGCTCTCCACTACCAGCCGCTCGTCTCGGCCGATGCGGGAGAGTTGAACGGGTTCGAGGCTCTGATGCGCTGGCAGCATCCCCAGCACGGCAACGTGCCGCCGTCCGACTTCATCGCCCTGGCAGAGGAGACGGGCAGCATCCTCGCCCTCGGCGAGTGGAGCCTCAGGACCGCGTGCCATTTCGCCTCGACCTGGCAGGACCAGTCGCTCACGGTCGCCGTCAACGTGTCGACCGTGCAGATCCGCCATTCCGATCTGGTCGGCATCGTGTCGCAGGCACTGTCGGATGCCGGACTGGAGCCATCGCGGCTCGAACTGGAGATCACGGAAACGGCGTTCCTGGCCACGACGAACGAGGCCATGGATGTTCTCGAGAGCCTTCGCCGAATGGGCGTGAGGCTGGCCCTCGATGATTTCGGCACCGGCTATTCAAGTCTCAGCTACCTGAAGAAACTGCCGGTCGACAAGATCAAGATCGACCGGAGTTTTATCGTCGACCTGCCAGACGTCGAGAGCGACGTCAGCATCGTCAGGACCATCGTCGACCTTGCCCGCACGCTCGGTATGACGACGACGGCGGAGGGCGTCGAAACGGAGAAGCAGAGCGACTGCCTGCGGAAGATCGGCTGCCCCGAGTTCCAGGGCTATCTGTTCGGCAGGCCCGCTTGCGAAGAGGCTACCCTGCGGATGATCGAGAGAAATCTCGGCCGCTTCGAACCTCGCGTGGTGGCCTGAGGTTTCAGGCTCGCGGTCAACCGGCCATGAGCGCTCCGTCCCGAACGGCAGGGGCGGTGCTCTCCGGCCGGTTGGACGGCCAGAACGGCAGGAAGCCCCGGACGATGTCCGCCGGGATGTCGAGCGGCTTGAAGCTCTCCCTGTCCACGAACATCAGCGCCTGTTCGCCGCGCCCCAGCAGGCCGTGACGATCGCTGAGGATCTCGTGTCCGAGCGTGACGAACTTGCGATTGTGACGCGCGATCCGGATGCGGATCGTCACCGGCTCGAATTCGGCGATCTCGCGCCGGAAATCATGCTCGAACGACTTTGTCAGGACGAGATAGCGCGTGGTCTCCAGGTCGAATTTCGGCATGCAGGCGTTGAAGAACAACTCCCGCGCCTTGCCGACCCATCGGACGTAATTGGCGAAATAGACGTTCCCGACCGAGTTGGTGTCGTCGTAGGTCGGGGTGACCTGCATGACGAACCATTGGCCGTCGAAGCCGTATGCCGGCGCCGCATTGCTGTTCGCCGACGCCGTCACCCCCGACGACGCGGAATGGGCAGCCCCGCCGCCGGCGATGGCGGAGGCTTCGGCGTTTGTGGCTTCCGTCTCAATCTCCGCTTCGGCCGTCGCCGCCGCTCGCGCTGGCCGAAGTGCCGAACGCTCGGCCAGCATCGAGCGGATGGGCTGCACCGCGCCGGCAAGTGCGATCGCGGTCGAGAGCGGGACGAGGAACGCGATATCCTCGCGGTAGCCGACGAAGAAGACGAGGGCGGCCACGACGCCGAAGAGATAGGAGGAGACGGGGTCGAACCGGGTGGGACGGAGGAGGCACTCGGCCACAAGGCACGCCGTCGCCCCGACGAGAACCGTGGCATAAGGCATGATGTAGGCGGTCTGGGAGAGCCCCAACGCGCTCATCGTGGCGGCCGCGCCGACGGCGACGCCCAGCAGCCACAAGGGCGATGCCGCAGCCGCCGCCGGCACGAAGGCGAGCGCCGGATGCAGGCTGTTGGTCAGCAGCGTCGAGAGGTACCAGCGGGTTGCGCAATAGAAGCTGTCGATCGTGGAGATCGCGGCGATTACCGCCCAGATGGCGAAGGCGACGAGGGCCGGGCCGGCGCCCTCCGACCCGAGCCGCGCTGCGAGCGAGGCCTGAGCACCGATCGCACCGTCCGTACCGACGAGAACGTGCAGGCCGGCCGAGCGGGCGAGGACCGCATTCGCGACCAGCAGGCCGAGAAAGATCAGGCCGCCGCCGATGTAGGCGATCGCTGCGGACGAACCGGTCCGGCGGATCTCGACGGCGCGCTGCCATTGCTGCAGGTCGCCCCAGGGACCGAGCGCGAAGCCGACCAGCGTCGGCAGCAGGAAGGTCCAGGCGGACTGCGTCGCCGGCGTGTCGAGCACGACCGACGGGACGGCAGTCGCCGGCATGGCCGCCCCTGCGGCCGCGATCGCGGCCAGGGCGGCCGCGAGGTAGCCGATATGGAGGAGACGCAGCCGTCGCAACGTGCTGGCGTGCCCGACGATGCAGCCTAGGGCGGCGACGAGCAGGGTGAGGGCGACGCTCGTGCTCGCATCCGCATCCGGAAACAGCAGCGGCCAGAAATAGGCCCCCAGCGAGAAGAGCGTGATGCCGACCGCTCCGACCTGGCAAAGCAGGAACAGCGAGACGAAGCGCGGTCCGATCCTGCCGAACAAGGTCCCGGGATCGCGGCGACGCGAATTGAGGAGGACTCCGAAGAGGGCAAGCCCGCAGGCATTCGCCAGCGCAAAGATCCAGAAGCCCGTCCAGCCCTGTATCCACACGATGTGCATGGAGTAGAAGAAGCCCAGCCCCCACATCCACGACAGGGAGACGGTTGGCGCCCAGCTCAGCGATCGAACGAGCCGCGATCTCGTCATGTCAGGCTCCCCGAAACATTCAGACCATAAGCCACGTATATAAAATATTAAGCAGTTCGCCAGAACTGATTTGGCCTGGATCATCGAAGGATGCCGGGCTCATCAGCCTCGGGCGCGCCCGGAGCGGCGTTGCTCCCGACGCTCGCTGAAACTGCCGATCTCGCCGTCAGGCGCGGCGATCAGGCGCCGGAAAGCGTTTGACCCGAAAAGTTGACATGAGCCTGCTGCCGATCCATCGCCGCGGGACCGGATGGAACAGCGAGAGCGGCATGCAGGCAGCAGTGGATCTGAGAAACACGCGCGCGGCGACGGGCATGCTGATGATGTGCGCCGGTGTCGCCTGCCTGAGCGTCAACGACGCCATCGCCAAGGCGCTCGCATCGCACTATTCGCCGCTTCAGATCCTGTTCCTGCGCAACCTCGTCGCGCTGCCCTTCGCCGTCGTGATCGCGGCGGCCATGGGCGGGGCGGGGGCGCTGCGCTCCCATCGGCCGCTGGCGCATCTCCTGCGCGGGCTGCTTTGGGTGTGCGCCGCCTTCCTGTTCTTCTCCAGCCTGAAATATCTGGCGCTGGCCGAGGCGACGGCCCTCGTCTTCGTGGCGCCGCTCTTCATCACAGCGATCTCGGCGCTGTTCCTCGGCGAGGAAGTCGGATGGCGACGCTGGCTGGCCTTGCTGATCGGGTTTTCGGGCGTGCTGATCGCGGTCCGCCCCGGCGCCGCCGCCTTCCAGCCTGCCTCGCTGCTTCCGATCGCCACGGCCCTCTTCTATGCGTTTCTGATGATCAGCGCGCGCTGGGTGGACCGGCGCGAGAGCGTCTGGACGCTGCTGCTCTACCTGACCGGGGCGGGGGCGCTGCTGAGTTCTCTCGTCGTGCCCTTCGTGTGGGTGCCGGTGCGGTCGGAGGATTTCTGGCTGTTCGGAGCGATCGCCCTGTTTGGCACGGCAGGCATGACGCTGATGACCCAGGCGTTCCGGCTGGCGCCGGCCGTCGTGGTCGCGCCGCTCGACTACACGGCGCTGGTCTGGGCGACGCTGGCCGGCTGGCTCGTCTGGCGCGAGATGCCTGATCTCCCGGTCTTTGCCGGCGCGACCATCATCATTGCCAGCGGCATCTTCACCATCTGGCGCGAGAACCGGATCCGCCGGTAGGGCAGCACCCCGCGGGCGGATCGCGATGATGCAACCCGATGCAGGGCCGGCTCGTTCGGACCGGCCGGAACGTCGATCGCGCTCCGGAATCGGCTGCCAGGGATCATCACGGCCATGCATCTCGTCCAGATTCTCCTGCCTCTCTACGACAATGACGGCGTCGCTCTGCCCGCCTCGGAATTCCATGAGGTCCGCCGGGTGCTGACCGAGCGCTTCGGCGGCATGACGGCGTTCGCACGCGCGCCCGCGGAGGGCGTGTGGAAGCCGGAGGGCGAACCGGCCAGCCTGGACGAGATCGTCATCTTCGAAATCATGGCCTCTGAGCTCGATGAAGCCTGGTGGCATGGCTATCGCCGCGAACTGGAGCACCGCTTCCGTCAGGAGAGCATCGTCATCCGGGCCCAGCCCGTCCAGCTCCTGTAGCGGGGCTGCCGCATGCGGGCCGCAGGTGCGGTCGCCACGGCGGACGGGGATCTTAATCTACCATCCATTTGCCGGATCCGGTACCGACCGCCCGTGATGCGCCGCGTGCTTCGCCGATCCCGGCGCTGCGGTCGCGGCAAAAGAGGGTTCGGATGAAGCGGTTGCCGTCGAGTTTCTTCCGCCGGGATCCGGTGAGCGTCGCCCGGGATCTGCTGGGCGCTTCCCTCTGGGTCGAGGGCGTGGGCGGCATGATCGTCGAGACCGAGGCGTATGATCGGGGCGACCCGGCCTCGCATTCCTTTCGCGGTCCCACAGCGCGCAATGCCTCCATGTTCGGGCCGCCTGGACACGCCTATGTCTATCGCTCCTACGGCATCCACTGGTGCTTCAACATCGTCTGCGGAGAGAGCGGCGCAGGGAGCGCGGTCCTGATCCGGGCGCTGGAGCCGCTCGCGGGCCTGGAGGCGATGCGCCAGCGGCGTCGCTCCGACGATCCGCGCCTCCTCTGCTCGGGTCCGGGACGCCTGACCGAGGCACTCGGCATCAACAAGGTCCACGACGCACTGCCGCTCGGCACCGCGCCTTTCCGGCTCGAGCGGATCTGCGTTCCCGAAGAGGTCGTTCACGGGCCGAGGATCGGCATCACGCGCGCGGCGGAAATGCCCTGGCGGTTCGGCATTGCCGGCTCCCGCTTCCTCAGCCGGCCATTTCCCCGCGCGGCAGGGCGATGAGCGAGCCGAGCAGCCCGGCACGGCCCTGCGGACGGCCGCGCGGGGAAGGCGCTGGTCGGGCGGGAGATATCCCGGCCGCGTCTTAGCGGGAGGAGTCTCCGCCATCGGCGTGGGGCAGCGCGATCGTTTCGAACTCGTCGGCGAGCCTATGCAGGGCTGAAAGCATGTCCGGTCCGGCCACCGCCCGGCCGTGACCTGTGACGACGAGGGTGGGCTCGAGTGCCGCGATGCGCCGGACGGATTTGGCGGCGGCATCCCAGTCGGGGGTGAAGTAGCGCGGCGGACCGTGCATCTCCGCCTCCTGGACTGCGATTTCATAGGCCGATTCCTGGCCCGTGGTGATGATCGCGTCGCCCGCGACGAGCGTCCTGTCCGCCTCGCGCCAGAGCGATACGTGGCCGGGGGTGTGGCCCGGCGTATGCAGCCAGCGCCAGCCCGGCAGATGCGGCACGGTGCCGTCCTCCGGAAGCGGCCGCAGCCGGGCGGAGACGTCGATCGGCGAGCGGGGGAAGAGGGGGGCGAGCTTCGGCATGATCCCGCCGTCGGCGCTCGTGTCCGGTGGCGGATAGGATTGCTGTCCGGTCAGGAACGGGTGCTCGAGCGGATGGGCGTAGATCGGCACGTCCCATTCGTCGCTCAGTTCCTCCAGGGCGCCGATGTGGTCGAAGTGGCCATGCGTCTGGATGATCGCCGAGGGGCGGGATGCGCCGAACCGCGATTCGATCCCCGCGGCGATCTCGCCCCGCGTCCCCGCAACGCCGGTGTCCACCAGCACCCAGCCGCCATC
>DASYHY010000183.1:0-6297 GCA_036252795.1 Aurantimonas sp. | reverse complement strand
CCGGCTATCGGCGCGGGCCGAGGCCGTAGCTCTGGTAGCCCGAGCCGCGCGTCGGCTTCTTCGACGAGATCACCCGTGAGTTGACGCCGTTCCAGCCGATCTCGCCGGAAAGCCGCGCGAACTCGATCTTCGGGCAGCGATCCATGATCATCGTCATGCCCGCCGCCTCGGCCTTCGCAGCGGCCTCGTCGTGGCGCACGCCGAGCTGGGTCCAGATCACCTTCGGCTTCGGGTCGAGAGCCAGCGCCTGGTCGACGATGCCCGGCACGGCGTCGGAGGAGCGGAAGATGTCGACCATGTCGACCGGCTCGGGAATGCTCGTCAGATCGGCATGGACCGTCTGGCCGAGGATCGTCTGGCCGGCGAGCCCCGGGTTCACCGGTATCACCCGGAACCCCTTCGCCAGGAGATACTTCAGGACGAAATAGGAGGGCCGGATCTCCTTGGCGCTCGCTCCGACCATCGCGATCGTGCGAACCTCGGTCAGGACACGGCGGATGGTGGCATCGTCGTAGCGGAGCGGTGCGGCGCTCATTCGTGCGTCCATTCCGGCTTGCGCTTCTTGAGGAACGCGCCGATCCCCTCTTCGGCGTCCTTCGCGAGCATGTTCTCGACCATGACCTCGGCGGTATAGGCGTAGGCGTCGGCGAGACCCATCTCCGCCTGCCGGTAGAATGCCTCCTTGCCGGTCTTCACGGTCTTCGCGGACTTGGACGCGATGGTGGTCGCGTATTTGCCGACGACGGTGCCGAGATATTCCGGCGGCACGACGCGGTTGACGAGGCCGAACTCGCGGGCCGAGCGTGCGTCGATCGTCTCGCCCGTCAGCAGCATCTCCATCGCGTGCTTGGGCGACAGGTTGCGCGACAGCGCCACCATCGGGGTCGAGCAGAACAGGCCGATATTGACCCCGGGCGTGCAGAACTGCGCCTCCTCCGATGCGATCGCGAGGTCGCAGGATGCCACGAGCTGGCAGCCGGCGGCGGTTGCCAGGCCGTTCACCTCGGCGATGACCGGGTTCGGGTGGCGAACGATCGCCTGCATCAGCTCGGCACATTTCTGCATCGTCGCGGCGAAGAACGCCCGGCCCCGGTCCGGATCGGCCCGATGGGCGGTGAGTTCCTTCAGATCGTGGCCGGCGGAGAAGATCTTCCCCTCGCCGGCGATGACGACGACGCGATTGGTCTTGTCCGCTGCCGCCTCCGCGAGGGCCGCAAGCAGCGCGTCCATCACCGCCAGAGACAGGGCGTTCGCCGGCGGGCTCGAGATGACGAGACGGGTCAGGCTCGGGGCCCGCTGGACGACGACAGGTTCGGGTGCCGCCGCTTTGAGTTCGAGGATGTCTGCCATGGGATCGGCGGGTCTCCGCTTTGCGGCCGTGTGGCCTTTCCGTCGGCAGCTAGATAGGACGATTTGGACACTCGCGCCAACGCCGCCCGGCCCATCCGCTCCCCGGAGGAGATACGTCTTGCAGCCCGTCATGACCTGCGCAGAGATCACCCGCTTCCTCGATACCGACTTTCCGCAGCTGGGCGGCCGCGACGGCGGCTTCTCCATGGTCGAGGTCGGGGAAGGCACCGCGGTGCTGCGCCTCCAGGCCGGACAGCAGCATCTGCGGCCGGGCGGCACCGTCTCCGGCCCCACCCTCTTCGCCCTCGCCGACGTCGCCGCCTATGTCGCGATCCTGGCGCATATCGGCCCCGTCGCGCTCGCCGTGACGACGAACCTTTCGATCAATTTCCTGCGCAAACCGGAGCCGGGCGTCCTGCTCGGGCGGGCCACGATCCTGAAGCTCGGCAAGCGTCTCGCGGTGGTCGAGGTAGAGATCACGCCGGAGGGCAGCGACGGGAGCGTTGCCCATGCAGTCGCCACCTACTCCATCCCGCCCAGGGGAGAAGAGCCGGTCGCGCCCTCGGTAATATGATACCCATGTCGCTGCGAGCCCTGCACGACAAGGGATAGCCGCTACGCCGAAATGCGCTTTTGCGTTGACATGTCGCCCCGCTGTCCGTATGTCACCGCCCAGAGAGAGCGGCCGCGAGCCGCCCTTTTTCGTTAGGCGGCCGTAGCGGTTGCCTCATGCTCACGCACGACCCAAGGGCAACCCATGAAAACCTTCTCGCAGAAGACCGAGACGGTGGAGAAGAAGTGGATTCTGATCGACGCCGAAGGGCTCGTCGTCGGCCGCCTCGCCTCCATCGTCGCGCTTCGCCTCCGCGGCAAGCACAAGCCGACCTATACCCCGCATGTCGACGACGGTGACAACATCATCATCATCAACGCGGACAAGATCGTCCTGACCGGCAAGAAATACGAGAACAAGACGTATTACTGGCACACCGGCTATGCCGGCGGCATCAAGGAGCGCAAGGCGCGCCAGATCCTCGAGGGCCGCTTTCCCGAGCGCGTCGTCGAGAAGGCTATCGAGCGCATGCTGCCGCGCGGCCCGCTGGGCCGTCGCCAGTTGAAGAACCTTCGCGTCTACGCCGGTGCCGAGCACCCGCACGTGGCACAGAATCCGGAAGCGCTCGATGTCGGCGCGATGAACTCCAAGAACATGAGGGCCGCATAATGTCCCAGCTCTCTTCACTCGAAGAACTCGGCACCGTCGAAGCCGGTACACAGCCGGAAGCCCCGGTTCATGTCCAGAAGCTCGACCAGTTCGGCCGCGCCTATGCGACGGGCAAGCGCAAGGACGCCGTCGCCCGCGTGTGGATCAAGCCGGGCACCGGCAAGATCACCGTGAACGAGCGCGAGTTCGGCACCTATTTCGCCCGTCCCGTCCTGCAGATGGTGCTTCGCCAGCCGATCGTCGCCGCCAATCGCGACGGTCAGTTCGACATCGTCGCGACGGTGGCCGGCGGCGGCCTTTCCGGCCAGGCCGGTGCGGTCCGGCACGGCATCTCCAAGGCGCTCACCTATTACGAGCCGGGGCTTCGCGCGGTGCTCAAGAAGGGTGGCTTCCTGACGCGCGACTCGCGCACCGTCGAGCGCAAGAAGTACGGCAAGGCGAAGGCCCGCCGGTCCTTCCAGTTCTCGAAGCGCTGATCGACCAGCGTTCGCACCGCAAAGAGAAGGGCCGCCGGAGAGATCCGGTGGCCCTTTTTCGTTGAAGGACGTGGCGCGCTCCCGTCATGGATCCGCCGGGCGGGATGCTGGTGCGCTGCTACTGGACGTTGCGCTGCTACTCGACGGTGACGGACTTCGCCAGGTTGCGCGGCTGGTCGACATCCGTCCCCATCTGCACGGCCGTGTGGTAGGCAAGCATCTGCAGCGGGATGGCGTAGATGATCGGGGTCAGGATCTCCGGCATGTCAGGCAGGATCACGACGCTGGCCGCATCACTCCCCGCACTGACAGCTCCCTTCGCATCGGTGAACAGGATGATCCGCCCGCCGCGCGCGGCAACCTCCTGCATGTTCGACATGGTCTTCTCGAAGCTGCGATCATGCGGCGCGACGACGACGACCGGCATCGTGTCGTCGATCAACGCGATCGGACCGTGCTTCAGCTCGCCCGCAGCATAACCTTCAGCGTGGATGTAGCTGATTTCCTTGAGCTTGAGAGCTCCCTCCATCGCCAGCGGGTAGGAGAAGCCGCGGCCGAGGAACAGCGCGTGGCGCTTGGTCGCCATTTCGCGCGACAGTGCCTCGACCTCATCCTCCAGCGCCAGCGCCTCGTTGACGAGCCGCGGCACCTCGGCCAAAGCGCGTGTCAGCTCGATCTCGCGGTCCGGGGAGATGACGCCACGCGCCACGCCGGCGTGGACGGAAAGCGCTGCCAGCGCGATAAGCTGGCAGGTGAACGCCTTGGTGGAGGCGACGCCGATTTCCGGGCCGGCGAGCGTCGGAAGCACCACGTCGCTCTCGCGGGCGATGGTCGATTCCTGGACGTTCACCACGGAAGCGGTACGCAGGCCTTCGGCCTTGGCGTAGCGCAGGGAAGCCAGCGTGTCCGCGGTCTCGCCCGACTGCGAGACGAACAGGGCCAGATCGACATCGCCGAGCGGGCTCTCGCGGTAGCGGAACTCCGACGCCACGTCGGGGTCGCAGGGAATGCGGGCATAGCGCTCGAAATAGTAGCGGCCGACCAAAGCGGCATAATAGCCGGTGCCGCAGGCCGAAAGGGCGATGCGGCGGACGGCGGAGAAGTCGAGGGTCTGGCCGTCCGGAATACGCGTGCGGCCGCTGGTCATGTCGACGAAGGATCCGAGCGTATGGGTCAGGACTTCCGGCTGCTCGTAGATTTCCTTCTGCATGAAATGGCGGTGATTGCCCTTGTCCACGTAGAAGGACTTGCCGGTGGCCCGCCGCACAGGGCGGATCACCGGCCGCGCATGCTCGTCGAAGATCTCGATCTTCGTCCGGGTCAGGACAGCGAAATCGCCTTCCTCGAGATAGCGCACCGTATCGGTGAAGGGAGAAAGCGCGATGGCGTCCGAACCGAGGAACATCTCTCCCTCGCCTTCGCCGACGGCGAGCGGGCTGCCGCGCCGGGCACCGATCAGCAGCGTCTCCTCGCCGTCGAACAGGAAGCCCAGCGAGAACGCGCCCTCCAGCCGTCCGAGAACCGCGTGGACCGCATCCTTCGGCGTCAGTCCCCGCCGCAGTTCGCGTGTCACAAGATGGGCCACCGTCTCGGTGTCCGTCTGGCTTTCGAAGACCACGCCGTCGGCCTCGAGTTCCGCCCGCAGGTCACGGTAGTTCTCGATGATGCCGTTGTGCACGACGGCGAGGTCGCCGGTCATGTGGGGATGAGAGTTGGCTTCGGTCGCCGCACCGTGCGTCGCCCAACGCGTGTGGCCGATGCCGATCGTGCCGCCCAGAGGGTCGGCCTCCAGCCGGCGCTGCAGGTTGACGAGCTTGCCCTGGGCCCGGCGGCGGGTCAGCACCCCTTCCTCGAGGGTCGCGACGCCGGCGGAGTCGTAGCCGCGATACTCGAGCCGCTTGAGCGCGTCGACGAGGCGCCCGGCGACGGGTTCATGACTGACGATGCCGATGATGCCGCACATGATGGAAAACGAGCCCCTGATCTGTCGCCGTGCCACCAAGGCGGCACGCCGTCTCTAGCGCCGGAAGGACCCGGCGAGGATTCACGATTGTTGACAGGAAATTACGCAGCGCCGTCCGAGCCGGAACGGGACGCCTTCGCCGCGAGATTGCGCTCCATGATCTGCCGGCCGCGCCCGGGCTTGTTCACCTGCCGCTGCCGCGCGATCGCCAGTGCGCCGTCCGGCACGTCCTCAGTGACCACGCTGCCGGTGCCGACATAGGCGCCCTCGCCAATCCGCACCGGCGCGACAAGCGCCGAGTTCGAGCCGATGAAGGCGCCCGCTCCGATCTCGGTCAGATGCTTGCCCGCCCCATCGTAATTGCAGGTGATTGTCCCTGCACCGACATTCACGCCGGCGCCGACCGTCGCGTCGCCGACATAGGTGAGGTGGTTGATCTTCGCGCCCTCCCCGACCTCGGCGTTCTTCACCTCGCAGAAATTACCGACCTTCGACCCGGACGCGAGTCGCGTTCCCGGGCGCAGGCGCGCGAACGGGCCGACGGAGCCGCCGCGACCGATGGAGGCGTGCTCGATGTGGGAGAAGGCGTGGATCGTCGCGCCGGAAGCGACGCTGACGCCGGGGCCGAAGAAGACGCCCGGCTCGATCGTCACGTCGGCGTCGACCTCCGTATCGTGGGAGAAATAGACCGTCGCCGGATCCAGGAGCGTAACGCCGTCCAGCATCGCCTGGCGGCGTCGACGGTCCTGCCAGAGCCCCTCGACCGCTGCCAGTTCGGCGCGGTTGTTGACGCCCTGGACCTCTTGGGCCTCGGCCTCGATCGCCCTCACCGAGTGTCCGGCGCGACGGGCGATCTCCACGATATCCGTCAGGTAATACTCGCCCTTCGCGTTGTCGTTGCCGATCGTCTGGAGCATCGCGAGAGCCTCCGCCCCGGCAAAGGCCATCACTCCCGCATTGCAGAAGCCGATGGCGCGCTCTTCCGCGCTGGCGTCCTTCTCTTCGCGAATCGCCACGAGCTGCCCGTCCTTCTCGACGAGACGCCCGTATCCGGTCGGATCGGCAGGGCGGAAACCGACGACGCAGACGGCAGCATCCTCCTCCAGAACCTTGCGCGCCCGGGCCAGCGTCTCCGGCCGGATGAGCGGCGTATCGGCGAAAAGCACCAGAACGTCGTCGACGCCTTCGGCGATGGCCGCGCGTGCGGCAAGAACCGCGTGCGCCGTTCCGAGACGCTCGTGCTGCGGGTACGCCGTGACACCGCTCACATCCTGGCGCACGGCCGC
>DASYHY010000182.1:0-5711 GCA_036252795.1 Aurantimonas sp. | reverse complement strand
GACGATGCCGACGTCGGCTACTCCGTCGGTGGTGGTATCGACGTGATGGCGACGCAGAACATCTCGTTCGGCGTGGAGTACCTCTACACGAATCTCGGCTCGAACGACTACTCGGTGACGGCTACCAACACCAACAGCGATCTGAACTTCACCACCGAGTCGAACGACGACGATCTCGACTTCCACACGATCTGGGCCAAGGCCTCGTATCGCTTCAACTAAGGCGCTCGCGCCACGCCGGGCCTTCTGGCCCGGCATTGATGAGCCCCGTCGGATCGATCGATCCGGCGGGGTTTTCGTTTCCGTGTCCGGACTGACGCAGGAGCCGCGGCTACAGGGGCGGCAGGCCGAGATCCGCGCGCCTCGGAAGATCGGCGCCGCGCCGCGCGCAGGTGATGGCTGCGGCCTCCACGGCGAAGCCGAGCAGAGCCGTCACGCCCTCGCGGTCCATCTCGTGCAGAGCGTTGCGTGACAGCGCGCCCGTCTCGGCAAGCCGTGCCAGCAGGGCCGCCTGGAACGTGTCGCCCGCGCCGACCGTATCGACCACCGCGACCGACCGCCCTTCCGCCGATGCCGAGACGCCGGCGCTGGTGCGCGCCACCGCACCCCGCTCGCCGAGGGTGAGGACGGCCATGCCGGCGCCCGCTGCGACCCAGTCGTCGAGCACGGCGTCGAGGCTGCGGTCGGGATAGAGCAGGCCGAGATCTTCCTCGCTGGCCTTCACCAGTGCCGCCAGCGGGACGAGTTCCGCGACCTTGGCGCGCCACACCGCCAGATCGGGCTCGATCGCCGCCCGGACATTCGGGTCGTAGGAGACGAAACGCCGCTCGTGCTCCTGGCGGGCGAGCCGCGCAAGCGCCGAGGCGGTCGGTTCGGTGACGGTCGAGTAGGAGGCGAGATGGATCGCCCGGATCGTCTCCGGCAGTTCCGCCGGCACCTCTTCCGGCGCGATCGACCGGTCCGCCGTCCCCTCGATGTAGAAGGCGTAAGCCGGCGAGCCGTCGGGCCCGAGGGAGACCACCGCCAGCGTCGTGTTCCGCTGCGTGGGGATCAGGAGGCTCCGGTCGATCGCCTCACGCTCCATGAATGCGCGAATGCGCGTCCCGAACAGATCCTGCGAGATCTTGGTGAAGTAGCCGACCGGATGGCCGAGTCGTGCCAGGCCGAGCGCGACGTTGAGGGGCGACCCGCCGATCCTGCCGGCGAGGCCGATCGCCCCGATATCGGCGCCGGGTTCCGCGAACAGGTCGAACAGGGCGTCGCCGCAACTGAGGAACATGGCAGGCCTCCGTCCATTCGTCGGTGCATCTGCCGCTAGCAGGATTGCGCCGGGCCGGGAAGGCCGCGACGGGCTGGCTCTTCCTTCCTTGTCGGCAGCGCCTATGATCGCGGCCGGACAGGCACGAAGGGTTGGCAATGGCATTTCTGCGCGTGAACGGCATCGTCCTGCATTACAGCCTGGAACGTCGCGGACCGGGGCCGACGCTGGTCTTCGCCAACTCGCTCGGCACCGATTTCCGGATCTGGGACGCGCTGCTCGCCCGGCTGGGGGAGAGCTTCACCGCGCTGCGCTACGACAAGCGCGGCCACGGCCTCTCCGGGGCGACGCCGCCGCCTTACCGGATGGACGATCATGTCGACGACCTGAAGGCCTTGCTGGATCATCTCGAACTGCGCGATCCGCTGGTGGTGGGGCTGTCGATCGGCGGGATGATCGCGCAGCGTCTCGCGTCGCGCCATCCGGGTCTGGCCAGGGGGCTGGTCCTGATGGATACCGCTCACCGCATCGGCACGGACGATCTGTGGAACCAGCGGATCGCCGCGGTCGAGGCGGGCGGCATCGCCGCGATCGCCGAGGGCATTCTGCAGCGCTGGTTCACGCCGGGCTACCGGCGGCCGGAGAACCCCGACTTCGTCGGCTATGCCAACATGCTGCTGCGGACGCCGATCGAAGGCTATCTTGGCAGCAGCGCGGCGTTGCGCGACGCCGACTATACGGCGGAAGTGGCCGAACTCGACCTGCCGGTCCTCTGCATCGTCGGCGATCAGGACGGTTCGACGCCGCCGGATCTCGTCCGCTCCACTGCGGCGCTGATACCGGGCGCCGAATGCGTCGTCGTCGAGAATGCCGGGCATCTGCCCTGCATAGAGCAGCCCGACATGACCGCCGCACTCGTCAGGCGCTTCGCTTCCGACGTATTCGGCTCGGCGGTCCGACCTTGACCGCCTCGGTTTTCGAGCATCCGTTCCTCGCCGGCCTCCTCGGGGACGAGGAGATCTCCTCCTATTTCACGGCCGCAGCCGAGATCGAGGCGCTGCTCGCCTTCGAGACGGCCCTGGCCGAGGCAGAGGCCGAAGAGGGAATCATCACGAGCGAGGCTGCCGGCGCGATTCGCGAGAGGGTCCGCGATTTCGCGCCGGATCTATCTCATCTCCGGGGGGGCACCGCGCGTGACGGTGTCGTCGTGCCGGCCTTGCTGCAGCAGCTGCGGCAGGGTCTCGACGCGCCAACGGCGGATGCGCTGCACCGGGGCGCGACCAGCCAGGACGCCACCGACGCGGCCATGGCGATGCGGCTTCAGGGCGTGTCGCTGGTGATCGACCGTCGGCTGGCGCGGCTGGGTGACCGTCTCGCGCAATGGGGCATCGAGGCAGGGGGCGCGGAAGTGATGGCGCATACGCGGATGCAGGCGGCGCGCCCGACGCTGTTCCGGCGCAAGCTGTCGGCCTGGGCGGATCCGCTGGTTCGCTGCCGGCTGCGCCGCGAGGAGATCGTGCCGCGGGCCTTCGCGCTTTGCTTCGGCGGTGCCGTCGGCGACCGGGCGGAGCTCGGCGAGCGCGGCGACGCCGTGGCCGGCCGCATCGCCGCGTCCCTCGGGCTCTTCGCGGCGCCCGGTGCACTCCATTCGGAGCGCGACGGCATCGCCGATCTCGGCCACTGGCTGTCGCTGGTTACCGGTTCCCTCGGCAAGTTCGGCCAGGATGTGGTGCTGGCCCTGCAGTCGGAGGTCGGGGAGATGCATCTTGCGGGCGGCGGTACCTCGTCGGCAATGGCGCACAAGCAGAACCCGGTCGGCGCCGAGATACTGGTGACGCTGGCGCGGTTCAACGCAACCCTGGTCTCCGGCCTGCATCATTCGCTGGTTCACGAGAACGAGCGCTCTGGCGCCGCATGGACTCTCGAGTGGATGCTGCTGCCGCAGATGGCGATGGCCGCCGGCGCGGCGACGCGGATCGCGGAGGGACTGCTGGAGAAGCTCTCGCTGGCGAAGCTCTAGCTTCGGGGAGGCCGAGCCCTTCCGGATGATGCCGGCGCACGGCATGATGCGTCGGTCAGGCACCGGAGAGATTCGTCATGACGCGCATCGCCATCGCCCTCACGCCGGAATTCGCCGACTGGGAATGTGCGCTGCTGATGGCCGTGGCGCGCGCCTATCTCGGCGTCGAAGTGGTGACCGCGTCCCCGGACGGTGGCGTGGTCACGTCGATGGGCGGCCTGCGCGTCACGCCAGACCTTGGCTATGACGGGCTCGATCCAGCGAATTTCGACGCGCTGGTCATCCCCGGCGGGCTGTCCTGGGAGACGGGTACGGCACCGGATTTCGGCCCGCTCGCCCGCGGCTTTCACGCGAAGGGCAAGGTCGTGGCCGGTATCTGTGCCGCGGCAAGCGCCTTGGCGGCCACGGGGATGCTCGACGGCGTCGCCCATACCGGCAACTCGCCATCGTCCCATGGCGAGCAGGCCGCCTATCGCGGCGAAGCCTGTTACCGTGACCAGCCCCAGGCGGTGTCCGACAATTGGGTGGTGACGGCCCCCGGCAGTTCTCCGGTGAGCTTCACGATCGAGATCCTGAAGGCGCTCGATCTCTGGGGGCCGGAGGCCGAGGCGGAGATCGCCGCCTTTTCCCGGGAGCATCGCTGACGACGTCAGGCGCCGAGCAGGGAATAGGTGCCAAAGGCGGGGATCTTGATGGCGAGATGACGCGGGTCGATTCCGGCGACAAGGCCGAGGAGATTGATTTCGATCCCCGACCGCCAGCCGAGGACGAGGCCGGCATAGCCCCAGAGCGAGAGCCTGATTTCGCCGCGTGCGGCATCCAGCGCGACGAGGCGCCCGTCGGACGGGTAGTCCCGCCCGATAGCGGCAACCGGCAGGCTTGCGTCGATTTCCGGTATTGTGCGCATCACATGCGACACGAAGCTGTTCGAGTTGGGGCCGGGAAACATCGTGTAGCCGCCGTTCGTCGCGAAGGGATAGGCGGCGATCGCCGCCCTGACCCGCGGAATCAGCCGCTCGGCCTCTTCACCGGTAAGGCTGACCACGATCTTCGGGACATTGGAGTACCACAGACCGTCGGCCGGGCGGTGATTGTGGCGGATCGGCGTCCCCCAGCCGACCTTGTCCCAGCGTTCGTAGGCGGAGGCCTCCCTCTCCTTCACCACGATCCAGGAATGCTCGGAGAGGGCCCCTTCATCCCGCCGGTGCGGGCGGAGAGAATGTAGAGCGCGGCGTCCGAACCCTCCTGCGGTGTCGGCAGGATGCGCGCGGAGCCCCAGTCGGCCTGGCGCCAGGAGGATGGGTGGTCGCCGGACCACCAGAGCAGCGCGGCGAGCGCGGCGGGCAGGAGATAGACGCCTGCGGCGACGAGGAGTAGCAGTTTCAGCAAGAGAGGCGGTCTCGAAGGCGAGGTGGCGTAGGCAGGCGAGGGCTGGTAGGGCGAGGCCTCGTTCACAGAGTGTAAGGTCGACGCAGCGCATGACAAACCCAGTTCTCGTGGAAGTGACCCGCGGCGGCATGGTCGAAAGCTTCCACCGCGGTGCGTTCGCCCTCGTCGACGGGGAGGGCGGGTTCGTCGCTTCGGCCGGCGACGTCGGCCGGCCGGTTTTCCCGCGCTCGGCGATCAAGGTGTTTCAGGCGATCCCGCTGATCGAGACGGGTGCCGCCGCCGCCTTCGGACTGACGGCGGCCGAACTCGCTCTCGCCTGTGCTTCACACTCCGGCGAGGACGGCCACGTCCGACAGGTGGGGGCGATGCTGGCCAAGGCCGGTCTCGACGCCCCGGCGCTGGAATGCGGCTGCCACTGGCCATTCGACCCGCCGGTCGCCCGGGAGATCGCCCGCCGCGGCGAGTCGCCGACGCCGCTCCATAACAACTGCTCCGGCAAGCACGCCGGCTTCCTCTGCACGGCCGTGCATCTCGGAGAGGAACTGCGCGGCTATGTCGAGCGCGACCATCCCGTGCAGCTGCGGGCGAAGTCCGCCATCGAGGACCTCGTGGGCGAGGAATTGACGAGCGACGCCTGCGGCATCGATGGCTGCTCGATCCCGACCTTCGCCGCGCCGCTCCGAGGTTTCGCACATGGTTTCGCCAAGCTCGTGAGCGGCAGGGGTGTCCCGCCTGAACGGGCGTCGGCGGGGCGCAGCCTGATCGAGGCCTGCATGACGCATCCGTGGGAGATGTCGGGCACCGAGCGGTTCTGCGAGGCGCTGATGGCTGCCGCGCCGGGACGCGTCTTCGCCAAGACGGGCGCCGAGGGGGTGTTCTGCGGCGCCCTGCCGGAGCTCGGCTTCGGCTTCGCACTGAAGATCGACGATGGCGCGACCCGCGCCAGCGAGGCGCTCGCAGCAGCTGTCGTCGCCAAGGCCTTGCGCCATGAGGACGCCTCGCTTGCCGCGCGGTTCGACGATCTGGCGACCCGGACATTGCGCA
>DASYHY010000181.1:0-5326 GCA_036252795.1 Aurantimonas sp. | reverse complement strand
ATCCGGGCCTCTTCGTCCGCTTCGGGCCCTCCTACCTGTCGGGCCTCTGGATCACCCTGTCGCTGGTGCTGATCTCCTTCGTCTGCGGCGCCGTGGTCTCGGTGCCGGTCGCGTTCGGCCGGATGGCGAAGAACCCGCTGGCGCGGATCCCGGCCTTCGTCTTCGTCTACTTCTTCCGCGGCACGCCGCTGATCGCCCAGATTTTCCTCGTCTATTACGGCTTCGGGCAGTTCCGTGGGTTCTTCGACGCGATCGGGCTCTGGGGGTTCTTCCGCGAAGCATGGTACTGCGCCCTGTTCGCGCTGACGCTCAACACTGCCGCCTACCAGGCCGAGATCCTGCGAGGCGCCATCGAGAGCGTGCCGAAGGGCCAGTGGGAGGGGGCGCGATCGCTCGGCCTGCCGCGGCCCGTGACCTTCTGGAAGGTCGTGCTGCCGCAGGCGATGATCGTCGCGCTGCGGCCTTACGCGAACGAGATCATCCTGATGATCAAGGCTTCCGCCATCGTCGCGATCATCACCGTCTACGACCTTCTGGGCGAGACGCGGCAGGCCTATGCGCGCACCTTCGACTTCCAGACCTATGTCTGGGCGGCCCTGCTCTATCTCGCCATCGTCGAGGCGCTGCGCCACGCGACGAACTTCGTCGAGCGGCGGCTGACCCGGCATCTGAAGCGCTAGCAAGTCTCGACACGAGGCACGATACGTTCGACAAGGCGCTGGCACCGTCTGTCAGCTGGCCCGGATCGGGCATCAAGAGTGGGGGAAGCCAACATGGCGAAAGTTGCATTCATCGGACTGGGCGTGATGGGGTATCCGATGGCGGGTCACCTCAAAGCGAAGGGCGGCCACGATGTCACCGTCTTCAATCGCAGTCCGGAGAAGGCGCGGAAATGGGCGGAAGAACACGGCGGTGCCCATGCACCGACACCCCGCGAAGCCGCCGGGGGCTGCGACTTCGTCTTCACCTGCGTCGGCAATGACGACGACGTCCGCTCGGTCGTCTCTGGCGACGACGGGTTGTTCGCCGGGATGAAGCAGGGCGCGACCCTTGTCGACAACACCACCGCCTCCGCCGAACTCGCCCGAGAACTCGACGCGGCGACGCGCGAGAAGGGCTTCAAGTTCATCGACGCACCCGTCTCCGGCGGTCAGGCCGGCGCCGAGAATGGCGCCCTGAGCGTGATGTGCGGCGGCGAGGAAGTGGATTTCGCCGCGGCCCGGCCGGTGATCGACGCCTATGCGAAGATGGTCGGCCTGATGGGTCCGGCCGGCTCCGGCCAGCTGACCAAGATGATGAACCAGATCTGCATCGCCGGGCTCGTCCAAGGGCTTTCCGAGGCGATCGCCTTCGGCCAGAAGTCCGGCCTCGACATCGAGAAGGTGGTCGAGGTGATTTCGGAGGGTGCCGCCGGTTCCTGGCAGATGAAGAACCGCTACAAGACCATGATCGCCGACCAGTACGAGCACGGCTTCGCAGTGGAGTGGATGCGCAAGGACCTCGGCATCTGCCTCGCCGAGGCGCGACGCAACGGCGCCACCCTGCCCGTCACCGCCCTGGTCGACCAGTTCTACGGCGAAGTCGAGGCGATGGGCGGCAAGCGCTGGGATACCTCGGCACTTTTGGCTCGGCTCAACCGCTGAGGGTGCCGGCCACGTCGCGCGGGCTCGGCAGGCTCGCGCGACACGTCAACGGTGGGCGCTAACCGACTCGTCCGACTCGATGATCGGCTGGCCGCTCAGCTCTCCCGCGGCTCCTTGTCAAGCACCAGATAGTCCAGCGGCAGCTCGGTCGTGTACTTGATCTGCTCCATCGCGAAGGACGAGGAAACGTCGCGGATCTCGATCTTCGAGATCATCCGCTTGTAGAAGGCATCGTAGGCCGCGATGTCCGGCACGACGACGCGCAGCAGATAGTCGACGTCGCCGCTCATGCGGTAGAACTCGATGACTTCCGGAAACTCGCCGATCACCTCCGAAAAGCGCCGCAGCCACTCGTTGGAGTGCGAGTTCGTGCGGATCGACACGAACACGGTGACGCGGGCGTTGACCTTCACCGGGTCGAGAATCGCCACCCGGCGCTTGATGACCCCCTCTTCCTCGAGCTTCTGGATGCGGCGCCAGCATGGCGTCGTCGACAGTCCGACGCGCTTGGCGACGTCCGCCACGGCGAGCGTCGAATCCTCCTGCAGCAGCCTCAGAATCTTCTTGTCCAGCCGGTCCATCGCCGCATCTCTCCCTTCGTGCGCCCCGACTGATAGACAAGCCTCGGGGAAAACAACAGGGCGCCGCATCGTCTGGCGCCCCGCGTTCGCTGCCTGCCGGTCAGACGAGCTCGGCGACGCGCCGCTGCAGTTCCGGCACCAGCTCCGCCTCGAACCAGGGATGGCGTTTCAGCCAGCCGCTGTTGCGCCAGGACGGATGCGGCATCGGCAGCACCCGCGCATAGCGCCCGCGTTCCGAGAGAATCCGCCGCCAGTCGGCGACGGTTTCGGTCAGGCTCCTGCCGGCGCCCTCGATGATGTGGAAGCGCTGGGCGTGGAGCCCGATCGCCAGCACCAGCTCGACCTGCGGCATCGAGTCCATCACCATCTTGTGCCAGGTGGCGCGGCACTCGCGGCGGGGCGGCAGGTCGCCGCCCTTGCCGTCGTAGCCGGGGAAGCAGAAGCCCATCGGCACGATCGTCAGACGGGCGGGATCGTAGAAGATGTCCGGCCCGATCCCCAGCCATTGCCGCAGCCGGATCCCGGAAGGATCATTGAACGGCTTGCTCGTGCGGTCCGCGAGATTGCCGGGTGCCTGGCCGGCGATGACCAGCCGCGCCGTCGACGAGATCACCAGTATCGGATTGGGCTCGATCGGCAACGGCGCCCCCAGCGGGGCATCACGGCAGACCCGGCAGCCACGGATCGTGCCGGAGAGCGCCTCGGGCGACTGCGGAAGGGCGCCTTCCGTCAAGCTGCCGCGCTGGGCCGCGACGACACCTCGTCACGCCATCGCGCGACGTTGCCGAGCCCCTCCGGCATCGTGATCTTCGCCGGCTTCATGAAGTCGCAGGCGATCAGCCCGGTGATGTCGGCGACGCTGTAATCGTCACCCGCCGCGAAGCGGTTCTCCGCCAGATGCGCGTCGAAGAGCTCGAGAAACTCCAGCGCCTTGGGCCGGTTCGCCTCGCCCCACGCGGGCACCTGCGGCACTTCCCATTCCGCCATCGCCGGGTGGGTGTGGCGGAAGGCGGCGGCGACCGCCGCGTAGAGCCCGAGTTCCAGCCGGCGATTCCACATCTCCACCCGCGCCCGGCCGAGCGCGCCCGTGCCGAACAGTGCAGGATTTGGATGCAGTTCCTCGAAATAGCGGCAGATCGCGATCGACTCGGTCAGGATCGTTCCGTCGTCGAGTTCCAGCACCGGCAGGCGCTTCAGCGGGTTGCGGCGGGCCATCGCGTCGGAGCGGTGGGCAAGCTCACCCATGTCGACCGGCTCGGTGGGCACCTCGATCCCCTTCTCCGCCAGGAAAACCCGGACCCGCCGGGGATTGGGGGCACGGCCGCCGTCGAACAGTTTCATCGTCTTTCTCCCTCCCCGGAACCTTCGAGGATGAGTAGGCAGGCGCACCCCGCTTGCCAAGCCCTTGCCGGCGGCCGCGAGGAGCGCAGGGCGGTGCCGCTATTCCCAGCGAACCAGGGTTTCCACAGGCAATCGGCATTTTCGCTCTTCCTTAAGGCATTTTTTTAAGCTTCCCGAAACATGATCGGACGTCACCGCGTAGCCCCAGGCGATCGATCGAGTTCATGTCCATCGCAGCCCATCCGCTTTACGATTCCCAGCTCGTCCCGAGGCGGACGGCGCGCAACGGCGAAGTCGACCGCACGCTGCGACGGACGCGCGAGCGCCTCGCTTCACGCGGGGGCGTCTCCGAGAGCTACGGCCGCGAACTTCTGGCGCAGCACGCGGCCTCGCTGCAGGCGGCGGCGGTCATCCTGCCTTTGCCGATCATCCTCACCGGCTTTGCGCTCTCGGTCTTCACCGGGCCCTCGACGGCGATGCTCTGGACGCTCTTCGCGCTCGCCAGCCATCTCTGCCTCGTGCTCATCGCCCGCCGATACGCCGCCCGCGCCACCCAGTCCGGCGACGTCCAGAGATGGACCCGGATCTTCCTGCTCGGCCATGTCGCCGCCGGCCTCTCCTGGGCGTATCTCGCCACGCTCTCCTGCCCGGAATGCGGGCCGATGCGCTTCGAGGTCTTCCAGTTCACGGTGATCTTCCTCGCCATCGCGATGATCGCGATGATCTCCTACACGCTGAAGGCGGTGGTTCCGCTGACCTTCGTGCCGACCGGCCTGCTGCTGGTCGTCGCCATCCTGTCGTCCCCGCAGCCGGTGACTGGGGCGATGCAGGCGGTGCTGCTCGGTGCCGTGCCGTTCTTCTCGATCGTCGCCGAGCGGCTGCGTCGCAGCGCCCTCGACCGGATGAAGCACCAGGCCGAGAAGGACGATCTCATCGCGGAACTGGAGACCGCCAAGCTCGTCTCCGACGAGGCGCGCCGGCGCGCCGAGGATGCCAATCTCGCCAAGTCACGCTTCCTTGCGACCATGAGCCACGAACTGCGCACGCCACTGAACGCGATTCTCGGATTCTCCGAGGTCATCGGCAAGGAAATCCTCGGGCCGGTCGGCAACCCCGCCTACAAGGAATATGTCGACGATATCCACGCCTCCGGCCAGCATCTGCTCGGCCTGATCAACGAGATCCTCGACCTCTCCCGGGTGGAGGCCGGCCGCTACAACCTCAACGAGGAAGCCGTCGAGCTCGTCCCCATCGCCCGCGACTGCCTTGCCTACATCCGGGTCAAGGCCGACGCGAAGGAACTCGATGTCCGGGCCGAGTTCGAGAAGGATCTGCCGGCGATGTGGGCGGATGAGCGTTCGCTGCGCCAGATCATCATCAACCTCCTGTCGAACGCCGTGAAGTTCACGCCGCGCGGCGGCCGGATACTCCTGCGCGTCGGCTGGACCGCCGGCGGCGGCCAGTACGTCTCGGTCAGCGACAACGGACCGGGAATTCCCGAGGACGAGATCCCTGTCGTTCTCTCCTCCTTCGGCCAGGGCTCCGTCGCCATCAAGAGTGCCGAACAGGGCACCGGCCTCGGCCTGCCGATCGTCCAGGCGCTGGTGAAGATGCACGACGGCACGTTCGAGCTGCATTCGCGCCTGCGCGAAGGCACCGAAGCGATCGCGATCTTCCCGAACTCGCGGGTCCTCGAGGTGATGGCGGCCCTCGACGATATCGCCTGAGGTCACGCGTCTCGCCACGCCGGTCAGGCGGCAG
>DASYHY010000180.1:0-14023 GCA_036252795.1 Aurantimonas sp. | reverse complement strand
CGCTCGCGCGTCGAATACCGGCGGCGCGTGGTGCGCGGCTTCGTCGAGGCCGCGATCGAGGACGCGCTGGTCGCCTGCGGCGCCCCGATACCGAACGACGTTCAAAGGGAGGCAGTCCATGTCTGACCAGATCCTGACGATGACGGTGAACGGCCGCCGGGTGAACAAGCCCGTCAACGGCCGCTACCGGCTGCTCGACTATCTGCGCGAGGAGATCCATCTCACCGGAGCGAAGGAAGGCTGCGGCGCCGGCGAATGCGGCACCTGCTCGGTGTTCGTCGACGGCAGGCTGGTGAAGTCCTGCCTGATGCCCGCCAACAAGGCCGACGGCGCCACGATCCAGACGGTCGAGGGCCTGGCGCCGCGCGGCGAACTGACGACCCTGCAGAAGGCATTCCACAAGACCGGGGCGAGCCAGTGCGGCTACTGCATCCCCGGCATGGTGATGGCCGCCACCTCGGCGCTGCGCGAGAACCCCTTCGCCGACATCGAGGAGATCAAGGAGCGCCTCGGCGGCAATATCTGCCGATGCACCGGCTACACCAAGATATTCGAGGCGGTCGAACTCGCCCGCGACGTGATGAACGGAAGGCTGGCCGCCAGCGCGCTCGACCCCGAGGGTCCCGGCGAATCCTATATCGGCAACAATGTCCGCCGCCTCGACGCGCCGTCCAAGGTCTCGGGCGCCCTGCGTTATGCCGGCGACATGACGATGCAGGAAATGCTGCACATGCAGGTGCTGCGCAGCCCGTATCCCCATGCCCGGATCCTCTCCATCGACACGTCGGCGGCCGAGGCGCTGGAGGGCGTCGAAAGCGTCATCACCCATCGCGACGTGCCGGGCATCGACGGCTTCGGCGTCTTCGTCCACGACCAGCCGGTGATGGCGCGCGACAAGGTCCGCCACGTCGGCGAGGCGGTTGCGGCGGTCTCGGCCGAGACCCAGGAGATCGCCCGCCGGGCGCTGTCGCTGATCAAGGTGGACTACGAGGTGCTGCCGGGCGTCTTCGATCCGGAGGAGGCGATGCGCCCCGGCGCGGTCGTGGTGCACGACTACGCGCCGGACAACCTCGTCAAGCACATCCCGATCCGCAAGGGCGACGTCGAGCAGGGCTTTGCCGAGGCCGACGTCATCGTCGAGAACAGCTATGCGACCCAGCAGGTCGAGCACGCCTATCTCGAGCCGGAGGCGGGGCTCGCCTACGTCGACCACGACGGCGTCGTCACCGTCGTCTCGCCGAGCCAGAACATCACCCACCACCGCCACATGCTCGCCACCATCATCGACAAGCCGATCAACAAGGTCCGCTTCATCATGAGCCCGGTCGGCGGCGGCTTCGGCGGCAAGGAGGACATGATCTACCAGGGCATGCTGGCCCTTGCGGCGATGAAGACCGGTCGGCCGGTGCGCCTGGTCTTCACCCGCGAGGAGTCGATCATCGCCTCGGCCAAGCGCCATCCGTCCCGCGTGACCTACCGGATGGGCCTGAAGAACGACGGCACGATCACCGCCGTCTCGTTCAAGATGATCAGCGACGGCGGCGCCTACGGCATGTCGACGGAAGGCGTGATGCGCAAGGCCGCGATCCTGTCGCTCGGCCCGTACGACATCGCGAACGTACAGATCGACACCTACGGCATCTACACCAACAACACGCCGTCCGGCGCCTTCCGGACATTCGGGGCGATGCAGGCGCAGTTCGCCACCGAATCCCATCTCGACATCTGCGCCGAGCGGCTGGGCCTCGACCCGTTCGAGATCCGCCGGCGCAACATGATGAAGGCGGGATCGCTCACCCATACCGGCCAGCGGCTGGAGACCGTGTCGATCGCCGAGGTGCTGGAGACGGCGGAGGCCTTCTGCCGCTGGGAAAGCGGCGCACCGACGAGCCGCGGCGCGACGCGCGGCGATCTCGGCGGCCCGGACACGCGCCGGTCCTGCACGCTCGGCGCGCGGATCAAGGCGGAGACGGCGGGCTCAAGGCAGGAGGTGGCGTGATGCAGCGGCATGCAAGAGGACGCGGCATGGCCGCCTCGTGGTACGGCATCGCGCGTACCGCGACCATCGACCGGGCCGGGGCCTGGGTGGAGATGGACGACGGCGGTACCGCCAAGGTGGTCACCGGCGTCACCGAGATCGGCGAGGGCATCCTGACCGTCCTGGCGCAGGTCGCCGCCGACGAACTCGGCATGAGGCCCGAGGACGTCACGATCGGCGACAATGACACAGCGCGGTCGCCGGAAGCGGCGCATGCCGGCGCGACGCGCCAGACCTACATGATCGGCAACAGCGTCGCCATCGCCTGCCGCGACGCGCGGGCCAAGCTCGACGCGGAGCTGGCGGCCTACTGGCAGGTCGACGCCGGCTCGATCAAGGCGTTCGACGGCGAGATCTGGGCCGAGGGCACCAACAAGCGCATGACCGTCAACGAGGCGGTGGCGCTCTGCAAGAAGCGCGGCGTCGTGCCGGTGGGATCGGGATCCTTCACCGCCCACGGCACCGGCCTCGATCCGGTCGACGGAACCGGGGCGCCGTGGCAGGCCTACGTGTTCGGCTGCCAGGTCGCGGAGGTCGAGGTCGACACGCTCACCGGCGAAGTCCAGGTGCTCGGCATGTGGGCAGTCCACGATGTCGGCCGGGCGATCAATCCGCGCGGCGTCGAGGGACAGATCGAGGGCGGCATCGTCCAGGGTCTCGGCCAGGCGCTGATGGAGGATTATCAGCTCGATAAGGGTCACACGACGACCCACGGCTTCTCCAAGTACATCCTGCCGACATCGCTGGACATCCCGCAGATCAACACCGCCCTGGTGGAGGACCGGGACCCGCGCAGCCCGCTCGGCGCCAAGGGCATCGGCGAGCCGGCACTGGTGCCGACCGCGCCGGCCATCATGAACGCGATCTACGACGCGATCGGCGTGCGGATCACGTCCCTGCCGGCGACGCCGGAGGCGATCCTGGCGGGACTGGAGGCCAAGCAGGCAGGAGAGCATGCGTTGGCGAACTGACGATCCCGAGCCTGCTCACGGGGGCGCCGGACGGACCCGAAGACGGGCCGTCCGGCGTCGATAAGCACGGAAAGACTGTCGCGGCGGGAGGCCGCGACGCGTTTCAACTGGGAGGAAACAACATGTCGTTCTGGAAATCGCGCGGCCGTCTGGCCGCGGCCGCCGTCCTCGCCGCCACCCTCGCAGGGACCGTCGCGGCGAAGGCCGAATATCCCGAAAAGCCGGTGGAGATGACCGTCCTCTTCGGCGGCACGGCCAACACCACGGCGCAGCTTCTCGCCGAGCTGATGGGTGAGGAACTCGGTTCGCCCGTCGTGCCGGTGGCGCGCACCGGCGGCGGCGGCGCGATCGGCTACGCCCATGTCCAGGCAACCCGTCCAGACGGCTACAACATCGTCTGGAACTCCAACTCCATCAACACGACGCATCATCTCGGCACCCTGCCCTTCAACTACGAGGCGTTCGAGCCGATCGCCCAGGTGTCGGTCGAGGTCCCCGTGCTGGCGGTCAATTCGTCCAAGGGCTGGAGCGATCTGAAGGAGATGGCCGAGGCGGTGAAGGCCAGCGACGAGACGCTCAATGTCGGCATCTCCGGCAAGGGGTCCTTCACCCACCTTGCTTCCGCGGCCCTCTTCGACTCGATGGGCATCGCCGACAAGGTCAACTACATCTCCTATGGCGACGGCAAGGCGCCGATCGAGCTTCTCGCCGGCCGCATCGACGCCGCCATCCAGTGGCCCGGCCAGTTCCTCTCCTACATCAAGACCGGCGGCCTCGCGGTGCTCGGCTCCACCGGCGCCGAGCCGGTGGCCGTCCTGCCTGACGTCAAGACGGCGAAGGACCAGGGCTTCGACATCGACATCTCGATGTGGCGGGGCCTCGCCGCTCCGAAGGGTACGCCCGAGGAGATCCTCGTCAAGCTCGAGGCTGCGGCGAAGGCAGCCACCGAATCCGAGAAGTTCACCGCAGCCTCGGCGAACATCGGCTACGAGCCCGCCTTCAAGGGCCGCGCGGAATTCGGCGAGGTCATCGCCAAGGACGACGAATTCTACGGCAAGCTTCTCGGCGAACTCGGCATGACGAACTGACCGGCGGCGGCATCGGGAGGAATCGATGACGGACAAGTCGCGCGACGTGCTGACCGGCACGGTGCTTCTGATCCTTGGCGTCGCGTGGATGCTGATGGTCTGGCAGACGATTCCTGCCGGTGCAGGGGGCGGGGACGTCGGTCCCCGCGCCTTCCCGCTTCTGCTCGGCGGCCTCCTGGCGCTGTTCTCCGCCGCGATGATCGCCACGGCGCTCATGCGGCCGGAGGAGGAGGCCTCCACGGTCGCGAGCGAGCCCTTCCGGAGCGAGGCCGAGACGGCGGACGGCGCCGGCCGCTTCACCGCGCTTCCGCTGCTCCTGACGTTCGGGCACATCGTCGCCTACGGCTATCTGATGCAGCTCGTCGGCTTCGTCATCGCGACGCTGGTGACCGTCGTCTCGATCATGATCCTGTGCGCCGACGACCGCTCGCCGCTCCGCATCGCGGCGATGAGCGTCGGGATCACCTTCTGCTGCTGGCTGATCTTCGGGAAGATCCTCGGGGTCTATCTCGCCACCGGCTCCTGGATCAATCTGGGTTGATGAACTGACATGGACGCGTTCCTGGCAGCAGCGGCCCTGACGCTGCAACCCGATGCCCTCGGCGCGATCGCCATCGGCTCCATCATCGGGCTGATCTTCGGCTCGATCCCGGGCCTGACCTTCACCGTCGCGCTGGCGCTGGCGCTGCCGCTGACCTTTGGCATGGGATCGGTCGCCGCGACCGGCCTGCTGCTCGGCACCTATATCGGCGGCATGACCGGCGGCTCGGTCTCGGCCATCCTGCTCGGCATTCCCGGCACGCCTTCGGCGGCCGCCACGGTGATCGACGGCTATCCGATGGCCAGGCAGGGCCGCGCCTCGATCGCGCTCGGCATGGCGGTCATCACCTCCACCTTCGGCGGCATCTTCAGCCTGATCGTCATGATCGTCTCGGTGGACATCGTCTCCCGCATGGCGATCTCCTTCGGCCCGGCAGAGATCTTCGCCCTCGTGGTCTTCGGCCTGTCGACGATCTGCGGCATGGCGGGGAAATCGATGATGCGCGGCCTGATCGCGGGCATTATCGGGCTGATGATCATGACCATCGGCCTCGACGCCGTCGAGGGCGTGCCGCGCATGACCTTCGGCACGACCAGCATGCTGCAGGGCGTCAACCTGCTCGTGGCGATGATCGGCCTGTTCGCGGTACCGTTCATCATCCAGGTCTTCGAGGAGCACCGGCGGGGCGTCGAGCCGCCGCCGCAGATGCGCGACGTGCGGGCCGAGCTGCCCTCCTTCCGGCTGATCGTCGCCAATCTCTGGCTGATGGTCCGCAGCGCCATGATCGGCACCGGCATCGGAGCGATCCCGGGCACGGGCGGTCCCATCGCCTCGTTCCTCGCCTACGACCACGCCCGCCGCTTCTCGAAGGACCCGTCGAAATTCGGCAAGGGCGCGATCGAGGGCGTGGTCGCCCCGGAAACCGCCAACAACGCCGTCACCGGCGGCACGATGATCCCGCTCCTGGCGCTCGGCATTCCAGGCGACCCGGCCACCGCCATCGTTCTGGCCGGCATGATGATCCACGGCCTGGTGCCCGGACCCGCGCTCTTCCTGACGAACCAGGTCGAGGTCTACGGCATCTACATCTCGATCGTGGTCGCCTACGTGGTGATCCTCGTCGCCCAGCTGTTCGGCATCCGGCTCTTCGTCCACGTCCTCAGGGTGCCGCCGCGGCTGATGGCCGTCGTCATCATCGTGCTGTGCGGCATCGGCGCCTTCACCGTGCGCAACAGCGTCTTCGACATCTACACGATGGCGATCGTCGGGGTGCTCGCCTACGCGGCGATCAAGGCGGACATCCCGATCACCCCGATCATCCTGGGACTGGTCCTCGGGCCGATCCTGGAAGGCGAGTTCCGCACGGCGATGAGCCTGTCGGGCGGCGATCTGGCGATCTTCTACACCTCCCCCACCGCCCTGGTGTTCTTCGGCCTCGCCGCCCTGATCATCGGGCTGCAGGTCGCGGGCGGCAGGGCCGGCAGGAAGCGGAACAAGACAGAGGTTGAGTCGAGCAATGCTTAAGAGCGATTTCACGCGCGAGGACCAGGAATCGGCGATCCGGCAGCGGGCCGCCCTTCTGGCGGAGCATGGCGGGGTCGACGCCGCTTTCGCGGCAGCCGACATACCGATCGAGGC
The DNA here is from genome assembly GCA_036252795.1 of Aurantimonas sp. Taxonomy (GTDB): domain Bacteria; phylum Pseudomonadota; class Alphaproteobacteria; order Rhizobiales; family Rhizobiaceae; genus Aurantimonas. The sequence goes on along the minus strand of DASYHY010000180.1, from coordinate 7,747 downwards.
GACGCTGTCAGAAGCGCTGGTGATCGCGCTGATGAAGCAGGGCGTGACGCACTATTTCGCGATCTTCGGCCACGGCTCGACCGATCTCGGCAATGTCCTGCGGCTCTACAGCGAGGCGGGGCTGGTGACCGTGATCAACTGCCGCAACGAGGTCGAGATGGCGCATGCCGCCACCGCCCATGCCTGGCAGTACGGCCGCACCCCGGCGGTCGTCACCTCGATCGGGCCGGGCGGGCTGCAGGCGATGGCCGGCTCGCTCGCGGCCGCCTCCAATGGAGTCGGCGTCTATCACATCTACGGCGACGAGACGACGCGCGGCGAAGGCTACAACATGCAGCAGGTGCCGAAGCCCGAGCAGGGCCTGTTCGGCAAGATCACCGCGCTGCTCGGCCAGTCGCACACGCTCCATACGCCGGAATCCCTGCGCGAGTGCATGCGCCGGGGCACCAGCTGCGTCCACCATCCCTACCGGCCGGGACCTTTCTTCATCCTCCTGCCGATCAACACCCAGCCGCAGCCCATGCAGCTCAATGTCGCGACGCTGCCGGGAAGGATGGCGCTGCCTCCGGTCGCCCCTGCGGGCGAGGCGGTCTATCGCGAGGCCGCCGCGCTGATGACCGGCACCGACCGGATCGTCATTAAGGCCGGCGGCGGCACGCGCACCCACGCGGAGGCGGTTCGCCGGCTCGCCGAGGCGGGCGGCGCCGCCGTGGTGCTGTCGCCGGGCTCGACCGGCGTCTTGCCAGACGGCCACGAGCAGAACATGCATGTCGGCGGCTCGAAGGGCTCGATCAGCGGCAACTTCGCCATGGAGGAAGCCGAACTCGCCATCTTCATCGGCTCGCGCGGCGTCTGCCAGGCCGACTGCTCCGGCGTCGGCTATCCGAACGCCCGGCGCGTCATCAACATCAACGGCAACGTCGACGACGTCAGCCACTACGCCAACACGCTGCATCTGCCGGGAGACATCACGGCCGTCATCGACCGCCTGCTGGCGGCGCTGGCGGATCGCCCCGCCGACAGCGAGGGGCGGAAGCAGTGGCTGCGCGACTGCGCGGAGAAGAAGCAGGCCTGGACCCGCTTCAAGCGCGAACGCACGCAGGCTGCGCCGCTCCACGACGCGGTCTGGCAGACGCCGGTGCTGACCCAGCCGGCGGCAATCCACACGGTCGCATCCTTCGCCAGGCGCATCGGCGCGGCGAAGTTCTTCGACGCCGGCGACGTCCAGGCCAACGGCTTCCAGCTGGTCGAGGACGACGCCGTCGGCGACACCTTCACCGAGACCGGCGCGTCCTACATGGGCTTTGCCACCTCGGCGCTGCTCGGATCGGCGGGGGTCGAGAGGCCGCGCTACGGCATCGCCTTCACCGGCGACGGCTCCTTCATGATGAACCCGCAGGTGCTGATCGACGGCGTCGAGCACGGGGTCAGGGGCATGATCGCGTTGTTCGACAACCGCCGGATGGCGGCGATCACCAGCCTGCAATACGCCCAGTACGGGCAGGAATTCAGGACGAACGACAGCGTCGCCGTCGACTACGTGGCGATGGCCGGCGCGGTCAGCGGCGTGAAGGCGGTGTTCGCCGGCAACAACCGGGCATCATTGGAGGCGGCGCTCGAGGCGGCGCACGCCCATGACGGCCTGTCGCTCGTCCACATTCCCGTCTATGCCGGCCGGGACGCCATCGCGGAAATGGGGGCATACGGCTCCTGGAACGTCGGCAACTGGGTCGACGACGTCCAGGCCCGCTACCTCGAACAGAAGATCTGACGGGAATTGAGCATGTATCGCGATCTCGAACTCTACATCGACGGCATTTGGCGCGGCGCCGCGGGCGGCGCGACGCGCGACGTCACCGATCCGGCGACCGAGGACCGGCTCGGCTCCATCGCCGATGCGAGCGAGGCCGACATCGACGCGGCGCTCGCCGCCGCCAAGGCGGGCTTCTCGCTCTGGCGCAAGGTCGGAACGTGGGAGCGCGCGCGGCTGATCCGCAAGGTCGCCGACCTCGTGCGCGAGCGCGTCGACGCGATCGCCGTCCAGATGTCGCTGGAGACCGGCAAGCCGGTGGCCGAGGCGAAGGGCGAGGTGAACGCCGCGGCCGACCAGTTCGAATGGTATGCCGAGGAAACCAAGCGCATCTACGGCCAGATCATCGAGAGCCGCACGCCCGACAGCCGCATGGCGGTGATCCACCAGCCGGTCGGCGTCGTCGCCGCCTTTTCCGCCTGGAATTTCCCGGCGCTGCTGCCGGCCCGCAAGATCGCCGCCGCGCTGGGCGCCGGCTGCAGCATCGTCATCAAGCCGGCCGGCGAGGCGCCCGGATCCTGCGCGGCGCTGGTCGAGGCCTGCCACGACGCCGGCATCCCGGCGGGCGTCGTCAACTTCCTCACCGGCAATTCCGATCGCATCGCGCGGCGCCTGATCGCCTCGCCGATCGTGCGCAAGGTGTCCGTCACCGGCTCGGTGCCGGTGGGCAAGCAGATCCTGCATCTGGCCGCCGATGGCGTGAAGAAGGTGTCGATGGAGCTCGGCGGCCATGGCCCGGTCGTCGTGTTCGACGACGTCGACGCCGAGAAGGTGGCCGAGGTGTGCGCCGCCACCAAGTTCCGCAATTGCGGGCAGGTCTGCATCTCGCCGACGCGGTTCTACGTCCACGAGTCGAAGTATGAAGCCTTCGCCGGCCGCTTCGCCGAGGTAGCGAAGGCGCTGAAGGTCGGTCGCGGCCTGGACGAGGGGGTCCAGATGGGCCCGCTCGCCAACCGTCGGGGGCTCGAGACGATCCAGGAACTGGTCGCCGACGCGCGCCAGCGCGGCGCCGAGGTGCTGGCGGGCGGCAGCGTTCCGGCGAACACCAATCGCGGCTACTTCTTCGAGCCGACCGTGCTCGGCCGCGTGCCGGACGATGCGCGGATCATGCAGGAGGAGCCGTTCGGGCCGGTCGCGCCGCTGACCAGCTTCCGCAGCTATGACGAGGTCATGGAGCGGGCCAATTCGCTGCCCTTCGGCCTCGCCGGCTACGTCTTCTCCAACGATCTGCGGACGGCGACGCGCGCCTACGAGGATCTCGAAGTCGGCATGGTCGGCGTCAACGAGATGCTGCTCGCCACGGCCGAGGCGCCGTTCGGCGGCGTCAAGGAAAGCGGCATGGGGCGCGAGGGCGGCGCCTTCGGCATTCAGGACTATCTCGAGACCAAATACGTGAAGATGAAGCTGGAAGAGCGGGTCCGCGGCGCATGAGCAAGGACGATCCGCGGGGCCTCGCCCGGGGCCTCACCAATTACGGCGACGCCGACTTCTCCGTCTATCTCCGCAACTCCTTCGCCGCCTCGATGGGCTATTCCCGCGAGGTGCTGAAGAAGCCGATCGTCGGGATCGCCAACAGCTTCTCCGGCTTCAACAACTGCCACCGGCACTTTCCGGAGATGCTGGAGGCGGTGAAGCGGGGCGTGCTGCTCGGCGGGGCGCTGCCGATCGAGTTCCCGACGATCTCGCTCGGCGAGGTCTTCCTCAACCCGACCAGCCTGAAGTTCCGCAACCTCATGTCCATGGACACCGAGGAGATGATCCGGGCGCAGCCGATGGACGCGGTCGTGCTGATGGGCGGCTGCGACAAGACGGTGCCGGCGCAGCTGATGGGTGCGGCCTCGGCCGACCTGCCGGCGATCCAGATCGTCGCCGGCCCGATGATGACCTCGCGCTACGGTCAGGAACGGCTCGGCGCCTGCACCGACTGCCGCCGCTTCTGGGGCAAGTACCGCGCGGGCGACATCTCCACCGAGGAGATCAACGACATCGAGGGGCGCCTTGCCACCACCGCCGGGACCTGCGCGGTGATGGGCACCGCCTCGACCATGGCCTGCATCACCGAGACGCTCGGCATGTCGCTGCCCGGCACGGCCGCGATCCCGGCCGTCCACGCCGACCGGCTGCGCGCGGCCGAGGCCACCGGGCTGGCGGCGGCGAGGATGATCGACAATCCGATCCGCCCCAGCCAGATCATCACCGAGCGATCGGTCGAGAACGCGCTGCGGATGCTGCTGGCGCTGGGCGGCTCGACCAACGCCATCATCCACCTCACGGCGATCGCCGGGCGCCTCGGCATCAAGGTGTCGCTGCAGCGCCTCAACCAGCTGTCGGACGAGACACCGGTCCTGGTCAACCTGAAGCCGGTCGGCGCGCACTACATGGAGGACTTCTTCTTCGCCGGCGGCGTCGGCGCGGTCCTGCGCGAGCTGAAGCCGCTGCTCCATCTCGACTGCCTGACCGTGACCGGGGACACGCTGGGCGCCAGGCTGCAGGAGAAGATCGGCCCGGTCGACCGCAACGTCATCGCCGGGGCGGACGCGCCGCTCGAGCCCGAGGGCGGGCTGGTGGCCCTGTTCGGCAACCTCGCCCCGTCCGGCGCGATCCTGAAGCGCTCGGCCGCCGACAAGGCGCTGTTCGAGAAGGAGGGCCGGGCCGTGGTGTTCGATTCTCTGGCCGATCTCGCCAGGCGCATCGACGACCCGGATCTCGACGTCGAGGCGGACGACATCCTGGTGCTGCAGAACGCCGGCCCGCGTAGCGATTCCGGCATGCCGGAGGCCGGCTACCTGCCGATCCCGCGCAAGCTCTCGGCCCGCGGCGTCAAGGACATGATCCGCATCTCGGACGCCCGCATGTCCGGCACCGCCTTCGGCGCCATCGTCCTGCATGTCGCCCCGGAAGCGGCTATCGGCGGGCCGCTTGCCTTCGTGCGCAACGGCGACCGGATCCGGATCTCGGTGCGCGACAAGACGATCGAGCTGCTCGTCGACGAAGCCGAGCTGGCACGGCGCCGGGAGGGCTTCCGGCCAACCGCGAAGCCGGCCTCCGAGCGGCGCGGCTACGACCGAATCTACGCCGAAGAGGTGCTCCAGGCGGATGAGGGTTGCGATTTCGCCATCCTTCAGCCAGTGGAAACACAGCGCTCGGACGGGCCGGGGGCCTGACACCGATACCCATTGATCAGCGGGTTCGCGCCGGGAGATTGCCCCGGCGCTGCAACCAGACGCGCGAGGAGAGACGCGAATGAAGATCGGTACGCCGCGCGAGACCCACCAGGGCGAGCGACGGGTCGCCCTGACGCCCGACAGCGCCCTGCGGCTGCAGAAGCTCGGGTATCAATGCATCGTCGAGGCGGGCGCCGGCGAGGCGGCGAATTTCGCCGACGCCGACTACCGCGCCGCCGGCGTCGAAATCGTCCCGGATGCGGCCAGCCTCTGGCAGGCGTCCGACATCGTCCTCAAGGTCCGGCCGCCGCAGGATGCCGAGATCGAGCGGCTCACGCCCGGCAAGACGCTGATCGGCTTCGTCAACGCGGCCAGCGACGCCGAGCTCCTGCAGCGCCTCGCCGCGACCGGCGGCTCGGTCATCGCCATGGATGCGGTGCCCCGCATCAGCCGCGCCCAGAAGATGGACGCGCTGTCGTCTATGGCCAACATCGCCGGCTATCGCGCCGTGATGGAAGCGGGTAACCACTTCGGGCGCTTCTTCACCGGACAGATCACCGCCGCGGGCAAGGTGCCGCCGGCCAAGGTTCTGGTGGTCGGCGCCGGCGTCGCAGGCCTCGCCGCGATCGGCACCGCCACCTCGCTCGGCGCCATCACCCATGCCTTCGACGTGCGGCCGGAGGTCGCCGAGCAGATCGAATCGATGGGCGCGCAGTTCGTCTATCTGGATTTCGAGGAAGCCCAGGACGGGGCCGCCACCGGCGGCTACGCGGCGCCCTCGAGCCCCGAGTTCCGCGAGAAGCAGCTCGAGAAGTTCCGCGAGCTCGCCCCGGAGATGGACATCGTCATCACCACGGCGCTGATTCCCGGCCGGCCGGCCCCCAAGCTGTGGACCGAGGACATGGTCGCGGCGATGAAGCCGGGCTCCGTCGTCGTCGACCTCGCGGCCGAGCGCGGCGGCAATTGCGACCTCACCGTCGCCGACGAGATCGTCACCAGCCCCAACGGCGTGACCATCGTCGGCTATACCGACTTTCCGAGCCGGATGGCGGCGCAGGCCTCGACGCTCTATGCCACCAATCTGCGCCACATGCTGGATGATCTGACCCCGGCCAAGGACGGCGCCGCCGTCGTCAACATGGACGACGACGTCATCCGCGGCGCCACGGTCGTCAAGGACGGCACCGTCACCTGGCCGCCGCCGCCGCCGAAGATCAAGGCGATCGCCGCAAGTAAGCCCAAGGAGAAGGTCAAGGAGCCGACGCCGGCCGAGAGGCGGGCGAGCGAGGCCGCCGCCTTCAAGGCGCAGACCCGCAGCCAAATTGGCCTGCTGGTGATCGGCGGCCTGCTGATCGCGCTGGTCGGGGCCTTCGCGCCGGCCGAGTTCATGAGCCACTTCATCGTCTTCGTGCTCGCCTGCTTCGTCGGTTTCCAGGTCATCTGGAACGTCAGCCACTCGCTGCACACGCCGCTGATGGCGGTGACCAACGCGATCTCGGGCATCGTCATTCTCGGGGCCCTGCTGCAGATCGGCTCGGGAAGCTGGCTGGTCGTCACGCTCGCCGCCATCTCGGTGCTGATCGCCTCGATCAACATCGTCGGCGGCTTCCTCGTCACAAGGCGCATGCTCGCCATGTTCCAGAAGTCCTGAGGGCGGGGGAAAAATCATGACGTTCGGTATCGTTTCCGCCGCCTACATCGCCGCGGCCGTCCTCTTCATCCTCTCGCTCGGCGGGCTCTCCGGCCAGGAAAGCGCCAAGCGCGCCGTCTGGTACGGCATCGCCGGCATGGCGCTCGCCGTCTTCGCCACGGTCTTCGGGCCCGGCATCGGCAACGGGCTGGTCATCCTGGTGATGATCGCGCTCGGCGCGGTCATCGGCTACTACGTCGCGGCGCGCGTCCAGATGACCGAGATGCCGCAGCTCGTCGCGGCGCTGCACTCCTTCGTCGGCCTTGCGGCGGTGTTCATCGGCTACAACGCCGAGATCGAGCTCGGCCGCGTGGCCGCGATGGACCCGGCGTTCCGCGAGGTGCTGACCGGCTTTGCCGGCGTCCTGGCGCACAAGCTGGCCGACCCGACCGGCGCGCTGATCGCCATCCTCAAGGTCGAGGTCTTCCTCGGCGTGTTCATCGGCGCGGTGACCTTCACCGGCTCTGTCGTCGCCTTCGGCAAGCTGGCCGGCAAGGTCGACGGCAAGGCCAAAAAGCTGCCGGGCGGGCACATGCTGAACGCCGGCGCGGCGATCCTCTCGCTGATCCTGCTCGTCCTCTACTTCAACGGCGCCGGCATCTGGACCCTCGTCCTGATGACCCTGCTCGCCTTCTTCATCGGCTATCACCTGATCATGGGCATCGGCGGCGCCGACATGCCGGTGGTCGTGTCGATGCTGAACAGCTATTCCGGCTGGGCGGCGGCGGCGATCGGCTTCACGCTCGGCAACGATCTCCTGATCGTCACCGGCGCGCTGGTCGGCTCCTCGGGCGCGATCCTCTCCTACATCATGTGCAAGGCGATGAACCGCTCCTTCATCTCGGTGATCCTCGGCGGCTTCGGCGGCACGAGCGGCCCGGCGATGGAGATCGACGGCGAGCAGGTGGCGATCGAGGCCGACGGCGTCGCGGCGGCGCTCTCGGAGGCCGACAGCGTCATCATCGTGCCGGGCTACGGCATGGCGGTGGCGCAGGCCCAGCAGGCGGTCTCGGAGCTGACCCGCAAGCTGCGCGCCGACGGCAAGACCGTCCGCTTCGCCATCCACCCGGTGGCCGGCCGCCT
>DASYHY010000179.1:0-7870 GCA_036252795.1 Aurantimonas sp. | reverse complement strand
CCGCTCGTCGCGCACAAGTCGCGCGTCGCGCCGCCGCTCGAACAGTTCGAGGGATTCGTGCTGCGCAGCTTCATCGAATCGATGCTGCCATCGGAGGCGTCGAGCTATTTCGGCAGCGGCACGGCCGGCGAGGTCTGGCGGTCCATGATGGCCGAGGAGATCGGCAACGAGCTCGCCAAGGGCGGCGGCATCGGCATCGCCGCCTCGATTGCGGCGGATCGCTCCTCCGGCCTGGAGCCGGGCGTCGACGAAACCGAATTGAACCGCATGCTCCGCGACAGCGATGTCGCACGCGCCGGTGCGGCGCGCCACGATACAACCGGATAGGAACTCAAGCTGTGAACATCGCACTCGCCAAGGCCGTCGATCGGCTCGAAGACATCCTCGCAATGGAAACGGACGCGCTCGACCGCGGCGCTCCTGTCGATCTTGCCGAGATCACCGGCCGCAAGAACCAGAGCCTGCTCGAACTCACCCGCCTGGCACGCACCGTCCCCTCCACGCGCCGCGACCCGGTCCTCGATCAGCGGCTGGAGCGCCTCAAGGATGTGGTCGAGGCAAACCGGCGCATGCTGGAACTGCACGTGCGCGCCAGCCACGACATCTCGTCGCTGATTTCGCGCTCGATCGCCGAGGCCGAGTCCGACGGCACCTACAGCGCCGCTCTGGGCCGCCGGGAACTGCCGCGGTGATCAAGCTCCTCGCCGTCGGCCTGTGGGTTGCATGCGTGGCGCTCGGATCGAGCTACGTCATGGCATCCATGGCCGGGGGCAGTGCCGATGAAGAGGTCGAGGAACTCACGTATTTCTCGGGGCTCGACTATCGAACGACCGAGAACATCACCATCCCGATGATCTCGGACGCGGCCATCCAGGGTTATATCCTCGCGCGCTTCGTCTACACGATCGACGGCAAGACGGTCGCCGGGCTGAAGGTGCCGCCGGACCCGTTCATCCTCGACGAGGCCTTCCGCCGTCTCTATGCGACCGAAGGGTTCGACTTCGAGAAGCCCGAGCGCTTCGACCTGCCGGCGCTGACGAAGGACATCCGCGAAGCGGTCAACGCGCGCTACGGCGAAGAGCTGGTGCGGGACATCCTCGTCGAGCAGTTCGACTACGTGGCCAAAGCGGAGGCCCGCAAGGGCTCTTGAGGCCAAGCGTCTCTGGCGTCAGTCCGGCATAGCGTAGTAGCGGCCGGTCAGCCTGAAGGTCTCGGCCGGACTGGCTGCTCTCGCCGGACCGGCGAAACGCACCCCCATCTCCATCGCCTCCATCCAGACGATGGAAGCGGCACGCAACGTGCGCTCGGATTCGTCGTAGATGGCGATCCGGGCGGGCAGCGGCCGGCTTTCGTAGCGCAGGATCCGGGCGCCGCTGGGCGACACGTCCAGCGCAGTGCCGTCCTGGATGAAGCGACAGCTCATGGTGACGAGCTTAACCGGGCGCAGCCGCGTCCGGCGGCGGCGGGCGTTCCGGCTCTCCTGCACGTTCGGGGGCGGTTCCATGGGAGCAGCCTAGGCACCGACAGGCAAAGAAATCCTGAAAATCAATAGAAAGCGCGCTCGGACGGCTGCTCGGCGCCGACGCCCTTACCAAGCGTTAACGTGCCGATGCGAAGGTACCTGCACAACCGGCCGCGGGGGTCCGGTGGCAGCGTCTTCACGGGTTCGCGGCAAGCATGTCCAGCATCGATTCAGCGGCGTTCGAAGATTTCGGGCCGGCGGTCCATTCACCCGACCGCCTGCTGCGCCTGCTGGGTGTCGCCCTGCTGGTCCTGTCGACCAGCTTCTTTTCGGTGGTCGTCGCCATCTCCCACCTCGACCCCGGCTATTTCGACAGGCTGCTGATCTCTGCCATGCAGGATCGCGTGGATCCGATCGAGACCGGGTCTACCGAGAAGGCGGGGGAGGGTGGCGTGAAGCCGCTCCCCGTGCCGCGGCGGGTGCATCCTGCGCTGAAGCCGGACGACTTCCAGATCATCATGGTGTTCAAGGGCGAGGCGCACCTGGCCTCGCCGGGCGAGCTGTGGCGCGTGCGCGTCGATTCGCAGGTGCCGGGGCTCGGCAAGATCCTGGCGATCGAAGCCGGCGAGAACGGCGGCACCGTCCGCGCCGAAAGGGCGACGCTGACCGGCGTTCGGGTGGACTGACCGCTCTTAAGCGGCGCCCGGCCTACTTCTTCTCGAGCAGGATCTGGCCTTCCTTCCGGAGCTTGCCCTTCAGCTTATCGGCGAGGGCGGCGAGCATCATCGGCAGGTCGACCTCGACATGCACCGCCTCTTCCAGCACGTCCAGGCGGCCTGTCACGCTCTGTCCCATCACGCGCGCCCGGAAGTCGAGATGATCGCCGTCCCACACATCGTCGAACTTGACCATGCCGCCGAGCATCTCCTGGCGTAGCCTGCCGAAGCCCTCGTCGATGCGAGCCCGCGCAGCCGCCCGGCCGAGCTTGTGGGGGATGTCGACCTTGATCGTCTCGGCCATGAATGGCGTCTCCTCGTCGTGGTAGAAGCCATATGGGCTGCCCATGCGGTCGGCGCAATCGCGGGACCGTCCGTCCGCCCGTTACCGCGATCGCGCCACCGGGGTACAGTCCGAAAAAAGGGGCGACCGTTCGGCCGCCCCTTCCAATCTTCTGATCGTCAGGCCTGCGCTCAGCCAGTGACCGCGCGCGAACGCCCGCCGCCGCCGCCGCCGCGCTGGCGACGGTTGCCCCGGCCGGCGCCCTTGGCGTCGAAGGGGCGACCGCTGCGACCTTCACCGGCGGGCCGCTGGCCGCCCGGCTTCTGGCCATCGCGGCGCTGACCCTGGGGCTTGCCGGAGCGGTTCTGCGGCCGGCCCGAGCGGGCCGGGCGCGACGGCTCGGCCGACAGGTCGATATTGGCGGCGAAATCCGTCGTGACCATCTCGAAGGTCAGGCCGGTCAGCTTCTCGATGCTGCGAAGCTTCGAACGTTCGGAAGGATCCACGAGCGCGATCGCCGCGCCGGACTTGCCGGCACGCGCCGTCCGGCCGATGCGGTGGACGTAGCTCTCCGGCTCTTCCGGCAGGTCGAAGTTCACCACGTGACTGATGTCGTCGACATGGATGCCGCGCGCGACGATGTCGGTGGCCACCAGGACGCCGGTCTTGCCGGAGTGGAAGGCGGCGAGCGCCTTCTGACGCGCCGCCTGGCTCTTGTTGCCGTGGATCGCACCGGCCTCGATGCCGGCCTTGCCGAGATCCTCGGTAAGCTTGTTGGCGCCGTGCTTGGTGCGGGTGAAGATCACCACCTTTTCAAATTCCGGCTTCGACAGGGCGTCGATCAGCCAGAGCTTCTTGGCCTTCTGTGGGACCAGGTAGACGCTCTGCTGGATCTTCTCCACTGTGACGACTTCCGGCGTCACCTCGACCCGGACCGGGTTGGTCAGGATACGGGCGGCGAGGTCGGCGATGGAACGCGGCATCGTCGCGGAGAACAGCAGCGACTGGCGCTGCTTGGGCAGCATGCCGACGATCTTCATGACGTCGCGCACGAAGCCCATGTCGAGCATCCGGTCGGCTTCGTCGAGCACGACGTGGCGCACGTCGGTCAGCGAGATCGCGCGCTGGTCGATCAGGTCGAGCAGGCGGCCCGGCGTCGCGATGACGACATCGACGCCGCGGCGCATCGCATCGATCTGCGGGCGGATCGAGACACCGCCGAAGATCACGTGATGGCTGACCTTGGTTCCGGCCGTGTAGGCCTTCACGTTCTCGGCGATCTGCGAGGCAAGCTCGCGGGTCGGCGTGAGGATGAGCGCCCTCGGGGTCTTCGGCATCGGCCGGCCGCCCTTTTCGAGGATCGCATGGACGACCGGCAGCGCGAAGGCCGCGGTCTTGCCGGTGCCGGTCTGGGCAATGCCGAGAACGTCACGGCCGTCCATCACGGCCGGGATGGCTTGGGATTGAATCGGCGTGGGCTGGGTGATGTCGAGGCGCGCAAGCGCGGCGAGAAGCGAATCGGCGAGGCCGAACGCCTTGAAGTCGGTATGGGTCAAGATATGCCTTGCGGGAGCGCGGACAGGGTCCGCTAAGAAGTCGATCGTCTTCGCGCTGGCGGACGGATCGACGGGCCGTGTCGGACTGCTAGCCGCCCGGCAAAAGCCGGGGGCCGGACCGATCGCGCTGGCAAAGACTTCGACGATGTCGGAAGACGAGCAGGCGCTGCGCTGTCACGGCGTTACGAGACCGCATATCGGCTTTCTACCGCGCTGCGTCAAGGCGCATTCGCCTATCGCCAGGTCAGGTGCTCCGCCAGCGTCTCGCGGATCCGCTGCAGGAAGCCCGCCTGTTCCACCGCCTCGGCGGCATGGAGCGGCACCTCGCGCAGCGTCTCCTCGCCGCGCGAGAAGCGGATCCAGCCGAGGCGCTGGCCCGCAAGGACGGGCGCCTCCACCGGGCCGTTGTCGGTGACGGTCCGCTCGACGCCGGCGAGGCTGCCGCGCGGCACCAGCAGCCGCAGTTCGGCCTCGGCGGTCATCGGCACGCTCGGCGCGACACCTCCGCGCACGACGGCTTCGCCGACGACTTCATCCCCTGCGAGGAGGGTCACCTCCTCGAAATCCTGAAGGCCATACTCCATCAGGCGCCTGGCCTCGCGCGCCCGCTCGTCGGCGCTTTCCATTCCGCTGATGGCCAGGATGATGCGCCGGCCGTCGCGCTGCGCCGACGCGACCAGGCCATAGCCGGCCTCGGAGGTGTGGCCGGTCTTCAGTCCGTCGGCACCCATGGCCAGCAGGGGATTGCGGCTGCGCTGCGTGATATCGTTGAAGGTGAAGCTCTCCTCGCTGAACAGCGGGTACTCGTCGGGAAACGTCCGGATCAGATAGTCGGCGAGACGCGCGAGGTCGCGGACCGTGACGTGCTGGTCGGGGTGCGGTAGGCCGTGCGGGTTGGCGAAGTGCGAACCGGTCAGGCCGATCCGCTCGGCCTGTTCGTTCATCCTGGCCGCGAACGCCCCGACCGATCCCGCGATGCCCTCCGCCGCCACGATGGTGGCGTCGTTGCCGGACTGGATGATGATCCCCTTGATCAGGTCGTCGACACTGACTTCGGAATTCAGCGGCAGGAACATGGTCGAGCCGCCGGAAGCCGCGCCACCGGTGCGCCAGGCATATTCGGAAACGGGGAAGCGGTCGTCGCGGGAGATGGCCCCGCTGCGCAGTTCCTCGAAGATGACCGCGACGGTCATCAGCTTGACGAGGCTGGCCGGAGCGATGGCCCTGTCCGCCTCCTTCTCGAACAGGACGCGGCTGGTACCGAAATCGACCAGGATTGCGGTCGGGGCCGTCGTCTCGAAGGCGCTGGCGGGGCTGCCGATGGAAGCGACGCAGACACAGGCCGCAACGACGGCGGTGACGGCGCCGCGCCGCAGGGTCCTGGCGACACAGATCATGGCCGCACCCAGACGCCTGTAACGGTCTCTCAAATAGATCCGGTCTCCGCCTCTGGCGTTCATGCATGGCTCTCCGTCATCTCGGCGGAGGGCGATCCTCTCTCGCCCGCTGCCCCGTCGTATCCCGTTCAACCTGAACGACAGGTGACGCGAGGGTCAACGGAAAAGCTCTTCGAACACGAAGCTTTGGCCGGTCTGCCATCGACGCAGGGGCAGGTCAGCCGTCGGCTTCGGCGCGGAGCATCTCGAGCTCCAGCCACTCGTCCTCGGCCTTCGCCAATGCCGCCCGGTGGCGATCGAGTTCGGCGGCCAGCGAACCGAAGCGTTTCGGGTCCTGGCTGAACAGGGCGGGATCCGCCATTGCCGCCTCTGCCTTGCCGATCGCGGATTCCAGCCGCGCGATCTCCTTCGGAAGGTTCTCCAGCGCGAATTTCTGCTTGAAGGAGAGCTTGCCGCTGGCGGCCTTGGCAGCGGCACCCGCGCCAGCGGGGGTCGATGACGCGGTGCTCCCGCGCTTCTCCCCACGGTCGCGGGCGGGCGCGCTCTTCGCCGCGCCGCGCCGCTGGGCGACCATGTCGGAATAGCCGCCGGCATATTCGAGCCAGCGCCCGCTTTCGTCCGGCGTGACGACGCTGGTGACGGTGCGGTCGAGGAAGTCGCGGTCGTGCGAGACCAGAAGCACCGTCCCCGGATAATTGGCGATCAACTCTTCCAGGAGATCGAGAGTCTCCATGTCGAGGTCGTTGGTCGGCTCGTCGAGGACGAGCAGGTTGGCCGGCGTCGCCAGCGTCTTCGCCAGGAGCAGCCGCGCCCGCTCGCCGCCTGACAGATTGCCGACCGGCGTGCGGATCTGCTCCGGCGAGAACAGGAACTCCTTCAGATAGCCGATCACGTGGCGCGCCTCGCCATTGACCATGACCTGGTCGCCGCGCCCGTCGGTAAGGGAATCCGCCAAAGACAGCGTGTCGTTCAGCGCCGCCCGCTTCTGGTCCAGGAAGGCGAGGTCGAGATTGGTGCCCATGCGGATCCGGCCGGAATCGGGACTGATCTCGCCGATCAGCATCTTCAGCAGCGTCGTCTTGCCGGCGCCGTTCGGGCCGACCAGTCCGACGCGGTCGCCGCGGGCGATGCGCATCGAGAAGTCCTTGACGAGCTCGCGCCCGTCATAGGCCTTCGAGATGCCCTCCGCTTCGATGACCAGCTTGCCGCTCTCGCGCGTTTCCCCCGCCTGCATCGCAACCTGGCCGACGGCGCGGCGCGCATCGCGGCGATCTTGGCGCATGGTGTGGAGCGCCTCGAGCCGGCGCTGGTTGCGGGTGCGCCTCGCGGTCACGCCGTAGCGCAGCCAGTGTTCCTCGCGGACGATCTTGCGGTCGAGCTTCTGGAGGTCGCGCTCCTCCTCCTCCAGCACCTTGTCGCGCCAGGCCTCGAAGCCGCCAAAACCCTGTTCGAGGCGTCGCGCCGTGCCGCGGTCCAGCCACACCGTCGCGCGGGTGACGTTCTGAAGGAAGCGGCGGTCGTGGCTGATCACGACGACGGCGCTCTTCATCTGGCGCAGCTCGCCCTCCAGCCATTCGATGGTCGGCAGGTCGAGATGGTTGGTCGGCTCGTCGAGCAGCACGATGTCCGGCTCCGGAGCGAGCGTGCGGGCCAGAGCGGCGCGGCGGGCCTCGCCGCCGGACAGGTTGACCGGGCGCATGTCCGGCGAGAGGCCGAGCGCCTCCAGGCACATCGTCACCCGATGCGGGTCGTCGGCGGGGCCGAGGCCGGAGGTGACGTAGGCTTCGACCGTCTCGAAGCTGCCGAAATCGGGCTCCTGCGGCAGGTAGCGCAGGGTCGTGCCGGGCTTGAGGAAAACCTCGCCGCCGTCCGCCTCTACCTGTCCGGCGGCGATCTTCAGGAGAGTCGACTTGCCGGAGCCGTTTCGGCCGACCAGCGCGATGCGGTCGGTCGGCAGGACGTTGAGTTCGACGCCGGTGAGCAGCGGCGTACCGCCGAAGGTCAGTCGGACGCCGTCGAGGCGAAGCAGTGGAGGGGGTGCCATGGCGGCGTTCTAGCGGGGATGCGGCACCGGGGGAAGGGTCGCGTCAGGCGGCGCGGCCCGCGCCGGTCAACTGCGCGACCTTCTTCGTGTGCGCGACGGACGCATGGCCGCCCGCCGTCTTGGTGAACAGGTCGAGGGCTTCGTCGCTGTCGTCCGTCACGGGCGTGAGGGCCCGATCCCGGTAGCGGCGCGTCGCGGGGTCGCGGGTGATCCACAGCGCCGCCGCCGTCAGCCGCAGGATCGCCCAGCCCAGCCGCAGATGCTTCACGGAGGTCTCCGCGGCGAAGCGGGGCCAGAACAGCAGCGGGTGCTCGCGTGCCATTTCCGGCCGACGTTCGGAGGGTCGCTTGAGCCGCACCAGGCCGCCCTGCAGCGGGTGGACGTTCTCGAGCCGGACCGTCGTCGCGAAGGC
>DASYHY010000178.1:0-8703 GCA_036252795.1 Aurantimonas sp. | reverse complement strand
TGGTCGGAAGCCAGCAGCACGTAGGCGCCGGCGAGTTCCGCCGGCTGGCCGGCGCGGCCGAGCGGGGTGTTCTTGCCGAAGCTCTCGACCTTCTCCTGCGGCATGGTCGAGGGGATCAGCGGTGTCCAGATCGGACCGGGCGCGACGGCATTCACCCTGATGCCGCGATCCGCGATCAATCCGGCGAGCCCGGCGGTGAAGTTCGCGATGGCGCCCTTGGTGGTGGCGTAGGCGAGCAGCATCGGCGTCGGGTTCTTGGCGTTGATCGAGGAGGTGTTGATGATCGACGAGCCCGGCTTCATGTGCCTGACGGCGGCCTTGGAGAGGTAGAACTGACTGTAGATGTTGGTGCGGAAGGTGACGTCCCACTCCTCGGCGGTGATGTCATCGAGGCTGTCGAAGGTCGCCTGGTGGGCGGCGTTGTTGACCAGGATGTCGAGCCGTCCGAACTCCTCGACGGCCCGGTCGACGAGGCTGTTGCAGAACGCCTCGTCCTTGATGTCGCCGGGGCAGAGCACCGCCTTGCGGCCGGCTTCCTCGACCCATTTCGCGGTCTCGCGCGCGTCGTCGTGCTCGTCATAGTAGGAGATCAGGATGTCGGCGCCCTCGCGCGCAAAGGCGATGGCGACCGCGCGGCCGATGCCTGAATCGGCGCCGGTGATCAGCGCCGCGCGATCCTGCAGGCGCGAGCTGCCGCGATAGCTGTGCTCGCCGTGGTCGGGCGTCGGGCGCATGGCATCGGTGTCGCCGGGCATGTCCTGCTTCTGGGCGGGCTGCGGCGGCTGGGGGTAGCGGGTGTTCGGATCGGTGGTCATCGCGGGGCTCCTGGGAAACGAGGCGGCCGGGCGCAGGAAGCGCCGCGCCTTTGCCGGTTCAATCCCGGCCTGCCGCATGTGTTCCCGCCGCCTTCCGTAGCCGCCTCGCCGCCCCCTCGGGGGCCGTGTGCCGTCGGCCGGCGGCGGGGGCCTCGCGCTGATCAGAAAAAGCAACGCTAGTAGGTCGGGGGCGAGATGGCGCTGACGATCTCGGCGGTCTCGTCCCCGGTGTTGCGGAAGCGGTGGCTCTCGCGGCTGTCGAAATAGTAGCCGTCGCCCGCCCGCAGCGTCCGGGCGGTGCCGCCGACGGTGAGTTCGACCGATCCCGAGATCACCATGCCGCCCTCGTGCGCCGGATGCGCGAAGGCCTCGCCCGTATCGGCACCGGGCACGTAGCGCTCGTGCAGGATGAGGATCTCGCGGTTCGGATGGTTCACCCCGATCATCCGGTAGGAAATGCTCTTCGGATTACCGATCTCGACCAGCTCGGCAGCACTGTAGAAGGGCGAGTAGCCGACGCTGGATTCCAGGCTCGCGAAGAAACCGTTGAGGGTCGAGCCGAGGACGTCCAGGATGGCGCTGATCGTGTTGACCGAGGGGCTCATCCGGTCTCGCTCGATGAGGCTGATCGCCGAGGGGGAGAGTCCGGAACGGCTGGCGACCTCGCGGATCGACAGATTCCGGCGCCGGCGCAGTTCCAGGAGCTTCGGCCCGATCTTCGGCATTCGGCCCTCCCGGGATGGTCGTTTGGCAGGCAGTCCGCCGCTCGGCGCCGCCAAAGTCATGCAGAATAATCAACGCGCCGCCCGATGCCATGGCATAGCGGATGCCTTTCCGCAATTCTGTCGGCCATTTCCTCCGCATCATGGGCCGCAGAATGACCAGCCTCGATCCGCTCCTGAACGACCGAATAGAGTTCGTGAAGTCCGTGCAGCGCGATGCGGTGACGGACACCGCGTCGGTCGAGACGCTGGTCAAGGCGATCCTCGCCAATGTGCGCGAGCACGGCGACGCCGCCGTCCGCGACTACGCCCAGCAGTTCGACAATTCGAGCCTGCAGGAATTCGAGGTGATGCCGGCGCAGCGCCAGGCGGCGCTCGACGGGCTCGACCCGCAGATCCGCGCCGACACCGAATTCGCCATCGAGCGGGTCAGGGCATTCGCCGAGGCGCAGCTGGCGACGATCCTGCCGCTGGACTGCGAGCCGCTGCCGGGGCTGCATCTCGGGCACCGGGTCATCCCGATCCGGCGGATCGGCGCCTATGTGCCGGGCGGGCGCTACCCGCTACTGTCGGCGCCGGTGATGACGATCGTGCCGGCCAAGGTCGCCGGCTGCGACGAGGTCGTTGCCTGCCTGCCGCCGAACGCGCACCCGGCGATGATCGCCGGCTGCCATCTCGCCGGGGCGGACCGGATCTTCCTCGTCGGCGGCGCCCAGGCGATCGCGGCGATGGCCTTCGGGACGGAAACCATTCCCGCGGTCGACAAGATCGTCGGGCCGGGGAACGCCTTCGTCAACGAGGCGAAGCGCCAGGTCTTCGGGCCGGTCGGGATCGACCAGCTGGCCGGGCCGAGCGAAATCTTCACCGTCGCCGACAGCACCGGCGATCCGGAGATGATCGCCACCGACCTCCTGGCGCAGGCCGAGCACGACGTGCGGACCCGCGTCGGCCTCATCACCACCGACCGCGCGCTGGCGGAGGCGACTCTAGACGCCGTCGAGCGCCAGCTCCGCGACCTGCCCACCGCCAACGTGGCGGCGCCGGCCTGGCGCGATTACGGCGAGATCGCGGTCTGCCCCGACGAGGCGGCGATGATCGCCTATTCGGACGTCATCGCGGCCGAACACCTGCAGGTCCACACCGCCGATCCGCATGCGACGGCCGCCAAGCTGCGCAATTACGGCTCGCTGTTCATCGGGACGCTGGCGAGCGTCGTCTATTCCGACAAATGCTGCGGCACCAACCACACGCTGCCGACGATGGCCGCGGGGCGCTACACCGGCGGGCTCTGGGTCGGCTCCTTCGTGAAGATCTGCACCCACCAATGGCTCGACGAGCGCGGCGTCGCGGCCGTCGCGCCGCCTGCCGTGCGCCAGAGCGCGGCCGAGGGCCTGGAAGGGCACCGCCGCGCCGCGGCCTTCCGCCAGACATGAAGCAGCGGGCGCGCGGCGGGCGGCAACAGGCCGCTTGCCGGGCGTCCGCTTATTTGGTCGGATCATCCGTTCCGGCCTGACGAGCAATTCAGGGGAAGGTGATCCCGTCACGCTCGACGGCATGACGGGGCTTACCGGCCATGCCGTTCACGGACCATGTCGGGTATCGCTTCTTTCCTCACCGTCAGATGGGAGACGCTGCGGCGGGTTCGGCCGATCGCGTGGTGTCCGTCAGCTTGTCTTCAGGTGAAAGGGTGAAGTTCCCCGCCGGTTCGGCGAGAACAGCGTTGCGTCACCGAAGGAGGAGAGGTCTTCTTCCACCCGGTTCCGCCCCGCGCGCTTGGCCTTGTAGAGCCCCCGGTCGGCTGCCGTGAAGAGATCGTCGAACGAAAGGTCCGCTGTCGCAGACGTCGCAATGCCGGCGCTGGCGGTGGTTTTCAGTCCGGCATGAGCCAGGTCTTGTCCGGCGGTTTCGAAAGCCGTCAGGATGGCGCTCGCGACCGCGTGCGCTCTCGCTGCGTCCGCCCCTGGAAGCAGAGCGGCGAACTCCTCGCCGCCAAGCCGGCCAAAGACGTCGTTTGGCCGCAGATGCGCCGACGCGATCCGGCAGAATAGCTTCAGAACGTCGTCGCCGCATTGGTGTCCGAACGTGTCGTTGATCTTCTTGAAATGGTCCAGATCGAACAACAGGAGGGCGACGGCGCGATCGTCATGGCCAGTTCTCGCCAGGACCTGCTTCGCCGAGGCGACGAAGGATCTCCTGTTGAAGGCGCCGGTCAGCGGATCGATCCGGGACGCCGTCTTGTAGTGGAGTTCCACCCTCTCCTTCGCCATCGCAAGCAACAGGAAGGCAGCGGCGATATTGTGGATGGTTCCCTGGACCGCGATGATGACGAACCAAAAGCCGCCGAGCGGCTGCGTGCTGTCGGTGGCGGCGCCGAGCAGCAGCAAGACCGGTATGTGCACCAAGAACACGACGCCGGACAGGCCCAGACACACGACGGCGGCAGGGCGAGATCCCAGCGGTACCGTGCAGCGCCAGAATTCCCACGCCGCCAGCAGCGAGTAACAGCCGACCAGGGCCGTGAAGAGGCTCGCCCGCGCCGGCAAGGACCCGTAGAAGGGGGTGTACTGACAGGCCGCGAGCCAGACCGCCGCGCCGAGCATGAACCCCGGATGCGCCGGCCGCCCGTCGAAGATGCGTGCCCCGCTCCAGATCAGCCCGTAGGCCGCGATCAGGAGTGCGTTGGACAGGTCGATGCTCAGCCAGTCGGGAATGACCCCGCGAGAAAGAACGAGGGCCGCGCCCAGCGACACCAGCAGCAGCGCCATGCCCCACCAGGCGAGTGCCTCGACGATCCGGTTATGCAGCCACGCCCAAAGCAGGAGCAGCGCCATCACCGCCATGACGACGATCACCAGACCCAGCATTGTCGGTGCATGTAGCAGCATGAGCGCGCCTTGTTTCCCGGCCACGCCATACATCGATTTTCTATGCCCAGGGTTAACGTGAAGGAAGGGGCAGGCTCGCGGACGGGTACCGCGAGGAGGAAGGGCCGGCGGGAGATCCCCTGGCGGCGAAGAAGCTTTGCATATGGCGTCGTCGCAGGGTCATGGCCGGGCCATCGGCGGAGTTTCCGTAGCGCCACAGTCGCCATCACTCACGAAGCATCTCGATTTAGTCACTGAGTTGCCTCCACGCGCATTTGATGTTCTCCTCTGGCGTGCGCAGTGGGAGATCATGCACGTGATCGATGAAGCATTGAGCAGCCTCTATGGGACGATGGACGGCTCGGTTACGTGGCCGAGTGCTCTGCAGGCACTGATGCGCGTGACCGGGGCAGAGCGGATCTCCGCCGCGTCGGCCGGGAGAGACGGATCGTACAAGGAGATCAATGAACCCTTCGATCCCGATGGCGCTGTGGTGTTTCTCCGCGACTATGCCGACAAGGACCTCCGGATAGCGCGGATCATGGAAGGAAGGAGAGGCGCGCTCAGCACCAGGGACTTGATGAGCCCCGCCGAGATCGCGAGGTGCCCTGTGCACAACGAATTCTACAAAATGTATCCAGAATGTTGGCACATGATGGCATTCCCTCTCGAAGGTGAAAGCAAGCTATTTTCGCCGCTTATTCATAGACGGGCAAACAAGGGTGAATTTACCCGCGAGGAGGCCCGGAAGTTGCAGGTGCTCTCCCAGCATCTAGCCAGAGTTCTCGAGGTCAAGGACGCGTTATCATCGACAACCCTGGCGAACGACGGCATCCTGGCCGCTTACGACGCTCTCGACGACGGGATCGTGATTTTCGATCAGGCCGGCATCGTGCTGCACATGAACGCGCTCGCGCGAAGGCTGGCAGCCTCCAGGGACGGCATCACCTTACAGAATGGCGTCCTTACGGCGGCGGATACGGTTTCATCCGACGCGCTGCTCCGCATGATGACATCCACGATAAAGGTTGCTGCCGGTGAACAGTACGACTTGCCCAAGCCGATCGGCATCCGTCGGCAATCCTCGCCCCACCCGTTGATCGTGCGATCATACGTCGTCCCCAACAGCAACCCGGCCAATCGGATCGGCGTCATCAAGCTGCAAGAACGATCGGCGTGGAACCACCCCACGGCCGAGACAATCCAAGCCGCGACGGGGCTCACCAAGGCGGAGGCTATGCTTGCGCTGGCGCTTTTGGACGGCGTTTCCGTTGTCGGATATGCGAAAGCGAACGATTTGTCAGAGCACACCGTGCGCACGCACATGAAGAACATACTGTCGAAGCTCGGGCTCACGCGGCAGGTCGAAGTGGTCACATTGTTGGCCAGACTGAGCTCTGGCTGATGCCTCGCTGCAACCTGACCGTTCAGGCAAGACTTCTTTGGCGCGGAGAATACGAGCTGCGACCAGATCGTTGGGAGCGACCGGGTCGCAGCTTGTAGGGTCAGGCACCGTTTCGCGATGGTGCAGCCCGGCATCATCTAAACTCAGAAGGAAGGCATACGCATAACCCAAATCGGGTAGCCGGTCCGCACTTGTGATTTCGCGGCGATCTGATGCTTCCCGGTCTGCCGCTCAATCCTGCCCGCTTGCCATCCAGCGGCGGACATCCCCTCAACATCGACCACTTCCGCAAGTCGCAGCTTTCGCGCTGGCGCTGAGCCACGCGCGCCGAGACCGGTGCTCGTTGATCAACGCCGTACCCCCTGCCGGATCTCGGCAGTGGGGCGGAACAGCCGGGCGAGTAGACATCGGATCATTGGCAGCATCACAAGGATGACGGCGCATTAACCGCAGCTAGGCAGAATGTGCGCCAAGACGCGAGAGAAGCAAGGCGCCTGTCGATGCATTTGGATGCTGCAACCCTTTTCATTCTGATGATCGCGGTCACGTCCGTGGTGGCGCTGCTTCTGCTTTGGGCTTACCTGCAAAATCGGCGCGTCAAGGCGCTTGCCTGGTGGGGCGTGGCGTACATTCACGGCGCGCTCGGAAGCGCGCTCATACCGCCCCGCGGCCAGATCCCCGACTGGCTGAGCATCGATCTGGCCAATGCCCTCCTGATCGTCGCGTATGGCTTGATGTGGATGGGAGCGCGCATCTTCGATGAACGAAAGATATACGCGAGCTTCCTCCTGGGAGCCGCTGTCTGGATCGCCGCGTGCCAGTACCCACCCTTCTACGCCTCCTTACCCGCCAGGGCGAGCCTCAGCGCGCTTCTGATCGGGGGCTACTCGCTGCTCACGGCATGGGATTTCTGGCGAGCGCCGGAGCGGCTGCCTTCCCGCTCTGCCGTGGTGTCTTGCGTGGGCTTACACGGTCTGATCTCTCTCGTGCGCATACCGGCGATGTTGTTCATCTCGGCGCCCGAAGGCATTCGTCCTCTCGGAGGGTTCTGGTTCGCGTTCATCGCCTTCGAGGCGATCGTCTTTGCTATCGCCGCCGCCTTTCTCGTCCTCGCCATGGCGAAGGAGCGAGTGGAACTGCATTACAAGGCGGCGTCCCGAATCGATCCACTTACGGTGCATTCAACCGACGCGCGTTCGGGACCAAGGCCGACCGCATCATTGCCAGAACGAGCCAGAAAGGAAGCACGCTCGCCCTGCTCCTGTTCGACCTCGACCATTTCAAGAAAATCAATGACGCTCACGGACACCAGTTCGGGGATGATGTCCTGAAACTTTTCTGCACGATCGCAGAGGCGCAACTGCGGCCGGGCGACGTGTTCGGGCGGCTTGGCGGTGAGGAGTTCGCGATCTGTCTGTCGGAAGCCAACGCCGCCAGTGCCCGCGAGGTGGCGGACAGAATTTCCTCTGCCTTCGCGGATGCGGGTCGGAGCCTCGGTCGCCCAGGCCTGAAAACGACGGTCAGCGTGGGCATTGCGCTGTCAGGTCGAGAGCCTGCTTCGCTTGATGATCTTCTGGCCGCGGCGGACAGGGGGCTCTACAGCGCCAAGCGTCTGGGTCGGAACCGGGTAGAAGAGGAGCGTTTCTCCTCCTCTGTCGTGCAGTCGTTCGCAGCAGCAGGACGTGCGTGATGAACCAGTGAGGGGCATTTCTCCGTCACAGGAGCCATCTGCACCTGAACGCAAATAAGCTTCGTGCGTCTGGAGACCGACCACTCGATAAAAAGCTCATGGTTGATCGAGGAAGTGGCGTGCTGCCGGGTTGTCCGACGAACAGCCTCGCCTGAATATCGCCGTGCCTCCTCAGCGCCAGGAAGCCCGTCATGGCACGCCTTGGACACATATCCCGCTACCTGCATCTTCTTACGTAAGATGGGCCTCATACCCAAAACTGGGGATGCTGCAACGCTTTCCCCTACGCAACCAAGCGTAGCGTAAGCGGAGCGTGACGCTCTGCTGCTGACAGGGGCACCGCCATGAACTTCATCGCCGCCATCGCGATCTGTCTGAGTTCCACTCCCGTACCGGAGTGCCAGCAGAAAACAGCCGTTCACTGGTTCACCGTGTCCGAGGTCAGTTCTGGCCTGTCGGGCTGCATGAGGGAGGGAATGGTGGCCGCGGTCCGGTCGCGGCTTCTTCGCGGGGAGGACTATCCCAAGGTTTTCTGTCGACCCGTAACGGCGTCGACCGATAATATATCGCGCCACGCGTCAAACTGAAGCATCATCATGAACAGGTTGGAACCGATGTCCAGCTCCGTTCATGCTTTGATATGCGAGGACGATAACCTTGTCGCCGCCTTCATCGAAGGCGTCCTCCTGGACTTTGGCATCGACACTGAAAACGTCACACCACGTGACGGTCGCGGATTGCTTCTGCGAAGCCACTATGACGTCGCAGTCGTTGGTGTCGACAAACGATTCGAAATTCTCCCGAGAATTGTCCGTCACCTGCAACTTCATGAGATTCCGGTCGTATTTTTCACGGTTATCGGGGAAGCGAACGGCGTGGCGTCCGCATTTCCCGATATTCCGATCTGCCGCTACGACCCTCAATACAGCGAGAGCCTCGCCTTGAAAGTATGGTCTGCGGCAAGTTCCGGCTCGAAATCCGCAGCGGCTCGGTCGCCCCTTCGGCAAGACTAACGCGGCCTATTGCTATCAGATGATGTCGATGGATGATGGTGCCCAGGGACGGAGTCGAACCGCCGACACTGCGATTTTCAGTCGCATGCTCTACCAACTGAGCTACCTGGGCGCCGCGGTCGCCAGGGGCTGTCCGCATCGGAGCCGCCCGGCGAGGGCTGGGGCCTTATAGAAAAGCTGCCGGACCGTGTCCA
>DASYHY010000177.1:0-5077 GCA_036252795.1 Aurantimonas sp. | reverse complement strand
GTCAGGGCGAGGATGCCCGCGACCAGCACCGCGAGAGCCGCGCCACCGAGCGCCAGGAAGGAGAGGGCGGTGCCCGCGATCCGCTGCCAGAGCGGGGCGTCCGCTGCGGCAAAGTGCCAGGCGTGGATGAAGCGGCCCGCGACCAGCATCAGCCCCAGCACGTGGATCAGCAGCGCCGGGGCCCCAGACAGCGCGAGAAGCAGCATCGCGATCAGCGTCGGCGGGATGAACTCGAGCGCGTTGGCATGGCCGCGCATGATGCGGATCATGCGCGGATTGCCGCCGTCGCCCATGAATACCTTCTCGGCCTGGCGGACGCGGCCGGTCTGGATCGCCAGCCAGATGAGGATCAGGATGGCAAGTCCCGTGTAGATCGAAACCGCACCGATCGCCGCGGCCATCACCTCCGTCATCACCATGCCTCTTCCCCTGATCCGATATCCGCGCGCGCCGTAGCGTCTCGCGCCTCGCCCCATGCGCCGGGCCGATCATGCCGCAGCGGACGGCGGCAAGACAATGCGACGGAATCCGCCTATCATCTTCCGCACCGCACTAAGGGCCGGCGGGATTCCGGCCGACGAAGACGGGAAGCACGATGCTGATACTGGTGTTCGGACTGATCATTTTTCTCGGCATCCATCTGCTGCGTGTCGTGTCCGAGCCCGTCCGGGAACGGATGATCGAGCGCCTCGGCGAGGGTCGCTACAAGGGCACCTATTCGGCCCTGTCGCTGGTGGGGATACTGCTGATCGTCTACGGCTACGGCCAGGCGAGGATCGGGGCGGTGCCGCTCTGGGATCCGCCCGGCGGCCTGGGTCACCTGGCGCTGGTCCTCGTCCCGATTGCCTTCGTGCTGGTGGCCAGCGCCTACGCTCCGACCGGGTACATCAAGGCAACGGTTCGCCACCCGATGGTGCTCGGCGTCGGACTGTGGGCGCTCGCCCACCTTCTCGCAAATGCGACGGTGCCCGATCTCCTGCTCTTCGGCAGCTTTCTCGGCTGGGCCGTCATCGACTTCATCAGCGCCCTCGGACGGGCTCTGCCGGGCGGGGAACCGGCGTCGAGGCGCGTAGGCGGCGACGTCGCCGCGCTCGTCATCGGCCTCGTCCTCGCCGCATTGTTCATCGGCGGGCTGCATGCCTGGCTATTCGGCGTTGCCCCGATCGCGGGCGCGCCTGCACCGCTATCCCTTTCATAGACGTAAAAAATCGTTAGAAGACCCCCATGACGCGCAGGCGTCCGCCGGGAATGGCGGGACGTCGGCGTCGCGCTATCGCAAAGAGTGGGTGGATGAGCGACGACAGTTTTATCCGGGAAGTCAACGAGGAACTGCGCCAGGACAAGGTCAAGGAAGCCTGGACCAAGTTCGGCCGGTGGCTGCTGATCGCCGTGGTGATCCTGCTCGTTGCAACCGCCGCCTATGTCGGCTGGGACCGGTACCAGGCCGCCCAGGCCGATGCGTCGGGCGACCAGTATCTTGCGGCGCTGGATCTGGCCGCCGCCGGTCAGCATGACGAGGCGGTGGCTGCGCTCGAGGCACTGGTGGCGGACGGCCACGGCGCCTATCCGGATCTCGCCCGCATGCGCATCGGATCGGTGCGGGAGGCGCAGGGGGAGCCGTTGCGGGCCGTCGAGGCCTTCGACGTCGTCGCGGCAGACTCGCGCGCCACGCAGGCAATCCGCGACATGGCAGCGATCCGCGCTGCCTACATCCTGGTCGACCACGGTTCGGTGGACGACGTGCGCCGCCGTGTCGAGCGGCTGACCGGCGACAGCGAGCCGCTGCGCTTCCCGGCGCGTGAAGCCGTCGCACTGGCCGCCTGGAAGGCCGGTGACGAGGAGACGGCCAGCAGCCTCTTTCAGCAACTCGTCGACGATACGGGAGCGTCCAGCGGCATCTCGGCGCGCGCCCGGCTGTTGCTCGAGGTCGTCGCCGCAGGCGCGCCCGCTGCCGAGCGTGCCGCACCTGCGGATGCGCCGGCCGCGGCGGCTGAGCCTGTTGCGGACGTGCCGGCGGCTGCACCCGGCGGTGCCGCCTCCGCGTCGCCGGACGGCGCTGCGGATCCGGCGGCCGGAGCCGCGCCATCCGTGACGCTGCCGACGACGGATCTCGGCTCGGGCGGTGAGGCGGCGGTGCCCGCGCCAGTACCCGATGCCGCGGGCGCGCCGGCTGCCGGAGCCGTCGAAGCGGATGGCCCGGCGGCGGAGGTGCCGCCGGCATCGAGCGTGCCGCCGGCGCTGGCCGAGCCTGTTCCGCCCGCGGCCGATGCCGTCGCGCCACAAGGCGGCGCAAACTAGAACCCTTCGGTGCCAGGCTTGAAAAGGCTCGGCACCCCATCGCTCCGGAGGAGCGCGGAGACCTCCATGGTCACCATCGCCATTATCGGCCGACCCAATGTCGGCAAGTCGACGCTGTTCAACCGTCTCGTCGGCAAGCGCCTGGCGCTTGTCGACGACCGGCCCGGCGTGACCCGTGACCGGCGCTCCGGCGAAGCCTCGCTGATGGATCTCGAATTCGAGATCGTCGACACGGCGGGCTTGGAGATCACCGGCGCGGAGACGCTCGAGGGGCGCATGCGAGCCCAGACCGAGATCGCCATCGCCTCGGCCGACCTCGTGCTGTTCATGGTCGACGTAAAGGTCGGGCTGACGCCGCAGGACCTGGGCTTCGCAGAACTTTGTCGTCGGAGGGCGGCGAAGGTCGTCCTCGTCGCCAACAAGGCCGAGGCGCGCGGTGCCGAGTCCGGAGTCCTCGACGCCTTCTCGCTCGGACTGGGCGAGCCGATTACCATATCGGCCGAGCACGGCATGGGAATGGGCGAACTGCGCGATGCCATCGTCGAGGCGCTCGGCGAGGAGGCCTTCGCCGATCCGCTGGCCGGGGACGAGCCGGAATGGTGGGAAGAGGATGCGCCGGCGGTGCCTGCCGAGGGCGACGAGGCGGAAGAGGCCGAAATACCGGCCTATGACGCGACCAAGCCGCTGCGCATCGCCATCGTTGGGCGTCCCAATGCCGGGAAGTCGACGCTGATCAACCGCTTTCTCGGCGAAGACCGCATGCTGACCGGCCCGGAGGCCGGGATCACCCGCGACTCCATTTCCGTGGAGTGGGACTGGCGGGGCCGCAAGATCAAGATGTTCGACACCGCGGGGCTGCGGCGCAAGGCGCGCATCCAGGAGAAGCTCGAGAAGCTGTCGGTGGCCGACGCGTTGCGGGCGGTGAAGTTCGCCGAGGTGGTGGTCATCGTCTTCGACGTCACCATCCCGTTCGAGCGCCAGGACATGTCGATCGTCGACCTCGTCGTGCGCGAAGGGCGTGCGCCGGTCATCGCCTTCAACAAATGGGACCTCGTCGAGGACCGCCAGGCGGTGCTCGCGACCTTGCGCGAGAAGACCGACCG
The DNA here is from genome assembly GCA_036252795.1 of Aurantimonas sp. Lineage (GTDB taxonomy): Bacteria > Pseudomonadota > Alphaproteobacteria > Rhizobiales > Rhizobiaceae > Aurantimonas. The sequence goes on along the minus strand of DASYHY010000177.1, from coordinate 1,676 downwards.
GCTGCTGCCACAGGCGCGGGGCGTCAAGGCGGTCACCGTCTCCGGCGAGACCGGAGAAGGCGTCGACCGTCTGATGCGGGCGATCGCCGAGACCCATGAAGTCTGGAACCGGCGAATCTCGACGGCAAAGCTTAACCAGTGGCTCAGCCGGACCATCGCGCACCACCCGCCGCCGGCCGTCGCGGGACGACGGGTTAACATCAAGTATATGACCCAGGTTAAGAGCCGGCCACCGACATTCATGATCTCGACGTCGCGGCCGGAAGCCCTGGGGACATCCTATACCCGCTATCTTATCAACGGCTTACGCGAGAGTTTTGGGCTTTTCGGCGTGCCGATCCGGCTCGGCCTGCGCAAGACGGAAAATCCGTATGCACCGAAACGTCGGCGTTCGTCTTGAAATCACCACGTTCTGTTAACCAAGAACTAAGGTTAATGGGGGATGTTCGACGACAGGCGTTGAACGAGATGCGAAATACGATGGGGACATGATGGGGGACGAGGGGCTGACGGCCGTACCGCGTGTAAATGCAGGAAAACTGGGCCGTGCCGTTCGCGCCGCCGCCCTCTGTGCAGGAACTGCGGTGATCGTGACGGTCTCCACCGGCAGCACCGCCTATCAGGACATGACCAGCCTTCTCGACGGTGCCAAACAGGCTAACCGCTGGCAGGCCTTCTTCGTTCCCTCGCCCGCCGGATCGATCGAGGAGGCCGAGATCGCCTTCGCCGGTCCGCGGCGCGAGCAGTTGCCGGAAGGTGCCGGCGTGCGCTCCGGCGACGGCTCGCTCTTCACCCTCGACGCGCCGCAAAAGGCTTTCGCGGCACCGGACGAAAGCCGGGTACGCCGGGCCGAGAAGGGCGCTCGCGTGATCTCGCTGGCCCCGGCCCAATCGCTGCCGCCGCGCGGCTTCTCCGCCGGATCGATCCTGGAGCGGCAGAGCCTGCTCGGACCGCGCGTCATCGGCCCTGCCGAGCGGGTGCGTCTCGCCTTCTCGAAGGTCACCCAGACCACCCAGGATGCGATGACCGTCGCGATGAACTTCCAGCTCAAGGGCCCGCCGAAGATCCTCGACGACGAGCCGGTGATGCTCGCCGCGCTGAAGCCTTCGACGGCCGACGACGCCGGTGCGCTGGGCTATGCGCCTTCGGGCCGCGCGTCCTCGCTGTTCGAGAACATCCTGCGCGAGCAGCCGGAAGCCTTCGTCCCGCCGATCGGCGACAAGGACCATGCATGGGCGGCGACGCCGCTCGCCGCGAGCGCCTTCAGCGCGAAGGAGCAGAGCTGCCTCGCGAACGGCATCTATTTCGAGGCGCGCGGCGAAAGCACGACCGGGCAGGCGGCCGTCGCCCAGGTGATCTTGAACCGCGTCCGCAATCCGGCTTTCCCGAAGACGATCTGCGGCGTCGTCTACCAGAACAAGAACTGGCGCAATCGCTGCCAGTTCTCCTTCGCCTGCGACGGCACCCGAGATCGTGTCGCCGATCGCGGCGCCTGGTCGCGGGCCAAGCGGGTGGCCGAGCAGGTCACCAAGGGCGACATCTGGCTGAACGACGTCGGCTCGGCGACCCACTATCACGCCACCTACGTGAATCCGCGCTGGGCAGGGGCGATGGAGCGGGTCGACAAGATCGGCAAGCACATCTTCTACCGCACCTTCAACGGCGGCTGGTGATCG
>DASYHY010000176.1:0-47925 GCA_036252795.1 Aurantimonas sp. | reverse complement strand
TGGGCAACATGGCTTCTATGGTGCGGCGGGACGCCCCGTCCCGCTTACCGCGACAGGCTGGTCCCATCATAGCGACGCTCCTTTCGGCAGCCATGAAACGAAGGAGCAACCCAGCATGTCCGGCATTTTTCAACAGGCCCGGTCGTTTGCGACGAAGCCGACCAGCCCCGGTGCGGGTCTCGTGGGCGTAGTCGATAGTACGAAGTTGGACCGAACTGGCAGGCACCCTCCACTCGGAAGGCTGTGTTTTCCGCCCGAAACCCGCCTGAAGTTCGTGGTATCGCCTACGCCTCACCCCATGACCGGCCTTACGGGTCGACCGGCTCGTGGTATCGCCTACGCCTATGGTGTCGCCGCGGTTCGGACGCGCGTGAGCCGACTGGTTGACGACGGAGTGGGTCATGCCGAAGAGTAAGGCGGCCGAACCAGGCCTGTCGAAAGATCGGGCGCCGGCCGGCACTGCCAAAGACGCAGTGGTTCCGATGCAAGGCGACCTCTTCTCCATGGACAGCCCACTACGCGGTGGTGTTCATGGCGAGCTATCGCTGATGGCATACCCCTTCTTCGCACTTACGAAGCAGGCATGGATGAAGCCGCTTGCCTACAGCACCGGCGAGATCAGTATCGAGGTGCAGCCTGGCCATAAGGGTGTCGCCAACATCTACGATAAAGAGGTTATCCTCTACATTGCCAGCCTTATGGCTGCGAAGATCGAGAACGGCGAGCCAGTAAGCCAAAACTTCCAGTTCACTGCTAATGACTTCTTCCGGGTCACCGGCGCTACACCGTCATCCAACGCGTACACAAGATTGTACGAGGCATTGGAACGACTGCAGAGCACGCAGATCAAGACTGACATCGAGACTGGTGGCGAGGGCGAAGCGGGATTCTTCTCCTGGGTCGAGACTGCCCGCCTTCAATATACCAAGACGCGAACCGGCGAGCGCAGGCTCAAGGCCGTGAATGTTCGTCTGTGCGATTGGCTGTTCCGGGCGATCCTCAAGGATCGAAGTGTCATGCAATACGCACCCAGCTACTTCCAACTGAGCCCGATCAACCGTCGGCTCTATGAAGTCGCTTGCTTCCTGCGCTTCTCCGGCGTGACGTCGATAAGGTTGGGTGATCTACAACACCAGATCGGCCATCAAAGCCTGACCCGTCTCTTCAAGCCTTACGTTGTCGAGGCTGCAAACGGCACAGTCCCGGGCTTCGAGTTTTCTATCCAGGCGGCCGAAGGCGCCTCAAAAAGCAGCAAGGTCTCGGACGAGGTTGTTGTCATTCGCGAGGTTCCGACTGTCCTGGCGCCGATGAAGCGATCGAAAGCTGCTTCCGAGAACTGATCGGATTTGATCACGACAGTGGGAGGCGCGACTCATTACCCCTGCCCGCCTTGTCAGCACTGCCGATCGCGTTGAAGGCCAACTACCATTCGCTTAGGCGTAGCCGATACCACGAACTTTGCGTTGCCGCGTAGTCGATACCACGAACTTATCGCTGCGGGCGTAGTCGATACCACGAATCTTTTCCGGCGAGCGTAGCCGATACCACGAATACTCGTGGTTTCTTAACCTTTGCATCTGCGGCACTGTGCTCGGGCGACCTTCCGTCGCATTTTCTGGAGCTATGACCGTGGCCACATAAACGAATGCCCGGCACGAAGGCCGGGCACCCTGGAACCGTAAGATGGGCAGCGTCGCCAAACGCTGACCGGTCCGCGATAGACCTCCCATCTAGACGATCCTGACACCTGGTTCAAGGGAGCGCGATTCGCGCCACGCACGAGTTATGCCTGCTGACGGTCCCTCCATCCGAGGGGGCGAACGATGAACTATACGCAAACGGCTTTCACCGGCCGGACCGGGGCGCGGCCGATCACGGCACTGACGCGCGAGCTCACCCGGAGGATGAAGGTCGTCGACGAGAGCGCCGTCCAGATATCCAAACAAGACGCTCGCAGGGTCGTGAAGGCGCTGAAAGGCGCGATCGCGGTCAGCAACGGCGCGATCGAGACGCTAATGGATCTTGTCCAGCTCACCTGGGAGGCCGACTGGGCCGCCGACCGCCCGCTCGTCGTCTGGCCGAGCAACCAACATCTTGCGGACGAGGTCAGGAAAACCGTTGCCTGCATCAAGGCGCGGCTGCGTGAGCTGCGCGCCGCAGGCTTGATCCTCGCGCGAGATAGCGCCTCGGGACGTCGAAGCGGTTTCCGGAACCGTGACGGCGTCATCGTCGAAGCCTACGGCCTCGATCTCTCCCCCATCCGGCTGCGCTATGCCGAGCTGAAGGAAGCCGGCGATCGCCTCAACGCCCTCTATGCGCTCTTCAAGAGCGGCAAGAAGGAGATCGCGCGTGTCCGCCGGATCGTCGGACAGGCACTCGCGCAGGCCGCTGATCTGAGCCTCACCGGACCGCACTGGATGGCACTCCAGGACGCGATTGACGAGATCGCGTTCGCTGCCGCGCAGGCCAGGACTATGGGCGACGGCGAAGGCTACCAGGCCGCGCTCGACCGTCTTCCTGGCGTTGAGGATCTCGTCGGAGAGACCATCGATCGCTTCATGTTTACAGAGGAAAATAACCCGTCGGGGTCATCGGTATCACCCGACATACACATACAAACCATTCCCTCTAAAAATACCGTACGTGCTAAGCGAGGATGTAGTTCTGACCCGGAGGTGAGCCTTCCCGATCAAGCGGTGCTGCCCCCCTCCCCTTCTCAGAGCAGCCTCAAGGTGCGGCCTTGCGATCTTGCGGAGATGTTCCCGACAACCTCGATGTATCTGACGGAGGCCCGACCGCGGTGGCCCGACGTTCATAACGCCGCGGCGCGCCTGCGGCATGACCTCGGCATCCGTTCCGGAACGTGGGTGGATGCGATCGATACGCTGGGTCGCGACGGCGCTGCTGTCGCAGTCATGATCACTGCGGAGAGAGAGGCGCGCAATGAGATCCGCCTTACAGCGGGCGCTTATTACGCCGGGATGGTCGCGCGGGCGAAGCGCGGCGAGCTCGACCTTGAAAAGAGCCTATGGGGTTTCAGGACTGAGCGAATGGCTGCGCATTAATGGCCAACGTCTGCCCCGTTCGCGACAAGACGGCCGTCGGCCCCCTCGCCTGCTTGTTTCAGTCAGGGAACCGGGTCACGATAGTGGCTCGGCTCTCACCTTGAATCCTATTTGCGAAGCCACAAATTGGTCGAACGAAGGGAGAACGCCATGTCTAACGTCAGTCGATTGGAAGCGCACCGCTTCTACCAGAAGAAGCAGGAGCAGGAAGAGAAGCGCATGAAGGCATTCACCCTCAGCGCCAGCCTGTCCGTCGCCGGTATGAGCTATTCGCTTGGGCAGATGCTGCTGATCTTCTTCGGCACCCGGACCCCTGACAGCGGAGCGATGATGCTGCGCTACGCGGCTGCGCTTATGGTGTCGGCGGCTCTGGGTTACGCGTCCGCCAAAATGGCGGAACGGTATGCTCGCCGGTATGACAATTACAACGGCATGCTGCCGGAGCGGAAGCGCAGCCGAAACCCCAATACTCCCTTCTGGCGCTAAGCAGACCCGAAAAGCCCCGGCATCGCTGCCGGGGCCGTTCATCGCTCGGAGTGGACGACGCCGCGTCGAGTCAGTCGGCCATGCCGGAGCGAGTCAGTTAGCTTGCCACCATCAGTCATCAGCACCCACGCGTCCGGGCAGGTTGGTAACTTTGCACCCCCAAGAGGGTTAAGCGATCGTCAGCATCTTGCTGCTAGGTGGTCAATATGCCCCAAGCGACACTCCAGGCCTGGCTCTCCCTCTATGCCGCCGTCGGCGTCATGGTCGCGATGTGCGCCGTCTTCGCGGTCATCAAGACCGCCTATGACTATCGCACGGGAAACAGCCGGCTGCCTACCACGACCATGCTCGACAAGGTCCTCGTCGCGCCGCGGCTGTGGGTTCGTTGGCAGCTCAACTACCTCTTGGGTGCACCGGCTATACTCGGGATCGCGATCTACTTTGCCCATTACCTCGGGTTCGGCACGCTCGTCGACGTGTAAGCCAGCAGCTGGACCCCCCTGCCCCGCCAGCCTGCCGCACTCGGCATCGCGGCGGTTTGCACGGATGCGGCTCGATAGGCACCGCTGCTCCACCCCTTGGTGATCGCCGCAACGTAATCGATCGTCTCCCTGAAGGGTGGGATCCTTCCCAAGGTTCGTACCCTGCCAGGGCCGGCGTTGTAGGCCGCCAGTGCGAGATCGACGCGCTTGAACTCGTCCAGGTGAGACCGAAGGTATCTGGCCCCTCCTCTCAGATTGGCCAGCGGATCTCGGGAGTCGAGAACACCCAAGCCGCGGGCCGTGTCGGGCATCAACTGTGTCAGGCCTACCGCGCCCTTATTGGAGACGATCAAAGGATCGTAGCGGCTTTCCTGGGCGACGAGCGCATCGAGTAGCCCGGTAGGCACGCCAGCCTCACAGGCGACGGCGGAGATGAGAGGGAAATAACGCGCTCGGCGTGCCTCCTGCCACGGAGCCAAATCTCCTCGCGGACGGTAAGGCGTCATCGAGCAAGCGGCCGGACTGTACATGTAAGGCGCGACGACGCTCTGAGCGACCTGAGCCGCACCCGTCATCACCCTCCCCGTCTGCATCCAAAGCGGAATCGCAATCGGCGGGCTTGGAACGTCCGTGGTCGTATGTGCTTGCTCGGCCAGGGCGATGCTCCGGAAGTCATCCTGTAAGGCTTCCGGCGAAACGCCCTGCTGCTCGCTTGATGGTGGAAGTGGCTTCGGCGCCGTGCGGCCTACATCAATCACCACACCGTCAGCCAAATCACGGAATGCGACCAGTTCAGCTTGCCGCTGGGACGCGTCGGCAGGGCCGAGGGCGACGGAAGCCGCGACCAATCCTGTGACTAATCTCAGCGCGCCGGGGTGCTTCATTTGTCGAAACAGCCATTGGACGGAGGCATGGTCAACGTGGAAAAAAATTACCCTGCCCGGGAGGAGAGCGCATCGGGAACCCGACTTTGCGCTTAAACAGATTTACGACGAAGCGCATCTGCTGAAATGCGGGCGACATCGCTGTCGAAGTGGCTATGCTCCGCCGTCCGCGAACATAGTGACGGAGGAAGGCTCGCCAGCGAGGATTGGGTTGGACCAAACCCCGGACGCGCCGTCATGCCAGACCCGAAAGGGCACGCCGGCGAAGATGGCGAGGACGGTCGAGCCGTTTGAGAGAGGAACGGTGCGTTCGATGCGTTGCCCCCCTGCCCGGCTCTTCTTCGTCGACGAGCCGCTTAGCTTTTCGCCAACTGTGGCTGTCCACGTCTCCCCGTTCGATCGGAAAGTGATTGAGCGGATGCGTTTGCCTGTCGGCGCCGGTGCACACCCGCAGGCCAGCGCGAGCTCATTATACGCTTGCTCTTGGTCCTTGGCCGGAACGCCCGGCACGAAGAAGGTGGACCCCTGCGCTGCTGCCACTCGCTTGAACCTTTCATCGAACCGGATGCTATTCCGCGATCGGAGGGAGGTGGGATCGCCCTAGCCGACACTGCAGCTGGCAAAACGCATTTACGGAAAGCCGGCGATACGGAAAGGCGCATTGCCGGCCTTGCGGCGACACGCCGATACGTAAAAGCGGAATTACGGCGCCTCGTATTTCTGTACCAGCAGGTCACGGACCTCGTCAGCGATTTTCGTGCCCCGCATCGCGCACTGGGACTTGATCGTTCGATGGAGGCTCTCCGGTATGTCGATCGTCAACCGCTTCATCTTGACGTCCGCGGCGGGAGGTTCGGCAAGCTTCTCTGCTCCCGCTCCCACCCAGGCATCGGCGCCAGCGGCGGGAGGCGCGCCAGCCGTTGGGCGTCGGCCTATCGTCACTTTCTTGGTCATGCCACAAGCTCCATCAGTTCGGCCCGTACGGCCTCGATTTCCGCTGCCGCCGCACTCTTGCCGTCGATCTCGAAAACAGCGCGCCCGGTGGCCGCTGCCTCGGCAAACACGACGCGCTGGACGATCTGCGCCGTCATGGTCGGGATCTGATATGCTGCCAAAGCCTCAACCACGTCGCGCCCAATTGCCGTTTTTGCGACTTTGCGATTTACCACAAATGTGGCCTTCAGGCTTTCCTTAAAAACGGACGCTTCGACGATAAGCTTGACCACCTCGTCCGCGGCCCAGATGTCGTAAGGCGAAGGCTGGACAGGGACCAGCACCACATCCGCCGCCATGATCGCCGATCGCGCCAGTTCGGTCACACGAGGCGGTCCGTCGATGACGACATGATCGTAGCCCTGGCCGATCTGGTCCAACTCCTTGTGGATGGTCGGTCGAGGGAAGCCGACCACCGAGATCATCGGCTGCTCCTCGCGAGCCGCGGCCCAGTCGAGCGAACTGCCCTGGGGGTCGGCGTCGATCAGCAACACGCGCGAGCCGTCGCGTGCGAGGCTTGAGGCCAGGTTCACGCTCAGGGTCGTCTTTCCGACGCCGCCTTTCTGGTTGAGCAACGCAACGATCATGAGAGGCACCTTCCGTGGAAACGTGTAATCGTAAAACCTGCAAAACGTAAAGCCGTCTTATCGGCTTGCCGCTTCGTCGTCTACTCGCAAACCCTGCGATGTGCTTTTCTGTAGGAGGGAAGAGGGCGGGAGGGGGTGAAAGGAGACGGGAATGTCCCTGATCGCTCTCAGACCCACCCAGCGCGTTGTCGATATCGTGGGTGCCCTTGGCGGCACCTGGCGGGGCTATATCGCTACCTGCCGCTGCCCAGCACACCAGGACAGCGATCCCAGCCTGTCCGTGCGCCAGGGGCACGACGGCATTCTCGTCCATTGTTTTGCCGGTTGCGATCCGGGAGACGTCCTGCGCGAAATCTCCCGCCTACGACCCTCCGGAAGCCATCAGCCACCGCCCGCCCGGCACCGCCCTGGCGGGAGCAACGTCGGACGGCTCTGGGAGGAGGCCCTTCCCGCGGACGGTACGGCAGCCGCTGAGTATCTCGACGGGCGGGGCCTGCGCCTGCCACTCGACGATATCCGCTTTCATCCACGCTGCCCGTGGGGTCCAAAGCCTTCCACGCGCTTTCTGCCCGCGCTCATCGTAGCGGTCCGAGAGGGCTCCCACCTCCGCGCGATCCAACGTATCTTCCTCGACACGACGAACGGTGGTTACCTGGACAAGGTGATGCTCGGCGCTCCCGCTGCCGGTGCCTGGCAGGGGGGCAGGGCGGGGGAGACCCTCGCCATTGCCGAAGGCTTCGAGACGGCTGCGGCGTTCACCCAGATCAATTGCATACCATGCTGGGCGACGTTGGGGGCGGCCCGCCTTGATCGCATCCAGATCCCGAGCAACGTCACACGACTGATTATCGCCGAAGACAACGATCCCGAAGGACGGCGCGCGCGCAGCAAGGCCTGGCGAGCCTATCGGGAGCGTGGGCTTGCGCTCGCCCGCATGCCACCGCCGGAACAGTACGGCGACTGGGCCGACGTGCTGAGGCCGAGGAGCTGAGAAGGGGAGGGGGAGCGGGGGAACTGAGCTGCAGCACGCAGACAGTTCTGGAGACCCACCCCATGACCGACCTGTTCGATCCCAAGCATGACCGCGCAACCGCCTGCACCGACGCTGCCCGCATGCTTTTGCCGCTACTCGGCGGACAGACGAAGCTCAGCCGACGCGACCTCAACGAGGCGATGGTCCACGCCTTCGGTGGTTCGGACGCAGAGGGGCGCTGGACGCAGCGCGAGAGCTTCGAGGTGCTCGAGCATGCGCTGGCGCTCCATCTGGTGAGCGGTTCGCAGCCGCTCCAGACTGCGGCCGACCTCCCACTCGCCCTCGGCTTGCTCGATCGCCTGCCGACGCAAACGGTGCGCAGCGAGGAACAGATCGACTGGCAGCAGTTCTCGACACCTGTCGACATCGCAGCCGTGGCCGTCCTGCTCGCGGCTGCACGACCGACGGATGTCGTGCTCGAGCCCAGCGCCGGAAACGGACTGCTTGTCGCTCAACTGTCGACGATCGCCGCCCTGCAGCTCAACGAGATCGATCCGGCGCGGCGGGCGCGGCTCTCCGCCACATTTCCCCATGCCGTCGTCTCCGGTCATGACGGGGCAACGATCGGCAGTACGCTCACAGCTTTGCAGCGCCCCAGCCTCATCCTCATGAATCCGCCCTTCTCGCGTTCGGTCGGTCGCGGTGCCGACGCGCTCGCCGCGGTCCGCCATCTTCAAGCCGCGCTGAAGCGGTTGCGGCCAGGCGGGCGCCTCGTTGCCATCATGCCGGACTGGTTCGCCCATTCCGCACGGATGGCCGATATCTGGACGACGACACTTGCGGGAACGGCCCTTCGCACCTCCATCCGCCTCACGAACGGCTACGGAAAGCACGGCACCGGCGTCGCGGTTCGGATCTACGTGATCGACAAGATCGTGGGCGACATCTCAGGGGTCACGATCGCTCGTCGGAACGTGGCTGAGCTGGTCGACCTGCTTGTCATTCCCGATCGCGCTGCCCTGCAGGAGGACAACGCATCCTCGGCGGTCAAGCGGGGAGGGGCGGTGTCGCTCCTGCGAGCGATGAAGTCGCGCCCGGCTGCCGCGCCGCGCATCTTCCGGGCGCCGACCCGCAACGAGGTGCTACCGGTCGGCTACAAGGTGCTCGACACGCCAGCGCCTATCGCCGAGCAGGTCGGGGTCTATCTGCCGTACCGGCCTAGCCGCATCGTCTTCGACGCGGCCGGCGAGCATCCGACCTCGCTGGTCGAGTCTGTGGCGATGGGCTCCATCCCGGCTCCCATCCCCTCGCACGTTCCGCACCTGCCGGAGCGCACCGTGTCGGACCGCCTCCTGTCGTCGTCGCAGCTCGAAACCGTCGTCTACGCGGGGCATGCCTGGACGCAGTTCATCCCGGGGATGTTCTCCTGCGACAAGGAAGGCGTGGGGCTCGTCCTCGACGCTGCCGGTCGGCAGTATCGCAAGGGCTTCTTCCTTGGCGATGGCACTGGGGCCGGCAAGGGGCGCCAAGTCGCTGCCATCATCCTCGACAACTGGCTCGCAGGGCGTCGCAAGGCGATCTGGGTGTCGAAGAACGAGGCGCTCCACGCAGATGCGGTTCGCGACTGGACGGCGTTAGGTGGGATGGCCGCTGACGTGCAGCCGCTGTCGCGCTGGAAGATCGATGAGCCGGTGACGATGAGCGAGGGCGTGTTGTTCGTCACCTATCCGACCCTCCGGTCGGGTCGGGGTGACGCAACGCGGCTCGATCAGATCATCGCCTGGGCGGCCGACGACTTCGACGGGGTGATCGCCTTTGACGAGGCACACGAGATGGGTGGCGTCGCCGGCGGGGAGGGTGCCATGGGCACCAAGGCGGGCTCACTCCAGGGTATCGCCGGCGTTCTCCTCCAGAACCGTCTCCCGGCCGCTCGCGTGCTGTACGCGTCTGCCACCGGTGCCTCAGAGGTCAACAACCTGGCCTATGCCGTCCGGCTCGGTCTGTGGGGACCCGAAACATCCTTCGCCGATCGCGAGGCATTCATCTCCGAGATCCGTCAAGGCGGCATCGCCGCCATGGAGCTCGTCGCCCGCGACCTCAAGGCGACTGGCCTCTACACGGCGCGCGCGCTGAGCTTCGCCGGCGTCGAGTATGACATCCTGCGACACGAACTGACCCCCGAACAGATCGACGTCTACGATCGATACGCCGATGCCTGGGGCATCATCCATCGCAACATGGAGAAGGCGCTCGAGATCACCGGCGTGGTCGACGCGATGGACGGTGCGACCAAGAATGCCGGCGCCAAGGCGGCAGCGCGCTCCCGGTTCGAGAGCTGCAAGCAGCGCTTCTTCGGCTCGCTGCTCCTCTCATGCAAGCTACCGACCGTGCTTGCGGCGGTTCGCCAGCATCTCGATGCCGGGCAATCCGTCGTCCTTCAACTGGTCAGCACCGCCGAGGCGATCCTCAACCGTCGCCTGGGTGAGCTCACTCCCGACGAGCGCGCCGAACTCGATATCGACTTGTCACCGCGCGAAGCGGTTATCGACTATCTGACGCGTGCGTTTCCCGTCCAGCAGATGCGGGACTACCGCGACGACACTGGCGAGGTGCGCTCGCGCCCGATGATCGACGTCGACGGTCACGCGGTCACCAATCCGGAGGCCGAAGCCGCGCGGGACGATCTCATCGAGCAGCTCTGCGCTCTCCCGCCGATCGCCGCGGTGCTCGATGGCGTCCTCACCTACTTCGGCCACGACGCCGTTGCCGAGGTGACGGGTCGAACCAAGCGCCTCGTCCCGGCCGCGAACGGCACCCAGAAACTCGAGACGCGATCGGGCAGATCGACCCAAGCCGACGCCGCAGCGTTCATGGCCGGCACCAAGCGCATCCTCGTATTCTCCGACGCGGGCGGAACCGGCCGGTCGTATCATGCCAGCCTCGACGCCCTGAACCAGGAGCAGCGTGTCCACCTCTTGCTCGAACCGGGCTGGCGCGCCGATCGCGCGATTCAGGGGCTCGGACGTACCCATCGCACGCATCAGGCCTGCTCCCCGCTGTTCCGCCCTGTCACCACCGACTGCAAGGGCGAACTGCGGTTCACCTCGACGATCGCGCGCCGGCTCGACAGCCTCGGTGCGCTCACCCGCGGCCAGCGCCAGACCGGTGGACAAAACCTGTTCGATCCTGCCGACAATCTCGAAAGCGAGTACGCCAAGGCCGCCCTGATCAGCTGGTATCACCTTCTCAAGAGCGGGAAGCTGAAAAGCACCAGCCTCCAGGATTTCACTCATCGCACCGGCCTCGAACTGACCGATCAGGATGGGGTCCTGAAGGAGGAACTCCCGCCCATTCAGCGCTGGCTCAACCGCTTGCTAGCCCTGCCGATCGGCCTGCAGAACGTCATCTTTGACGAGTTTCTCGCGCTGGTGGAGACACGCGTTGCGGCCGCTCGGGATGCCGGCACCCTCGATGTCGGGGTCGAGACCATGCTGGTGGAAACCGCGACCGTCCTCGATGATCGCATTCTGCGAACCGACACAGTTAGCGGTGCCACCTCGCATCTGCTGACGATCGAGGTCGCTCGTCGTCGCCATCCGGTCTCGCTCGACCGAGCGCTGCGTCTCGCCGACGCCGACGACACCGCGGTCTTCGTAAAGAACGCCAAGTCGGGGAAGGTCGCCCTTAAAACCCCGGCGCGTGCCGGAATGACGGAGGACGGCATGCCCGTGCTGCGCATCGAGCTGATGCGACCCACCCGCCGCGAGTACCTAGCTGCAGACGACCTCTATGAGACCGCCTGGGAGGAGTGCGCACGCGAGACCTTCGCCAAGGCGTGGGCGGAAGAGGAGGAGCAGGCGCGCAATCACGTCGACACAGAGACGATCCGACTTGCAACAGGGCTCCTCCTGCCGATCTGGTCCGCGCTGCCCAGCACACATCTGGCGGTCAGCCGTATCGTCGACGCCGAGGGGCGGTCGTGGCTTGGCCGCATCGTGTTCCCCGGCGACCTGCACCAGCTCTTCGGCAAGCTCGGGCTCTCGGAGGAGACCTCGCTCACACCCAGCGAGATCGCGCGGGCCGTTGAGAACGGCAATGTCATCCCGCTCAAGCGTAAGCGTGGCCGGTAGGCCGCCTTGTTATTGCGGCCGGCTCTTCTGGTAGGCGAGCTTGCCAGCATGGCGGCGGATGGCGAGGGCGGCGACGGCGCGCCGGGTGAAGCGTTCGTCGATGTCGTCAGGGTTGTAAGGGCCGCCATACCAGTTGCGCAGTCGGTCGTGTTCCTCGTGAGTGGGGTCGCCCATGGCGTCGAGGAACATCTCGTATCCGGGCAAGCCACCGACATCCTCGGGTGGACAGCGCCGTTCGCCGGCGACGAAGCGCGGGTATTTGACGTCAGGCTCGCCGGGGCCGACCGTTTCCACGGTGATGGTGTGCCGCCAGTCGTCGCCCATGTCGTAGGTGTAGACGAGTTCTTTCATGCCCCGGTCGAGGAGGGCGGCGAGCTTCACGTTCTTGGCGGCCGCCATGCCGCTTTCCGACCACATCGGGTCCGGCACGCCGTAGCGGTGGTCGCCGGCCTCGAAGTGCCAGAGATGACAGTTCTCCCAGCCCATCGCAGCCTGGACGACATCGTGGAGCATCTTGAGGCTGGCGGTGACCGGCACGTCGACCCGGCGCCAGATGGCGGGTTCGATGTTGTCCAGGACGAGGTGCAGGCGGGCAACGGTTTCGGCGCTCATGCCGCCACCCTGGCAGGTTCGCGAGCCCAGTTCCACGGCATGAGCTCGTCCCAGCGGCTGGCGGGCCAGTCGTCGGCGACCCTGGCGATGACGTCGGCGATGTACGCCTGCGGGTCAACGCTGTTGGCCTTGCAGGTCTGGATGACGGTGTAGATCGCGGCGGCACGCTCGCCGCCCGCCCTGGAGCCGGCGAACAGCCAGTTGCGGCGACCAACGGCGACGCCGCGCAGGGCACGCTCGGCGATGTTGTTGTCGATCTCCAGGCGGCCGTCGTCGAGGAAGCGGCACAGTGCCGGCCAGCGTTTGGTGCCATAGGCGATGGCCTTGGCCATATCGGACTTGGGCGACAGGCGACGAAGGGCAGCGTAGAGCACCTCGCGCAAGGCGCCGACCAACGGCTTGGTTCGGTCCTGTCGCACTCGGTGCCGGACATCCGGTGGCTGGTCGCGCACCTCGGCTTCGACGGCATAGAGCGCGCCGATTCGCTGGAGGATGTCGGTGGTCAGCGGCGTGGGGATGCGCTCGTGCAGGTCGAACACCTTGCGCCGGTAATGCGCCCAGCACGCTACCTCGGTGACACCGCTGCGGTACAGCCCGTCATAACCGGCATAGGCATCGGCCTGGAGGAAGCCGCGGAAGCCGGCGAGATGCGTCTGCGGGTGCGCGGCGGTCCGGTCGGGTGTGAAGCGATACCAGGTCGCGGGCGGCGCCGTGCTGCCGGACGCGCGGTCATCGGCCGCGTATACCCACAGCCGCCCGGTCGCGGTCTTGCCTCGGCCCGGGTCGAGCACCGGCACCGGCGTGTCGTCCGCATGGATCTTGTCTGCGGTCAAGACAGCATCACGGATACGGCTGACGACCGGGTCGAGCAGGACTGCGGCCTGCCCGGTCCAGCCGGCAAGGGTGGAGCGGTCGATGTCGAGGCCCTGCGCCGCCATCATCTCGGCCTGACGATAGAGCGGCAGATGGTGGTCGAACTTGGAAACGACGACATGCGCCAGCGTGGCGAAGGTCGCCTTGCCCCGCGCCACGGCGCTGACCGGCGCGGGTGCCTGCACGATTTTCTCGCAAGCCCGGCAGCTATATTTGGGGCGAACGTTGCGCACGACCCGCCAGTGGACCGGCATGACGTCGAGCATCTCGTGCGTATCCACGCCCAAGCGACGCAACATGCCGCCACAGTCCGGGCAGGTGCAGGCACCAGATGCCGGCTCATGGACTACTTCCTCGCGCGGCAAGTGGTCCGGCAGGCTGCGGACCGGTGCCGGTCGCGGCGCTACTTCGGGTGCCGCAGTCTCGACTGCGGAAACATCGCGCTCGGTTTCCAGCTCTTCCAGTGCCAGTTCGAGCTGCTCGATCTCGCGGCCCAGCTTCTCGGACGAGGCGCCGAACTGCATCCGCCGCAGCCGGGCAATCTGCCCGCGCAGGGTGTCGATGAGCAGGTCGCGGGCGACGAGCGCGGCATTGGCCCAGGCGAGCGAAGCCTCCAGCGCGGCGATCCGCGCGATGACATCAGCTGAGGAAACGGGCGCTTCCGACACCAGAATTGCATAGCAGATCGCATGCCGACGGGCGAGCAAAAGCCACGCGAAACCGCCGTTTTCAGCCCGCCAGTGTCGGCACGAACGTGCGCTCGGGCCGACGCCAGTCGATGCCCTCCAGCAGCATCGACAGCTGCGCCGGCGTCAGCGTCACCGCGCCGGTCGCGGTCACCGGCCAGACGAAGCGGCCCCGGTCCAGCCGCTTCGAGAACAGGCACAGCCCTTGGCCATCGAACCACAGCAGCTTGACCAGGTGACCGCGTTTGCCCCGGAACGCGAACAGCGCGCCGGAATGCGGATCCTCGCGCAGCACCTGCTGGACCAGCACCGCCAGCCCATCGAAGCCCTTGCGCATGTCGGTCACGCCGCAGGCCAGGAACACTCGCGTCGGCAACGGCGTCGGACTCACCTCAGCACCGACAGCACCCGCGCCAGCGCGCCGGCGTCCACCGAGCCGTCCACGCTCACCCGCACGCCACCCGCCAATTCGATGCAGATGAGGCCGGGCGTGGATGTCGCCGGCTGTGGTGCAGGAACCTCAGCCACACACACCTCGGCGAATGTTGGCAGCGCGGGCGCTATGCCGCCCAGCTTGCCCAGCCGCGCCTGCTTGCGCCACGTATACACCAGCCCGCTCGATATCTCGCGCCGCTCAAGAACATCGCGAACCCGGACGCCAGGCCGGAACGCCTCGGCCAGGATCTCCAGCTTCTCCTCGTCCGACCAACTCCGCCGGCCCGACACCCGGCCGACCACCTCCACGCGACCAGTCATACGAGCGCTCGTATGACCAGTCTCGGACCCGAAAACTTCCCGCACCGCTATCGCCCTCGTCAAAGGCGACAAACATCCCAGCTACGGCAAAACGGGCAAGGCGGCCCGCAGGCCACGCTTACGCTCAAGCGGCCGTTCGCCTGCGAGATCAAGCGGGCACGCGTGAACGGCCTCCCGCGGATCGAGATCGTCGGTGCGCCCGCCAGCCAGCTTGCCTGGCTCAAGTCCCTCGGCTGCTTCACCGAGGTGATCGCCTACAAGACACGCGTGTTCGTACCGGTGCCCGAGGCGACCGTGATCCTGCAGCGTGTGCTTGGCGATCGATGAGAGCGAAGCCTCTTTACCGCCAACGGCGTCCGGGATGCGCCGCCCGCGCATGAGCGCGGGCACCGGAGCGATCGGGACAAGGAAGGAAAGGGGGAGCGGGAAGGTGTCCGGTTTGGGTGCGGCGAGACGTCGCGCGGCCGGGCACCTGATGGAGACGACGATGACCCAGACCGTGCCACTCGCGAAGCTGAAGCGCTCCGAGAAGAACGTCCGTACCACCCCGCCCAGGAACATCGAGGCGATGGCCTCGAGCATCCGTGCGCGCGGCATCATGCAGAACCTGCTCGTTACCGCCGCACGGCCCAAGGGGACGTACGAGATCATCGCCGGCGATCGGCGTTATCTCGGCGCGATGATGCTCGCCGACGCTGGCGAGATCGACGCGGCGACCTACGGCGTGCCGGTCAAGATCGTCTCCGGCGACGACGCGGACCTGCGGGAGGTGTCGCTCACCGAGAACTTTCAGCGCGAGCCGATGACCGCAGCGGAGGAATGCGTCGCATTTCAGCATTTCCTTAAATCCGACGGTGACATCGACGCCGTCGCGAACCGGTTCGGCCAGACGCGACGCTTCATCGAGGGCCGGCTGCGGCTCGCCAATCTCGCCGAACCGATCTTCGAAGCGCTGAGCGAGGGACGCATCACGCTGGAGATGGCCAAGGCTTACGGCTCCACCGAGGATCAGGCCAAGCAGGAGCGCGTCTTCCAGCAGTACGCCCATTCTTCCTACGTGAACGCCGATCAAATCCGCCGCGCGATCGTGAACGACACGATGAAGGCGAGCGACCCGGTCGCGGTCCTCGTCGGCACCGACGCCTATGTGGCTGCAGGCGGCAAGGTCGAGTGCGACCTGTTCAGCGAGGACGGCGATCGCTGGTCGGATCCGGAGCTTGCGCGGACGCTCGCGGCCGCGATCATGGAGGCCGAGGCGAAGCGCGTCGGCGAGGAGCAGGGCCTCGCCTGGGTCCGGCCGATCGCGACCACCAGCCTGTACGGCGCCACCGCTGATCTGCACCGCGTCACGCTCGAGCCCGCGCCGCTCGGCGAGGATGAGGCGGCACGCTCCGACGCCATCGTCGCGCGCTGCGAGACGCTCGAGGAGCTGATGGCCGACGAGGAGATGGAGGAGACGGCGTACGCGGCTCTGGAGGAGGAGTTCGAGCGGCTCCGTGAGGAATATCAGACGCTGCACTCGCGACCGCCCGTTCTTTCCGACGAGATGAGGGGCAAGGTGGGCACCTTCCTGACCCTCGGCCGCGACGGCAAGATGACGCTGGAGACCACCTACTTCAGCGAAACGCCGCTCCAGGGCTCGGCCGGCGACGGCACGTCCGGCTTGACCCGCAGCGCTCGGGACACCTCGTCGCTTCCGCCCGAAGCGGTTGCTCCCGGCGGCAAGCCGCTGAGTGCACGCCTCCACGACGAGCTCGCGGTACAGCGTCGCGACATCCTGGCGGCATCGATCCTCGCCGACCCCGGCCTGGCCCTCGACTACATGCTGTTCGCGATGACGGACCAGAGCCGCAGCTACAGTCGCTATGGCACCACCGTCACTGCCGGTCGGCCGCAGGATCCTCAGATGCCCAAGGACCAGCCGGCGACCCAGGCGCAGCTCGCCATCGCCGAGGCGCGTGAATCGTTGAACAGCGATTGGACCACGTCGAGCAGCCCGGTCGAACGGTTCGAGGCGTTCCGGGCACTCGATGACGATGCCAAGGCATCCTGGTTGGCCCTCACGGTCGCGTCGTCGCTCGAGGCGAAGCCCGATTACAGCTCGGCGAAAACCAATCCGCTCCACGCCCGCCTCGCCTCGATCCTCGAGATCGACGTCGCCAAATGGTGGCGGCCGACCTCCGCAAACTTCTTCGACCGTGTGTCGAAGGGAACGCTACTCGCCCTTCTCACCGACGTTGGTGGGCCGGTGCTGGCGGCACGCTATGTCGGCTCCAAGAAGGGCGAGATCTCGACGTCGTGCGAGAAGCTGTTCGCCGGCGAGGCCATCACCGAGGCGGAGACCAAGGAAGCCGCCCTTGCGTGGGTGCCGGACGCGATGCGCTTCGACGTGGTGGTCGCGGTCGCTGACGCCGAGTTCGACGAGAGCGTCGATGATGAAACCTCCGAGACGGCGCAGGACGATGTCACCAGCGGCAATGACATCGAGGATCCCGCCGATGGCGATAGCGACGAGGCGGAGGGCGCGCTCGGCTCGGTCAACGACGACGACCACGCGCTGATCGCGGCCGAATAGGTCCAGCGCCATCCCGCTGCCTGGGACCTCCCGGGCCAGACTGGCGGTCGTCTCTCATAAAGGGGCGGCCGCCATTTCCCATCACAAGGGAAACCTCGACATGACCTTTCGTCGGAAAACCGTCGACAAACCGCGCCGCGACGTCGCGGCCGAGATCACCAGCCTCATCATCCAGAAGCTCGAGTCCGGCGTCCTGCCATGGTCTCGCCCGTGGGGTCTCACCGGCGCCGGGGGGCGCCCGCTGCGCCATTGCGGCACGCCGTACACCGGCATCAACAATCTCTACCTTTGGGCGATCGGTGACGCACGCGGCTACTCCGCGCGTACTTGGATGACCTACCGTCAGGCCGAAGAACTCGGTGGCCAGGTTCGCCGCGGCGAGCACGGTTCGCACAGCGTCTATTTCTCGAGCTTCTCGAAGACCGAGACCGATCGCGTTACGGGTGAGGAGGCGAACAAGAACATCCGCTTTCTTCGCTCCTACACCGTCTTCAACGTCGAGCAGATCGACGGCCTGCCGGTCTATTACTATCCGGTCGCCGCGCCGCCCGAACCGCGGGTCGAAAGCGTGCATCGTGCCGCTATCGACGGTTTCTTCGACGCGCTGCCCGCTACCGTGCGGCATGGTGGCGACCAGGCGTTTTTCTCGCCGATCGGAGATTACATCCAGATGCCGCACCGGACGATGTTCCGGTCGGACGATCATTACGCCAGCACCCTCGGCCACGAATACGTTCATTATTCGGGCGCGCAGTCGCGGCTCAATCGCGAGTTCGGCAAGAAGTTCGGCGATCAAGCCTACGCTTTCGAGGAGCTCGTCGCCTCGATCGGGCAGTGCCTCATCTGCGCCGACCTCGGCCTGCCGGGCGAACTGCACGACAACCACGCCAGCTACATCGATCACTGGCTGCGCATCCTGAAGGGAGATTCGAGCGCGATCATCAAGGCCGCGTCGAAGGCCGAGCAGGCCGTCGCGTGGCTCAGGGACGCCGCTGACGAGGGGTCCCAAGCCCGCAACATGCAAGCGCTCGCGGCATGACCGCGCGTCATCACAGGAGCCCAGACCATGCACATCGAGCTGCGCAAGCTGAAGATCGTCGCCGCGCTGTCGGAGGAGACGACCTGCTACAGCGCCGAGATCTGGGTGGATGGGCGGCGCGCTTTCCTCGCGTCCAACCATGGTCACGGCGCGGCCGACATGTTCCATCCGGTAGGCTCGCTCAGCGAAGCCGACGTCGACGTGTGGCTCGCCGCCAACCGCGCGCCAACCCGCTTCGGAGACACTGTGCTGAAGCACACGCTGGAGTTCGAGGTCGCCGCACTGATGACCCGGATCGAGGAAGCCAAGCGGCTCCGGCGCACCTTCCGCAACAAGCTCGTCGTCATCGAGGATGGAAAGGTCTGGTCCTACCCGCTCAAGGGCCGACCGGCCGAAACCGTGGCGTCCGCGATCAAGCGTCAAAAGCCCGCGGCGCGCGTGGTCAATGGCGATGACGCCGCGCTCGAGGAAGCGATCACCATCATGATCGCAGCCGACGAGTTGGCCGGCGGGAGGTGACGCACCATCTCCTCGACCTACTGGCGCCCGGTCCTTCGAATGCCGAATGGGAGGCAGAGAAGGCGGGCTGGCGCGCCCAGGTGATGGGCAATTCCGCGTGCTGCTACCGCCGCGGCAGCCGACTGGCAGGTGCCTGGCATCGTGGCTTCGATGCCGCGGCCCATTCCAGCGACCCGCTTGGCCTCATGCTGTGAAGCCGACATTGCTTGCAGCTGCCCGATAGGAGGTGACCCATGCTTCCCCTTCGTTTCGCGACTCACTTCATGACCGACACGCCTGTCGACCGCGACACGCGACGAGCCCGACTGCTCGCGGCGCGGCGCTACCCCGTCGGAAGCGTGCCACGGCGTGGGATCCTCGGCGGGCACTGGGATGGCGGGACCGTCGTGGGGGCCTTCCGACTAGGGCGTGGATCGTTCCGGTCGACGTGAGCGCCATTAACCTCCGAGCACCGTGATCCAGCCGGGGGAGAAGAGGGAAGGGGGAGCGAGGTTTCGAGCGCGATGTGGCGCTCGGGAGACCTCCACGATGCCCTACGACGTCGCCTTCCGCCACCAGCAGGCACTCGATCCAAGCGCGCTGACGACCATCGTCGCTGCGTTGCACGCCGTCACCACCGCGATCGACGATTGTCGCAACGCCGGCGTGCCGTTCGACGCAGATCCCGGCGTGCTGCTCCTCGCGCGTCACCTCGGCCACATCGCCGGAGCCGGATCCGATGACTCTCTTCTGCGACGCCGCTGCGAGGACAAGATCGCCGAGCTGAAGAAGCACCCGGCACTCGCCACGCTCGCTATCCGGGGCGTCGCCTACGATGCGGCTGCGAAGGATCTCTTCCATGTCGAAGGACACGCGGCCCTGCACCGCCTCGCTATCGCACTCGGACTGAGCGAGGGCGATTACGACCTTCGATCGAACCGCGGCCACGCGTCTCAATCCGGCGAGATCACGCTCCACACCGACGAGGTGCGCGTGCAACTCTCGCTGACCGCACTCGGTCCCGGCCACGAGGTCAACTATCGTCGTGTTCGCGGCCGTCACGACCATCTGGGTGATCGTGCCCGCTACGCCATGGCACGCGAGCTGCTCGCGACCGAGCGTTTCGCTGAACGACTGCAGCGAGAGCTGCGGCTGACGACGTCAGCGCCGGCGCCGGCGCTCCTGGCGGACTGATCGGGTCCGTCTTCGACCCCTATAAGCAAGGAACATCGCCATGGGTTGGCTCAGCATGCCACGGTCGTCGATGACCCCTCATTCGACGCCCAAAAGTTATCTCGACGCGCAATTCACGTACGACCGGCGCGACGCGGAGGGGAAGGGCAGGGCGCTGCGCGTCGTCGCTTCGTCGTGCCTGCGAAACAAGGTCTGGTACGCCGCCGTCACGCCCAGCACCGACGGCATCGACGAGCCCACCATCGCCGTCGTGTGCCTGGTCAGCTGGAACCCCCGCGCAAAGGACGGCTTCGTCTTCGCCTACAAGGATATGGACGAGACGATGGGGCCGAACGAGGCCGCGTGCCCCGAGCGTATCCTCTCCCTGCTCGGCGACACCCACAACGCCTCGGCGCTCAACTGGCGGCGCCGCTGCCTCGACCGCCTCGCCCAGCGATCCGAGCGGCCGCTCGAGCACGGCATGCACATCCGGCTGCCACACCCCATCAAGTTCGTTGACGGGCACGAGGGCACTGACTTCGTCGTCCACAAGCGCGGCCGAAAGATCGCGCTCGCCAAGCTCGGTTCCGATTTTCCGGGTTATCGTATTTCTGGCTTGCGCGACATGCCGTGGACCATCGTTCCCCCGCCGACCCAGACCCGCGTCCACAAGACGGTGTTCGGTTGATCGCCGAGCCGTCCAGCATCAGGATCGATCCCATGCTTCGTCACGATGACCTCACCGCTCCGATCAGCCCCAAGCGATCGCATCTATGCAGCCGCGCCAACGCGCAGGCGGTCGCCGCCCGCATGTTCGACGCTGGGGCGCGCCAAGTCTCGGTCGTGCGTACCGGAGATATCCTTCAGCCCTTCCGGGTCATCCCGGCGCTCGTCGACGATCCGAACGTCGAGCTCGAGCTGCGTTACGCATGAAGACGGCGATCCTCCTTGCCCTTGTCGCACTTGCGGCCTGCGGGGCAGCCGAGCCCGGGCACGAGCCCGCACAGGATCTCACCGGACGAGGCCGCGCGCTGGACGGCGACACCATCAGCATCGACTTCCGGTTCTCAGGGGCGGACGCCTTCGAGCGGAAGCAACTCTGCCAGATCTCCAGCGGCTGCTATCCTTGCGGCAAGCTCGCGCAAGACGCGACCGCCCGCATGCTCCGCTCGGGGGAGGCGACGATCCGTTTGGTTGGCAGTAGCAGCT
The DNA here is from genome assembly GCA_036252795.1 of Aurantimonas sp. Classification (GTDB taxonomy): domain Bacteria; phylum Pseudomonadota; class Alphaproteobacteria; order Rhizobiales; family Rhizobiaceae; genus Aurantimonas. The sequence goes on along the minus strand of DASYHY010000176.1, from coordinate 26,904 downwards.
ACGGTCGACCGGTTGCCGTGGTCAGTGTGAACGGCTCTGACCTGGGCGAGCAACTGATCGCTCAGGGGTGGGCGGTGCCGGCCACGAAGTATCTCAGGAGCGATCCGGATCGCGCCGGGCGGTATATGAGCGCTTACGAGGATGCGAGGACCAACAAGCGCGGCGCCCATGCCGGCGCCTGGATCGATCCCGAGAAATGGCGTCGCGGGGAACGCCTCACATGCGAGCGGGCCTGATGCCTGTACCCGCTACACAAAGCGGTCCGGCTGACGATGCCGGACCGCTTTTTTTTTGTTTGGTAGGCTCCAGCCCTATGCCGGGCGATCACGCTTTGCTGGACGATCGATCGGATCGTAGTCGGGACCCGGGTCGTGCGACCAGGAGGCGCCGATCGCAAACTCGGCCTCGAAACGGCCAACCGGGCCATCGGGCTCGGCCGCCACGTAGGGAGCCGGCGCGATCCGCTTCGGCGCCTTCGTGCGATGCAGATACCCTGCCACGCGTCCCCGTCCGAGCAGCAGCGCCTCCAGCCACAGCAGATCATCGATCAGCACACACACGCCACGACCCGCGAGATTGTAGTAGATGCACCGCTGATAATCGTCGCAGCGATTGCCGAGCATCTGCGCCAGCTTCGCCTTGCCGGCAGAGTCGCCCTCGTGGATCCACTCGCATGCCTCCCGCAGCTCACGCACGGAATAGTAGGCATCCTCCGGCTCGATACCGATCGAGGCCGCGGCGATGGCGCGGCGGGTCGGTCGGACATCGGGGTTGAGCGAGGCGTCGCGCAACGTGAGGTCGAGATCGATCGGCCCGGTGAAATCTTGAAGCTTCATGACCTAATCCTCTTGTCCTCCGAACGTAACGTGAACATCTGCGACCTTGCAAGTGTTCATCGGCACCTTTTCACCCTCTGATCTTCCGATATGATCCCGCTCATGTGGCTCGTACCGCGCGACACCAGAGGGCTTACGTCACGCACCGGCGTCCCTGACGTCGTGCGACGCGCGTTGGTGCGCTGGTACAGCGGCGATGGCGAAGACAGCGATCATCGGGCTTCGGTCATCATGGTGGTCAAAGCGCGCGATCATCATCAGTGGATCGCATGCGACTGCCTCGGGGACGCGGCTGACCCACCACTGCTATCGCCAGCCTATCTGTCTGAGGCCGAGACATACTACCTCAGGCGCCTTACGAGCATCCGGCAGCGGCGACCGGAGCACCATGTCGACTGCCCGTTCTTTCGCGAACAGGCACCTCCCCGCATCCGCGAGAAGGCGACCGCGACGCCGCGCACCATCAACGAGCCAGACGGTCTCTTCTCCGCGCACCGGCTCGCGCCTGAGAAGCTCGCCCAGCTTCCTGAAGACGACGAGCCAGATGATCGCACGCGCGGCGTTGCGATACCGCGCCTTGCGCGCCTGCTCTGGCAGCTAATGGAAATGGCTCGGGTCAACGTTGTCGAGCCGCTGGGTAGGGGAGAACCTCGTGAGGCGTCGATGGCGCTGGAGTTCGGACGGCTGCGCAGCGCGGCCGAGCGCGTCGAGATAGCTCCCGGCATTCCGCTCGCACGCCACCTCTACACTCATATAGACCCCTACGAACGCGGCATCGTCTTCGCGAAGCTGCGCGAGGCGGCGCGCCACTGGCCCGCCGAACATGCGCCACAGGCATTCCTCCTGCTCTACGCCGTCGATATTTCGGGAACGACGGTGACGCTGGCGGGCGGACGCGAGCTCATCGTGAAAAATCGCGTCAGGCACATCGGCGTTCATCAGCGCCGGATCGGGCCTCCGTTCCTGGTCCTCGCAGTGATCGGCGAACATAACCCGCGCGAGGGCTATGCTGCGCTTCGGGCGTATGCGCAGCCTGTCGCTCGCCCCTCCAACTTCATTGCCGTGCATAATGCAGCGGAGCGCGAGACCATCGTGGGTCTGCTCGATCTGCAATACCGACTCCGCCGGCGCGGCATCGGCATCGGGTTCAAAAGGCTGCTCTTCGACGTCGCGACGAGTGCGGGCGAGGTCCGCCCCGATCTGCTCCTCGATCTACGTGACTTCACAACAGGAGAGGTCATGGAAGCGGCGCTGGAGGTGGTCACCGGGCACGACGCCGACACGTTGGGCCTCAAGATGCGACAGGTGGAGAAGCTCCGCGAGATCGCTCCGGTGGTGACGATCCATGCCGAGGACCTGGAAGATGGCGCCCTCGAAGCGGCCGTGCTCGACCAGCTGCATATCGGGTGATGGTACCTAGCAGGGACGTACGTGCGAGCTGGCGTAACCCGCTTTGTCGAGGAGACTGTCACCTATCCCGATTTGGATCGAATTGCGGGAATCGAAATCGCTTCTCGAAACTCGTCGGCTACGAGAATTGGGACAGTGGCGACGGTGATTGACATCGCACGGTGAGCATGGCTGATTAAGTGTATGGGGATGGCGATCTCCCCACGAGGCGTCAGCCAGAGAATCGCGTCCAGCACGAACACGCAAGGGACGCGTCATGCCTGCTCCAAACGCTATAACACCGGACAAACTTGCCCGCCTTGTCGCATCGCCCAGCGCGCCGCGTATCATCGATCTGCGCGACAGACCGACAGAAGCCATTCCGGGATCACTGTTTCCAGTTCTCCTTGATCCGACCCAATGGGGATATGCCTCCGGGTCATCAGCGGTCCTCATCGACACCGATGGTAGTGGTCTGGCAGTTGCAGCGGCCGCCATTCTTCGCAGCGAGGGTGTAGCGGCCGAAGTCTTGGACGGCGGGTTCGCCGCATGGGCGGCAAGCGGGTTGCCTACCGTTTCCCTGGTCCATCTGCCGCCACGACATGACGATGGCCAAACATGGTGGGTCACACGAGCGCGGCCCAAGGTCGATCGCATCGCCTGTCCCTGGCTGATCCGACGGTTCGTCGATCCGCAGGCCCGCTTCTTGTTCGTCGCGCCCGGTGACGTGCTGACCGTCGCCAAGCAACAACAGGCCGAGCCGTTCGACGTCGCGGACGAAGGCGTATTCTGGAGCCATCGCGGCGAGCGTTGCACCTTCGACATCATGGTCGAGGCCTTCGGCCTCGACGCGCACGAACCGCTGGTCCGCCTCGCGACGATCGTGCGGGGCGCCGATACCGATCGGCTCGACCTTGTGCCCGAGGCTGCTGGACTGCTCGCCATCTCGCTTGGCCTGTCGCGTATCCACAGTGACGATCACGCCCAGCTCGAAGCCGGCATGGCGGTATACGATGCGCTCTATCGCTGGTGCCGTGACGCGCAGGGCGAGAAGCACAACTGGTCCTCGCATCAGCCGGCGCGCGGGAAGGTGTCGTCATGACCGCGGTGACAGCCGACGTCGCGACGCCGACGCGCCCGGAACCGGTCACGCTCGGCCAGGCCTTCTGGGTCTGGCTGCGCATCGCGATGCTCTCGTTCGGCGGTCCTGCCGGACAGATCGCGGTAATGCACCGCATCCTCGTCGACGAAAAACGCTGGATCGGGGAGCAGCGGTTCCTGCACGCCCTCAACTATTGCATGTTGCTGCCAGGGCCAGAGGCGCAACAGCTCGCCACATACATCGGCTGGCTGATGCACCGGACGAAGGGCGGCATCGTCGCCGGCGTGCTGTTCGTTATTCCCGGCGCGGTCGCGATCATGGCGCTGAGCTGGGTCTATGTCCTCTACGGTCGCGTCGGTATCGTCTCGGCGCTGTTCTTCGGCCTCAAGTGCGCGGTATTGGCCGTCGTGCTTCAGGCGGTCGTGCGGATCGGCGGACGGGCGCTCAAGTCGACGCCGGCAAGGGCGCTTGCCGCGCTGGCGTTCGTCCTGATCTTCTTCGCCGGCGCGCCGTTTCCGCTGATCGTGCTGGGTGCCGGCCTCATCGGATGGTGGTCGACCCGGCAAGGCAGCACGGCCTTCAGGGGCGGAGGGCACGGCGCGTCCAAGGGCACGATCGTAGCCGACGCGGATACACTACTCGGCGAAGAGCTGCCCGCCCATGCCCGGCCGACATGGGCTGAGACGGTCCGCACAGCGCTGGTCTGGCTGGCTCTCTGGCTCGTGCCGGTCGCGGCGCTGTTGATCGCGCTCGGTCCCGATGACGTGTTCAGCCGCATCGCGACCTTCTTCTCGACGATGGCGATGGTGACGTTCGGCGGGGCCTATGCCGTCCTCGCCTATGTCGCGCAGCAGGCGGTCGAGAATCATGGCTGGCTGGGGCCGAAGGAGATGCTGGACGGTCTTGGCATTGCGGAGACGACGCCTGGGCCGCTCATCATGGTCCTGCAATTCGTCGGCTTCCTCGGCGCCTATCGCGGGTCCACCGGGCTGTCCCCGCTGTTGGCTGGGACGCTCGGCGGGCTGCTCGCGACCTGGGTAACGTTCGTGCCGTGTTTCCTGTGGATCTTCCTCGGTGCGCCCTTCATCGAGCGACTGCGCGGTAACGCTGCCGTCGCGGGCGCGCTGTCGGCGATCACCGCGGCGGTCGTGGGCGTCGTACTCAACCTCGCGGTGTGGTTCGCGCTGCATACGCTGTTTCGCGAAACGACGATGGTGGCAGCAGGGCCGTTCCGCTTCGATGCGCCGGTGCTGACCAGCATCGATCCGGCCGCCTTCGTCCTCTCGCTGGGCGCAGCCTACGCGATCTTCATGACGCGGGCGGGGGTCATCACGACCCTGCTGGCGACGTCGGCTGTGGGGCTGGCGCTTTATGGGCTTGGGGTAATCCGATGAATAGCGGAGAGAAGTCGATGGATGCGATCGATCGTCGTGCGGCGCTGGGTCTGGGGATCGCAGCGGGTGCCGCCTCGTTGGGCGGGCCTGTGGCCGCACAAGCTCCTGCCAACCCGGCGCCAGCCTTCACGCCCCGGCCGCTACCGTTCGATGCAGCAACGCTTCCCGGGCTGTCCGCCAAGCTGCTGACCAGCCACCACGACAACAACTATATTGGTGCGGTCAAGCGCCTCGGAGCGATCAAGGCCGAGTTTGCCAGGCTCGACCCGATGACGGCACCGGGCTTCACGCTCAACGGGCTGAAGCGTGAGGAGCTGATCGCCTGGAACTCGATGATCCTGCACGAAATCTATTTCGCGGGCTTGGGCGGTGCTTCGCGGCCGGGCGCACGGCTTTCGCAGGCGATCGAACGCGACTTCGGCAGCCATGCGCGCTGGGCGGCCGAGTTTACCGGCATGGGCAAGGCGCTGGCTGCCGGGTCGGGATGGGTATTGCTCACCTGGAGCGAACGGGACGGGCGTCTGACGAACCAATGGGCTGCCGATCATACGATGACGCTGGCAGGGGGAACGCCGCTTCTGGCGCTCGACATGTACGAACACGCCTATGCGATCGACTATGGCGCGAAGGCCGGCGATTACGTTGATACGTACATGAAGGTGCTGAGCTGGGATGCTGCCAGTCGCCGGTTCGAGCGACTGGCGGCACCGATCTAGGCAAGGACTGGTTCGGCCACCTTGCGGCGTCGCTGAAAACGCGACGCCCATGCGGTGATCGCCGGCAGCACCAGCAGCGTCAGCGCGGTCGACGTGATGAGGCCGCCGATGACGACCGTGGCGAGCGGGCGCTGCACCTCCGCACCCGTGCCGGTGGCGAGCGCCATCGGTACGAAGCCGAGCGACGCAACCAGCGCCGTCATCAGAACCGGACGAACCCGCTCCATCGCACCATCGGCGATAGCCCGATCATCGTCCTCGCCTTCCTCGCGGTGCTTGCGGATCGCGCCCATCATGACGAGGCCGTTGAGGACCGCGACGCCCGACAACGCGATGAACCCGACTGCGGCAGTGATCGAGAAGGGAATGCCGCGCAGCAGCAGGGCGAAGACGCCGCCCGCGAGCGCCATCGGCACCGCGGAGAAGACGATCAGCGCGGGGATGAAGCCGCCAAGCGCCATGTAGAGCAGCGCATAGATCGCCAAGAAGCAGATCGGCACCACCAGCATCAGGCGAAGCCGCGCCGATTGCAGACTCTCGAAGGTGCCGCCCCAACCGGTATACATGCCGGCAGGAAGCGGCATCGCATCAATGCGGGCTTCGGCTTCCTTGACGAAGCCGCCAAGGTCGCGTCCACGCACATTGACCTGAACGGTCATCATGCGCTTGCCGTTCTCGCGGCTGATCTGATTCAACCCTTGCGTATAATTGAACCGCGCCACCTCGCGCAGCGGGATCGAGCGCGCGGTCTGTCCCTCGGGCGTCGGCAGCATGACCGGGATCGCGCCCAGCGTATCGATGTCGTCACGCTGCGCGTCGGGCAGGCGCACCACCACCGAGAAGCGCCGATCGCCCTCGAATAACAGCCCGGCTTCCCGGCCGCCCAGCGCGGCCGAGACGGTGTTCGCCACCTCCTCGACCGAGAGGCCAAGCCGTCCGGCAGCCTGGCGGTCGATCTGCACGTCGAAGGTGGGGGCGCCGTCCGTCTGCTCGACGCTGACGTCGCCCGCGCCCGGGATGGTGCGCACCGCATTGGCGATCTTCTGGGCCTGTGCGGTCATTGCATCGAGGTCGTCGCCATAGAGCTTGATCGCCACGTCGGCGCGGACGCCGGCGATCAGCTCGTTGAAGCGCATCTGGATCGGCTGCTGGATTTCGGTCCGGTTGCCGATGACCCCCTTCATCCGCTCCTCGATGCGGGCGATGATATCCTCCTTGGTCTTTACCTCCGCCGGCCATTCGCTTTCCGGCTTGGGAATGACATAGGTGTCCGACGAGTTGGGCGGCATGGGATCGGTGCCGAGGTCGGCGTTGCCGTTCTTGGAGAAGACCAGCGCCACCTCCGGCAGCGTCTTCAACGCATCCTCGATCCGCATCTGCATCTGCGTCGACTGGTCGATCGAGGCCGAGGGCACGCGGAAGTTGGTGACGGTGATGTCCTTCTCGTCGAGCTGCGGCATGAACTCCTCGCCGAGGAAGCCGAAGCAGAACACCGCCGCGACGAACACGCCGGCACCGGCCGTGATGAAGGGCAACGGTCGGGCGATCGCCTTGCCCAGCAGCGGCGCATACCGCTCCTTGAACCAGCGGATCGGCTTCACCTCCGTTTCGCTGACCCGGCCCTTGATAAGGATCACGATCATCGCCGGCACGAAGGTCAGCGACAGGACGAAGGCGCAGGCCAGCGCGATCATCAGCGTCGTCGCCATCGGCGAGAACGTCTTTCCCGCGACGCCCTGGAACGTGAGCAGCGGGACGAAGACGAGGAAGATGATAAGCTGGCCGAAGACGGTCGGCCGGATCATCTCCTTCGCCGATGCGGCGGTCGTCTCAAGGCGCTCGTCCAGCGTCAGCAGGCGGTTCTCGGCGTGCTGGCGCTCGGCGAGGTGGCGCAGCGCATTCTCGACGATGATGACCGCCCCGTCGACGATCAGGCCGAAGTCGAGCGCGCCCAGGCTCATCAGATTGCCGGATACGCCCAGCGCATTCATGCCCGATGCCGTCATCAGCATCGTGATCGGAATGACCGCGGCGGTGATGAGCGCGGCGCGGACGTTGCCGAGCAACAGGAACAGGACGACGATGACGAGCAACGCGCCCTCGATCAGGTTTTTCTCGACCGTCGCGATCGTCGCGTTGACCAGCTTCGAGCGGTTATAGACGGGTTCGGCGAATACATCGGGCGGCAGCGTCCGGTTGACCTGTTCCAGCTTCTCTCCGACCGCGGTCGCGACGATGCGGCTGTTCTCGCCTACCAGCATCAGCACGGTCGAGATGACCGCCTCCGATCCCATGCGGCTGCCCGACCCGGTGCGGACCGCACCACCGATCATCACTTGCCCGACGTCCTTGACCCGCACGGGCACGCCGTTGCGGGTGGCGACGACCGCCTCCTGGATGTCCTCGATCGACTTCAGGCGGGCATCGGCGCGAACCAGAAAGCTCTCGCCGGCGCGGCGCACATAGTTCGAGCCTGCCGAGACGTTCGCCCGCTCCATCGCATCGGCCAGCTCGGTGATCGAGATGCCGTAGGAGGCGAGCGCATTGAGGTTGGGTTCGATCAGATACTGTTTGACATAACCGCCATTGGAATCGACCCCGGCAACGCCCTTCACGTTGCGCATCTGCGGCCGGATGATCCAGTCCTGCACCGTGCGCAGATAGGCAGCCTTGGCGAGTTCGGTGGTCAGCCGCTCGCCCTCCGGCGTCAGATAGCTGCCGTCCGACTGCCAGCCCGGCTGACCATCGACCGTCTTCACGCCCTTGCCGTCCGGGTGACGGAAGGCGATCGAGTAGAAGAAGATCTCGCCGAGGCCGGTGCTGAGCGGCGCGAGGTTGGGTTGCACGCCTGCCGGCAGGCTGTCCTTCGCCTGGGCGAGCCGTTCCGTGACCTGCGCCCTCGCGAAGTAGATGCTGGTCGCGTCGGTGAAGACCGCCGTCACCTGGCTGAAGCCGTTGCGCGAGAAGGAGCGCGTCATCTCCAGCCCGGGGATGCCCGCCAATGCCGTCTCGACGGGGAACGTCACCTGCTTTTCGACATCGACCGGGCCGAGCGAGGGGACGAAGGTGCTGATCTGCACCTGACGGTTGGTGACGTCTGGCACCGCGTCGATCGGCAGCTTGGTGATCTGCCATGCCCCGAACGCGACGACGACGAGGGTCAGGAACGCGACCAGCCATCGGAGGCGAACCGATGTCGAAAGGATGCGCTCGATCATTCCTCGCCTCCCACGTTCTTTTCGAGTTCGGCCTTGATGAGGAAGGCGTTGGTCGTGGCGATCTGCGTGCCCGCGCTAATACCTTCGGCAACGGCGACCATGCCGCCAGAGCGGTTGGCAATGCGGATAGGCTGCGCCTTGAACCCCTGCGGCGTCCGGACAAACACCACCGTCCTATCGCCCAGCGTCTGCACGGCATCCTGTGGGACCATGACGCCGCCCTTGGTCGCACCGCCGCTGGCCAGGATGCGCGCCTGGACGAGCTGTCCGGGTGCGAGCGTGCTGGTGCCGGCGGTCGGCGTCACCACGATCGTCGCGGTGCGCGACTGCGGATCAACGACGCCTGTTGCGGCACGGACCCGGCCTTCAATGGTGCGGCCATCACTGGTGCTCAGCTCGACCCGATCGCCGGTGCGGACCCGCATGGCATCGGCCGGGGGCACGTTGGCGGTGATCTGGAATCGACGCGGATCGGCGACCCGGAACAGCTCGGTTTCCGCCGCGACATACTGGCCGAGATTGGCAGCAGCAGCAGTCACACGGCCGGCGATCGGGCTGATGATCGCCACGGAGCGTCCGTCGCCGGTAACACGCGCGGCGCCTGCCGCGGCGCTGGCACGGCGCGCGTCGGCCTGAGCCACCGCGAGGTTGGCCTGTGCGGCCTCGTAGTCGGCACGGGGACTGACGCCCTGTGCGAGCAAGGTCCGTTCGCGCGCGAGCTGGCGCTGGGCGAGCGTCACGCGCGCCGATGCCGATGAACGGTCGGCCGCGATCTGCGAGGCGTCCCGGCTTTCGACCAGGGCGAGTGTCTGGCCTGCCCGGACAGGATCGCCGATCCGCGAGAAGATGCGCGTGATCGTCCCCGGTGCGCGGGCCGTCAGCAACGCTTCCGCGTCCGGTGTGGCCTCAACCGTCGCGGAGGCGATGACAGCAGCATCCAGCTCGCCTGAAGCGGCAGGGGCGACGGTGATCTGCGACGTCGCAATAGCTTGCGGCGTGATGACCAGCCTGTCGTTCGACGCTGCCGGTGTGGCGGCTTCTGTCGGGGCCGGTGTCGGAACAGGTGCCTGGGTGAGGCGTGCGACGCCGAAACCGAGCGCGGCAGCCGCGACCAGCCCGATGGCGGCCCCGGCATAGAGACGATGTTTTCCGGTCATTGGACCGCTTCTCCGGTGATGCTGAGGCCCGACAGGCGGGCAAGGTTGGCGCGGGCGTCGAGACGCGCGATGTCGGCGTCGAGGATGACGCCTCGGGCGGCGCCGAGATTGTGACGGGCGGCAAGCAGTTCGATCAGCGGTGCCTTGCCCGCCTCATAGGCGATACGTGCAAGGCGATACGCCTCCTCGGCGGTCCGCATCGTTCGCTGTGCGGCTACCGCGCGCGTATCGGCGGCCTGCACGAGGACGAAAGCGGCCCGCGCGCCGGTCTCCGCTTCGAGCCGCGCCGCTGCGGCGCGGGCTTCGGCTCCCTGAAGATCGGCACGGGCTGCATCGATATTGCCCCGGTTGCGATCGAAGAACGGCAGCGGCACCGATACCCCGGCGACGACGGCGGGGCCGCTGGCGACGCGAAGCTGGCGAACGCCAAGCTGCGCCGTGATGTTGGGAACAGCAAGCCGTTGCTGTACCGTAACGGCTCTTGCAGCTGCCTCCCGTTCCGCTTCCGCGACCTTGACCGTCGTTGCCTGCATCGGATCGACCGGTCCGCTCGACGGTCGCGCGTTCATCCGATCGAGCAGGGATTCCCCAACCCCGGTGAACGTCGTCGGGGAACCTGCCAAGCCTGAAAGCCGCGCGAGCGCCGCTGTCTTCTGGGCACGCGCGACTTCAAGATCGGCTTCGAGGGTCGCGAGTTCGGTTTCCGCCTGAAGCTGGCGCAACCGTGCTTCCTTGCCGGCACCGACAAGGGCGCGAGCGACCTTCAGGTCGGCGGTCGCCTCCTCCACCTCGTCCTCGGCGAGCGCGATCCGGCGTTCCGCTACCTCGGCACTCGCATAGGCGCGCGCCAGTTCAGTGGCGAAGAGCAGACGGCCATCGCGGTTCCGTGCTTGCGCCGCGGCGATGCCCGCCTCCCCGGCCGCGATCCGGGCGGAACGCTTGCCCCCCAGCTCAATCGGCTGATCGATCTGGAAGGTGGTCTGCTGCTGATTGCGCGCGTTGTTCTGCAAGTCGCCGGCGAAGTTCTCGGCGTAGACGTTGATGAAGGGATTGGGCCGCGCGCGCGCCTGTTCGGCAAGGCCTTGCGCGCGGGCCACGTCCGCATCGAGGGCGGTCACGCGCGGAGCCGTCTGCGCCTGACGCAGGAGCTGGGCGAAGGGTGGTGCCGTCTGCGCACCGGCCGTGCCGATGGGGCACAGCATTACGAGCATACCGGCCAGCGCAAGCCTGCGCTGCCGGCGACTGGGGCCGTTCATGATCTTCTTCCTGCAAAGGTGAGCTTGGTGGCGCGGTTGGCGCCGGTGCCGGCTCAGGCTCGTGGAGGTCGAAGAAACTCTGCGGGGTCGATCCCTCCGGGCAGACGAGCGGTGCCGATCATCCATTGCCGGTCGGCAACGAGGATCATCCGCTCGGACGGGAGCGCCCCGTCAAACGCTACCCAATGCCCTGTCGCGTGCGCCAACACATGGATCGGTGCATCGGGATCGGATTTCTCGGGCGTATCGTGGCTATGCTCGATCACTGACGCATGGATCGCATCGTCGTCATGGACGATCGCATTGTGCCACCCCGACAGGCCGATCAGGCCGAGCATGGCGACGAGCGCCAGCACGGCGCCCAGCAGCGCGGATCGAGGATGACGCATAGGCATTCTGCCGAAACTACGCTGACCGCCTGTAACGGACAAGCGCATCACCGGTTCGGCCACTTCGGATGACGGCGATCGATCACGAAAGCATGATCGCCCTTGGCGTGCTCTGCGTGGTGGGGATCGTCGGCGGGTAGATCGGCATGGTCATGCGGAATGACGTCCGGATCATGCGCCGGCCATAGGCGAAGCGCCGCGACGACGCCGATCGCGGACAGCGCCGCCATGCCGACGAAGGCCGCGCTCATGCTGACGCGAGCGCCCAACTGTCCGACGAGCGGATAGCAGATCAGCCAGCACACATGGCTGAGTGCGAACTGCGCCGCGAACAGGGCGGGCCGGTCCTCGGCATTGGCCGATCGGCGAAGAAGTCGTCCGGACGGCGTGAGGCTTGCGGAGTAGGCGACGCCCATGACCAGCCAGCCCGCCAGCAGGACGTGCCAATAGGCAGCGCCCGGCGTCATCGTCGCGCTGATCGCGGCGAGCGCCGCGAGCGTGATCGTCAGCACGGCAGCGGCGACGATCATCACCGTGCGATCGGCGATCCTGTCCAATACCCGCGGCAGGGTCAGCGCCGCGGTGATCGAGCCGCCTCCGAAGGCGGCGAGCGTCAGTGCGACATCGCGCTGGCTCAGGCCCAGGCCCTTCACGATGACGACGGTGTTGACGATGACCATCGCGCTCGCGGCAGCGGCGCTGAGCGTCAGGGCCAGCAGTCCGCGCAGGCGCGGCGTCCTGAGGTAGATGCGCGTTCCCCGCGTCGTTTTGTCGTAAATGCCGCCCTGATCCTCGACTGGTGCGGGCCGGGGCAGGACCGTCGAGACGACGAGCAGCGCCGAAGCGATGAAGCCGATCGCCGTGCCCGAGAACAACCAGTGATAGCTCATCACCGTCAGCAGGCCGGCCGCAAGGATGGGGCTGGTCAGGCTCTCCATGTCATAGGCGAGACGCGACAGCGACAGGGCGCGGGTATAGTCACGCTCATCCGGCAAAACGTCCGCGATGGTCGCCTGAAACGTCGGCGTGAACGCGGCCGACGCCGATTGCAGGACGAAGATCAGGACATAGACCTGCCAGACCTGGTTCACGAACGGCAGGCAGATCGCCACGGCCGCGCGGATCGCATCCATGCTGACAAGCAACGCCCGCCGGGGTACGCGGTTGGCGAACGCTCCGGCGATCGGGGCGACGCCGATATAGGCGACCATCTTGATCGCGAGCGCCGTGCCCAGCACGGCCCCGGCGCTGCCACCAGCGATGTCATAAGCCAGCAGTCCCAGCGCAACGGTCGCAAGTCCCGTCCCGATCAATGCGATGATCTGGGCGAGAAACAGATGACGGTAAGTCCGGTTTGCCAGGACGCTGAGCATGGACGCCTCATATCCCCCTAGGGGGATGCCGTCTATCCCCCTGGGGGGATACTCGACAACATCGGTGCCGGCATCCTACATTGAGGGCATGTCTCATAACGCGCACTCCAGCCACCCGGCGATCATCAAGCGCCTGAACCGCGCAGCGGGTCATCTGCGCAGCATCGTCGGGATGATCGAGGAAGAGCGGCCATGCGTCGACATCGCCCAGCAGCTCCAGGCCGTCGAAAGCGCGATTGCCAGCGCCAAGCGCGCGCTCATCAACGACCATATTGACCACTGCCTCGTTCATGCCGAGGAAGGTGAAGGGACGAAGGTTGCGGTCGAGCAGTTTCGGGCGATTTCGAAATACTGGTGACGCGGCACTCCGCTTTCCCGATTGGGAACGAGCAGCGAGACTGATCATTCTTTCGGCCGAGTAGGACTACCCCGTAGGAGAGGCTTTCTCGAAACCTGTTCCCAATTGATCTTTCTCGAAATGACGTCGGGTCGACGGGAAAATGGGACACCTTTAAGCGTCTCGGAATAAGTGAAGGAGAGAGGGAGGGACCTGTCCGATCCATAAGGGAGACGACAGATGACCCGCTTCCAGCCGAGCCCCCGGCCCGACACAACGCCATGGGGCACACCCGATCGCGCCGACCAGGTTCTTCACGGCATCTGGCGCGTCTCGACGCCGAGCCATGGCGGCTACGTCCTCTCCGATGAACGTCAAGCCGCGATGCCCGAGGCACTTCGTCGAGCGGACCCATTCTACGAGGAGGACGTCGACTATGCGCTGGTTCTCTACGGTTTCGCGAGCGAGTTCCGCCGCTTGCCCGTGCCCGGCATCGCTCTTCAGGTCGAGAACGCCCGTCGGTCGGTGCGATGCTGGCATCCGGATCGCTGGACGGCCTTGACCGGCGAGGAGGTGACGATCGGAGAAAGCCACGTCGTCCGCCGTCGCGCCGCCTACACCGCCATCATTGGGCAGTACGAGAGCGTCTCGGCGTCCGGGTCATGGGCGGACTGGGTTCCTGACGGCAAGGTCGGATGCGTCTTTCGCCGTGTCGCCAGCGTGGATGCGCTCGGCTTCGCGCGCCACGAGGGCGAGCCCATCTACGGCCTCGTCGACAAGGCACGCTACGACGCTCGGGTCATGCCCGAAACCTTCGACACGCTCTCGGCAGAGCGGGTCGCAAGCACGGCGCCGATCACCAAGCAGGTCGCCGCCCTGACCTGACACCCCAAACCATACGACGCCAGAACAAGGATGCCGCTATGACCTGCGTCACCCCCATCAGGCCGCTCCCCGAGGCCGCAGACAATCGCGTACCGCTGGGCCACCATTCGAGCGGCGCACTCCACCTTGATCTCGATCGACTTCTTGCCGGGCGCCTGCTCATCCAGGGCAGCTCGGGTGCGGGAAAGAGCCGAACGCTGCGCCGGATCATTGAAGAAGCGTTCGACTACACGACGATCGCGATCGTCGACCCCGAGGGCGAGTTCGAGAACCTCGCCCGTCACATCGGTGCCACCACGATCCGGGCGGTCGAACTGACCGCGGATGGCCTAACCGCAGCGGCCGCGCGGAGCCGACATCATCGGCTGTCGATCCACATCGACCTGACCGACCTGGATCCCGATCAGCGCATCATCAAGGCGGCAGCCTTCTTCGCCGGTCTCATCGGTGCGCCGCGCGAGGACTGGGATCACACCGTCCTTGTCTGCATCGACGAGGGACACCTCCTCGCGCCACACGTCGCCGGGTCCGCTCGAGACGCGGAGGCGCGACGCCTCGGCGTCGCGACACTCACCGATCTGTGCGCTCGCGGCCGTAAGCGTGGCCTGGCACCCGTGATCGCCACCCAGCGGCTCGCCAAGCTGTCGACCTCCGTGGTTTCCGAGCTGCAGAACGTCCTCGTGGGCCTCAACGTCTTCGATCGCGACATCGCGCGAGCAGCCGATCTTCTCGGCTTCTCAGCCAAGGAGGCCGATGCGCTTCGCACGCTCGTCCCTGGCGACTTCTTCGCGATGGGACCGGCCCTTTCGGCGACACCCTGCCTCGCCCACATCGATCCGACGATCACCGAGCATATCGGAAAGACCCCAGAGCTGCGCGCCGCGGCCTCTGTCGACGCGACCGAGGCGGCTCGGTTGCTCGACCTCGCCGGGCTTGCCGAGGTGGCAGACCATGGCCCTGCGATCGCGCTCAAGGGCACGCGCGCGCTCGACGCCTTCCTCCTTGATCCCGCCGCGACCGATGCTGCCGCTATCGTCGAGGCACTCAAACGCATTTCCCCGAACGCCAGCACGGCGCGCGATCTCGCAAGACACCTGTCGCTCGATGCGGAGCGAACCGATCGGGCGCTCAACCTCCTGTCGGCGATCACTGCCGTCGACACGATGCCCAAGGGCGACGACCGCATTGCGCGTCTCCATGCGCGTCTACGTGCCCGCCTCAGCGACGTCGCAGTGGTGGCCCTATGACCGACCTAGCGCCCGATATCGTCGAGCTCGTCGCCTGTCCGGTACGAACGGCGCCGACTGGCCGGCTTCGCGAGATGGCGTACCGTGGCGATGCCTGGATGCCCGACGAGGTCGCAACGCTGGAGCGCCTGTTTCGCGACGACATAGCGATAGATGAAATCGCGTCAGCGATCGGTCGGCGCATCCACGGCGTCCGCGACAAGATCGCGACCTTGGGGTTGCGCCGAAACTCGCAGCGGAACTGGTCCGAGGCCGAGGACGCCTGGCTGACACGCGAGTACGGCTCACGTCCCGCATCCGCGCTCGCACAGGATCTCGGACGAGCCTGCACCGCCGTTTATGCTCGCGCCGGCCTTCTCGGCCTTACCGAAGGCAATGCCCCACGCTGGACCGAGTGGGAGGATGCTCAGCTGCGCGCCGGCTTCGAGCGCGCGATACCGGTCGCACAGATCGCAGTCCTGATCGGTCGCCCGCTCTCGGGCACGATCACGCACGCGAGCAACCTTGGCCTGCGACACCCGAACAACCCGCCAGGATGGACCGAGGCCGAGGCGGCACGCGCGCTGACACTCGCGGCTGAGGGCCATCGCTACCTCGATATCATAGAGATGATGGTCGCGGAGGGCTTTCCCCGACGCACGAAGGCGGGGTTTGGCCCGCACCTGCGCAAGCTCGGCTACGGCCGCGGTTGGGGCCGTCCATGGACTTCAGACGAGGACGCTTTGTTGATGCGCGTCTATGCCGACGGAACGAGCCGGACGCCGCTCATAGCGCGGCTCGGCCGTACCACCCACTCGATCAAGTGGCGGGCCGAATACCTTGGTCTGCGCGGTACTCACGCCAATCGGGATGGCTTCCGGAGCGGTCCCGTCTGGACCGAGGGCGACATCGCAACGCTGCGCGAACACTATGGCAAGATGCCGATGACGGATCTCGCCACCAAGATGGGCCGTACCAAGGCCTCCCTCTTCACTCGCGCAAATATCTTGGGATTGGTCCACGGCTACCAACGGCCTTGGAGCGATGACGAATGCCGCGCGCTCGCGCTCGCGCATGCTCATGGCATCGCCTTGCCCGACCTCGTCGTCGCCTTGGGGCGCAATTACGCGGGCGTCCACAAGTACGCCGAGAAGCAGGGCCTCAAGTTCAGCCGACGTCCGCGTCGCGAGTCTGCACCGACGCTGCAGGACATCCTCGCCCTTGCTCCGCAGCCATAGGCGCGGAACGACCCTGGATTGAAGGGGAGGGGGAGGGGCCGGGCGGGCGTGAAGGACACGCCAGCCACGAGGAGCGCATCATGATCCCCGCCACCATCGCGACCGCGGTCGCACCCGAGACGATCGCGAAGGTCACCCGGCTGTTCAACAACACCGCCTTCGACGTGGTGACCGAGCTCTTCCAGAACGCTCGGCGCGCCGGCGCTCTTGCGGTTGCCGTGCTGATCCAGTCGGGAGGTCCCGATACGCTCCTCCACATCATCGATGACGGGCATGGGATCGCCGACCCCACGTCGATTGTGACGCTGGGTCGTTCGGGATGGTCCGACGAGACGCGCCGCATGGAAGATCCTGCCGGTATGGGAGTTTTCAGCCTCGCCGGACGAGACGTAATGGTGCGTTCCTTCTCCCGTCCTGATCGCCAAGGATGGATGGCACACATCCCCGCCTCGGCCTGGGAAACGAGCCGGCCGATCGCGATCTCGCCCGACCCGATCTCGCGCGGCACCGCCATCACCATCAAGGTGCCGGACAGCTGGCTGAAGACGCTCGCTGACGACGTCGCCAAGGCGGCGAAACACTATCCGCTGCCGGTGACGCTCGACGGCAAGGCACTGCCGCGCGAGGACTGGCTGGCGGACGCAGTCCATATCGAGGAGTGGAACGGAACCCGCATCGGGGTCTTCCAGAAACATCCGTCATCCTACACGACCCACGACGGACGCTTGAACTTCCATGGGCTGACGATCCCCTGCAAGCTGCCGGACGTCCAGGAGGTCGACCGAGGCCATCATTGGATCGCGCGCGTCGACATCTTTGACGCGCCACAGATCCAGCTCGTGCTCCCGGCACGCAAGGAGGCGATCGAGAACAACGGCCTGACAGAACTGCGCCGGGCGGTGAGCATCGCTATCTACCGCGCGATCGCCGCGCAAGGATCGCACCGGCTGTCGGCCGAACGCTGGCGCGAGGCGATCGACCTCGGTGTCGATCTGCCGGAAGCGGCGGCATACCTCTTCGCATGGATCGCACCCGCGGCCGATAGCGGCCGCAACTATGCCTCGGGCGAGCGCACCACCGATCCTGCGATGGTGGTCATGTCCGACTTCGACGCGCTGGTCGCACAACCGGCAGCGGAGGCGATCGCCACCCACAACCCGTTCGGCGGGCCCCTTGTCATGGCTCAGGACGCCTTCATCGGCTATCGCTGGTACGACGTCCTCGCCCGCGTGGACGACCTGCGGTTCCGCATCGTGCAGGGCAACCTCGACTTCGTGGTTTCGGCTACGCTCGATGCGCCTGCTGAGGCCGAGGATGGCTGGGTCGACGCGATCACGCTGGAGGCCACCATCTCGCACGCGGGCGCGTCGATCGAGGCCTCGACCGCTGCCGATGTGGCCTTCGCGCCGGACAGATGGACCTGCAACTCGGTCGACGGGACGTCCATCTTCGTGTGCCGCGGTAGCAGCCGGCCCTCCCTCGCGGTCGCCGATCTGTTCGAGCGTGCCGCGTTCGAGCCGTCTTCCGACAGCGACGCTGACAGCTATGACACCCAGCTAGAGCGCTTCCAGGCGGATGCGGCCGAGCGGATCATCGGCCTTCTCGAGGGTGACAATGCAGCGCTCGAGAGCCGCATCCGCGACAAGCTGTCGGGACACTATTTCATGGTTCCCGCCGACCGAACCGTGACGGTCGTCATCAACCGCGAGCGTCTCGAGGTGAAGATCGTCGAGCGCGCCGCCCCGCCGACCGTCACCAACGAGGAGGGCGCGTGACATGCTGCCGCCCCCTCCGTCCGTGCTGTCGTACGGGATAGGCGTCGACAGCACAGCGCTGCTGATCGAGCTGCATGCCCGCGGGCAGGCTCCTGATCTCGTCCTCAGCGCGGACACCGGCAACGAGAAGCCGGAAACCTACGACTACCTCGACATCATCCGTCCCTGGATGCGCGACCGCGGCATCCGGTTCGAGCTCGTCTCCTACGTGCCCAAGCGGTTCAAGCACTGGCCGCCGTACTTCGGAATCCTCGAAATGTGCCTGACGAACGCGACCTTGCCGAGCAAATCGCTTGGCGGATCGTCATGCAGCCTCAAGTACAAGAAGGCCCCACAGGACGCTTTCCTCAAGACGTGGCAGCCTGCGGTCGAGGCATGGGACCGCGGCCAGCGGGTCATCCGACTGATCGGCTATGATGCTGGCCCCCGCGACACCGCGCGCGCCAACCATGCGCTGACGATCGACGACCCACTCTACGATTGTCGATCGCCGCTGCGTGACTGGCAATGGCACCGCCCGCGATGCGTGTCGCGCATCGAGGCCGAAGGCCTGCCCGTGCCACCCAAGTCGGCGTGCATCCTGTGCATCGCGAACAAGCCGGACGAGATCCGCAGCCTTCCACCATGGTGCCTCCGACTGATCGTCCTGGTGGAGGCACGCGCCGCGCCCCGGCTCCATACGGTCGAAGGGCTATGGCGCAAGTCGACCAGGACACGTCCCGGATCGATGACCGCGTTCATCCGGGCCGAGGGCCTACTGGGAGCCGATGAAGTCGATCGCATCGCCCGCGATGCTCCCACCGACCTCATCCGCTTCCAGGACGTCGCGGCTGCGATCCCCGTCGGCGAGCGCCCGAAGATGGGCGAATGGCTCGACCGCTTTCACCTGGCCTTCGCCGAACGAGGCCGCGGCCACCCGGACGCGCTGGCCGCCTGATCCCCCCCGCCCATCGAACGAACCGAGGATCGACCCATGATCGAGAATGCTGCCGAGACGCGCGTCGAAACGATCGCGCGTCTGAACGACCGATGCCGTCAGGGCCTCGATCGAACCGCGCGCATCACCGTCACGCGCACGTGCCTTGCCACCCTATCGACCGACTCGCTCGCGTCGGAGGCCGTGGCCCAAGCGCGCCTGCTGCAGGAGCTTCGCCGGCACAGCTTCGCTGCCGACTGCCCGGAGCGCGATCGCGGCTCCTTCATCATCGACGACACCGAGGTCTTCTTCCGCATCGACTATTATGATCCGGCGCTGGAATGGGGTTCGGAAGATCCTGCCGACGCCAACCGCACGACCCGCGTGCTAACCCTCATGCTGCGGGAGGATCTTTGATGCCTCGCTTCCGCCCCTCTGCGGCAGACATCGCGGCCATTCGCGACGCCGCACGGCGTGAGGCCAAGTTCGAACGGGTCGGGCAAGTGATGCTCGAGGTCGGGCGTCGGCAGAGCCTTGTGTCAGGCGAAACGTCGATCAACTTCGCGCTGATCAGCGACGATCCCGACTGGCAGGATACCGATCTCGACGACTATGAGCCGTGGACAGCCTTCACGCGCGGCGTCGAGTTAACGCCTGACGGGCGCGGCCTTCTCGACTTCTACATCCGCCGGCGCGGCGATCGCCACCTCGAGCTCCACGGCAACATCTCCGTCGCGATCGCCGGAGGCAAGCTGACGACGATCAGCGGCTATCCCGACATCTACCGGGGAGAGCCGTCATGACGATCGAGATCATCCTGGGCCTGCCGCACCTCGCCGATGGTGCGCTTCTCGCAACAGCGCGGCGCCTACAGGCACCGGTGCTGATCTCCGCCAACTGCTTGTCGCGCTGGCGCAAGGCCGATGGCTGGCGCGAATGGGCGGGGTGGCGCACGGCTACCCTCGACAACGCCCACGGCCTCGTCAGCCTCGACCTCGACAGCGCCGGTTACTCGATGATGGTGCGCTACGGCGGTCTGCCGTGGTCGATAGCCGACTACATGGCGCTTGCCGCCTCGTACCCGTTCCGGCGCGTGTCCTCGATCGACTATTGCTGCGAGGACGGCGTCGCGTCGCACCGCGAAGAGGTTCTCGACAGGATCTCCCGTACGATTGCGACCAACCACGAGTGTTTCGCCCGCGCTGGAGACCTTGGTATCCGGGATCGCTTCATGCCGGTCCTGCAGGGCCGAACGCCCGACGACTACGTCCGCTGCCTCGAGGCGATCGAGGGCATGCTCCTGCCGGGCACCGTTGTCGGCATCGGAAGCATGTGCCGACGCGTCATCCATGGCCCGGAGGGGCTCGTCGCCGTGGTTGAACGGCTCTCGCGCGTGCTCCCGGTAGGGGTCCGTGCCCACGCCTTCGGCGTCAAAGGGGACGCCTTGCCCTACCTGGCACCGTTCTCCCGCTGGATCGCCTCGATCGACAGCCAGGCCTTCGGCGTCGCGGCGCGACGAGACGCGCTTCGCCGTGGCGTTGCGAAGAGCGATCGCCTGGTCGCCTCGCACATGGAGCAATGGTATCAACGCCAGTGCGGCCGTGCGCTCGCCCCTCCGGTCACGCTGCCCGAGGCCGCCGACCACCAGGCGCGTTCCCTCGGCGACGATGATCCATGGGAGCGGGCCATCGCTGATGCACGCGCTCAGATCCGCGAACTCATCGAGACCGGCGAGCTCGATCATGACCAGATCACCGCCAACTGGGTCGAATCCTGGGCGGCCGATCTCTTCCACCAGCGCGCCGCCTGAGCGAGGCTCACCATGATTACCGACCGTTCACAACGCTGGCGCGACCGGCGCAGCCGCTTCGTGGCCGACGACACCGTCATCGACCCGAGGCGCTACGCAGTCGACGTCGTGGCGCACGACACCGCTCGCGCCTTCATCGCAGACCATCACTATCTCAATCGCTATCCCGCCGCACAGCTGGCCGTCGGGCTATTCGGCCCAGGCCGGGGCGGCGCTTCCTCTCTCGACGGTATCATTGTCTTCGGAGTGCCCGCGACGGGCGCGGTCATCACGCGCCATACCGGCTATGACGAGCCAACCCGCGGTTGCGTGCTGCAACGCCTGCTCTGCCTGCCCTCCGTCGCCGCCAATGGGGAAAGCTATTTCGCCGCCCGGGCCTTCCGGCTGCTGCGTCAGGCAAAGCCGGTGATCGAGTCCGTCGTCAGCTTCTCCGACCCTCAGGTCGGACACTGCGGCTGCGTCTACGCCTCGCTCTCCGGGGCGTATCGCGGGCGAACGAGGCCGCGGACGGTGCTCCGCATCGCCGGGGAAACGATCTCCGATCGCACCTTGTCCAAAATTCGAAACCTCGAGACAGGTCATGCGGGCGCCGTCGATCAACTGGTGAGGCTCGGCGCTCCGAGGCCGCAGGCGGACGAGCACCTTCGCGAATGGCTCGAACGATGCCGTCGCGCAGAAATCCTGGTCCCAGCGCGACAGGCATCCCTTTTCACCTACTGCTTCGAGCTCACCCGCGGCGCGCGGCGCGCGGGCCGAGGGCTACCGCGTCTCGCCTATCCGATCAGGTCCGACATCCTGCGTGAGCAGCTCGGAGCCTGACCCGTCGTGCCGACGGGAAGGGGAGGGGGAGCAGGAATCGTGTCCACAAGAGGAGACGAGCCATGCGCATTCAACAGGCGATCGCGATCGCCAAGGCCGACGAGAACCGCCTGATCCGCTTCATCAGCCGGCGGGACCGATTTCTTGACGCGCTCGACTGGGACGCCCTGCCTGAGCAGATGGCGCGCGAGGCCGCGATGATGGACGAGCTTCTCGCCACCGAACTCGCAGAGGCCGCGTGCTATGTCATCTGGCTCGAAGAGTGCCTCAGCTACGGCGTCGAAGACGTGATCGGCGCGCATCACCTGCAGCCCGTCTCGGTGATCCGAGCCGTTGCCTCGTTGGCTTAGTCGCCCAGTCGACATCGAGGGCCGCGGTTACGGCGACCAGGGCGTCTATCGCTGACTGGACGTGACCCGACCAACCCGAAATAACCTTCATTCGAGACATCATAGAGGTGACTATGATCAGCTTCCTCATCCGCCGACCTGTGTCGGCCCTCGCGATTGTCTTCTACCTCGCGGCGATGATCTGCGCTCGAAATATGTGGCTGCTGGGGAGTGATCCCGAGCCCGCGACGGTGACAAGCGACGCGCTGGTGAACACGGTCCTTTCGGTAAGCCATGCGACGGCGACGTGGGGGTTCATCGGCGGCTTCCTCGTTGTTGGCTTCCTGATCCAACTCCTCGCACTACGTCTCGACGCTTAATCACGTCGCCAGCAACGATGTGCCGCGACCGGACCAGCCCAGGAACACGCTCATGAGTCGACATACCTTTGTCGGGCCCGCCGGCGTCAGTGTCGCAATCGGGTGGGACCGCCCACTCGAGACCTTCTACGTGCAGGTGTCTCGCCCCGACCCCGAGGACCCGAGCGAACGCGACACCTTCGTGTGGAAAGGCCTCGCCCCCGGCGAACTGTCCACCGCGGCCGCAGCAATCGCGATCGCCACGCCGCACGCCGCGCTCCCCACCGATCTCGGAACAACACTCGAGACGGACCGCCTGCAGACGCTCGGCAGCTTCGATGGACCCGCGCAGGCGGCCATGAAGCGTCAGCGCTTTGATCGTGATCTGTAGCGGAGGGAGCTTCAACATGGACAACCACCGTCAGCCCACATCGCCAAAGGGCGGCTTCGATATCGGACTTACCTGCGGACTGCTTGGCGTGTTTCTCTCAGCGGCGAACTTCATGACATCGCAGTTCGCCGAACTCGGAAACGGCGTTGGCGCGGATCCCGCGAGTCCGCTGCAGCAGATAGCCGATCTGCTCAGCGGCAATGTCGTGAAGTTGCTCGCCGTTGTGCTCATCCTCGTAGGCGGAATGCTTTACGCGACAGGTATGGGATACATCGAGCTGGCTGGACCTTCCGACGGGACCGCCCCGCGACCGAATCCTCTGGCTGCTACCCTGCCGATGAACATCGACGCGCGAATGGCAGAGGCACGGATTGCCGGGCTGCTCGCTCGCCTCAAGGCCGTACCTGAAGAGTTGCGCGAGGAAGCCACCATCGAGCTCGAAGGTATCGAACAGCGCCACATGCCCGCGTTGACCCGGGCTCACCGAAAGGCACGGGCCACGGTCTCACCGACATCGCAGCAGGCCGACGAGCTCGACACCGATTACGCCGCGTCGCTCAACCGCCTGAGCGCCACTCTTGAGCAGATGCTCGATCGGTCCACAGCGCTTGGACGTGACCGTCTGCAATGGCAGTCACTCGTGATCGAAGAACGCTTTCCGACGGCTAGTGTCGAGAAGGACCAGGCTTAGGCACGCTTCCGGCTCGAGCGGCAGGGCGCCGCTTTAAGACGCACGCTGACGACTAGAGCGCGAAGGAAGGGGGAGGAGACAGACGGTCAAGACAGGACCGTTGGAGATCCCCATGCCCTACTTCGTCGACATCGGCGGTACGCCCGCCAACGAACCGTGCGCGCAGCTCGGGCAAACGCCCAATTTCGACGTTCTCAACAAGCTCGAGGTGCTCGCCTACAAATACGCGATCATCGCACGCTACGGTTCGCCGCCAGCAGGATGCCGGCTGACCGGCTTGTCAAATCGGCACGACTTCGGCCGCTATGTGTCGCTCGTCCTCCACGTCGAGAACGAGCTGGACGAAGCGGTCAGCGCCTATGCCGAGGCCGTCGAAGAGGGCCTCGGAACCTGGCTTGAAGCCGGCTTTCGCGCGCCTGTCGAGTACGACGACGCCACGGCAACGATCGTCCAGAGCGATCCGCTCGAGATCCTGGTCAGCGCCTTTCACGTCACGCGACCCAGCCCAGATGGAAGCTTTCCTATCGCCGACTTTGAGACGTTGCACCGGAACCTGGCCGCCGCCTTCCCCGACGAGGCCGCGGTCGCCAGCGCGCGCCTCACCGAGGCCGCGACCGCCTGACGGCGATGCCGCTGCCCTCCTGGGCGGACCACCAGCAAGAACGAGGCCGACGATGTCAGATGCCTTCGATCCCGCAGATCCCGCGGCCTGGCAGTCGCGCGGACGTTCACCCGAGCACGCCGCGGCGATCGCCGCGGCGTGGCGCACCTTTCCCGATCTGCCGAGCGACGCGCCCCTCTCCGACCGAATGACCCGAGGCCGCGAACGGATCGCCGCGATGCGGAGCGTAAACGACGCGATCGCGGCCGAGGCCGCTTCGCAACGCGAGGCCACCAACTTCGCCTTCACCGAGGATCAGATCCGCCGAGGACTCGGCAGCGACCGTGACATCGCGATCATGCGGGGGCACGAGGACCACGCATTGAGCTGGGATCTCGCCAATCGATACGCCGACGGTTGGTACGCAGCGCATGTCGGATGGCCCCATCACTACTCCGACGCGATCCCCTGTTCGGCTCCTCTCGCCGAGCGCCACGCAGCCTACGACCAGGGCTTCAGCGACGGCGGTGGTGATCGAACCGACCTGTTCGACGCGGCGCGACGCAGCCTCATCGCTGACATGCGCCGCGACAACCTGCCGAAAGACCCTCAGATCATCCTCGCCGGACGCCCGGTGCCGAGCAGTTATCCCAAGCCCTCAGACCACCACCGACCTGCCCGGTGGTCGCGCCGACTGCTGATCGTTGGCGCCGACCACATCGACAGCGACCCCGCGTGGGACTTCCTCGCCCTGACCCTCGCACGCCCGGGCGCCGACGCCGCGACGATCGTCGTGCTCACCCGGGGCGGCTTCGTCGCTGCCGAGGCACTCGGCGACGCGAACGTCGCTACGCCGTCCGTGGATCACGTCGCAGCTGCCAACCAGCTAGCCGCACTTCTGCAAAATCGTGAATACGACGATGTTCTTGTCGCGCTGCAGGGGGCCGATCTCGACCTGATCGACACCATCGGCCACATTCTGCCGCTCGCGCGCACGATGGAGCGGACCCGCAACTCACGTCTCCAACAGCGGACCCACCTTCGCACCTGGCTCGATCGTGGTTTCAGCGGGACTGATGCTGCCGCCCAAGGCCACATTCGCTGGGGCAAAGCGATCACCTCGCTCTACGGCAGTCTCGGCGAGTTCACCGCGCGTCACGTCGGACCGGCGCCGGGGCGGGGGCACCTCGTCCGCGTCGAGACACGCAGCGGCCTTGCCTGCGGCTTCGCGACGGCAGACGGCACGCCGCTCGACCCGGAAATCGCCGTCTCGAGCAAAGCCAAGCTGCGCGGTACGATCGCTAAGACGCTGCGCACGTTCGGCGCCGCAACCCGCCTGATGGCAGCCGCCGATCGCCGCGCCGCCTAGGACCGGAAACCGGGACTGGGCACGTAAGGGTGCTCCTGCCGGATGATTGCTTCGGCTTTCTCGATCGCCTCGATCTGACGCGCCGACCCCTGCGGCGCGATCGACCAATTCGAGCGCGGATGGAACACGACCGGCAGCGCCGTCACCGGCCCAACCGCCTTGCGCCACGACGCATCGCTGCCGCCCGCTACGCCGACCAACAGCGTCACGAACAGGTCCTCGATGTCGCCAGTCGTCATCGAGCCTCAACGCACGGCTCGGTTGGCCGTGCCGCTGCAGCCCTTTCCCATGAAAACCGGAGGAGCCCCTTTATGGCCGACATCGCCGATCTTCCCGTCATGAGCCGCGCCGACGCCGTTTCGCTCGGCTTCGCCGGCTTCAACGACGTGCCACACAAGGCGATCGACGTGCCCGACGGCGCCTTTACCATCACGGCAAAGACCAGCGAGAACCGGCGCGTCACCTTCTGCTTCATGGGCAAGAGCTACGACGGCCCCGCGCGCTTCGTCGACATCCAGTTCCATGACCGGGGCACCACGATCCCCAATGCCAGTGACGGGGTATCACCCACCTTCAACGCCTTCGCCGTGACCGGCCGCGGCCGCCATGTGACCGACAGCCGTCCGCTCGACGAGGCTCACAAGCCGTCCATCCTCGTGCTCCTCATGGACGAGGCCGGGGACGAACCGGCGCATCCCGCACCCTCGCAACGGCCCATGAACGATCGCGAGCTCTCAAGCCTGCTGCGGCGAGCCGCGACCGTGATCGCCGCCCCGGACAGCGAGGTCCGGTCGGGCCGCGAGAGCTTGATCGACATCCTCCAGGCCGAGGCCGCGAAGCGTGACCCACGGGGACAGGAGTCATGACCCGCTCGCGCAGCGACGGCATGCACGTCGCTCACACCGCCGCAGGCTGGATCGTCTTCGACAACAGCAGCACACGACACGGCCGCCTATCGGCACCATGTCCGACGCGGGCCGACGCCATCGCGCGCAAGAAAGCGCTCGCGCGCGCCTTGCGCCACCAACGACACGATGATCCCCGGGACGCCTGACCGAAGGGGAG
The DNA here is from genome assembly GCA_036252795.1 of Aurantimonas sp. Classification (GTDB taxonomy): domain Bacteria; phylum Pseudomonadota; class Alphaproteobacteria; order Rhizobiales; family Rhizobiaceae; genus Aurantimonas. The sequence continues at coordinate 263 of DASYHY010000176.1, read as the reverse complement.
GGGGATGACGGTGGCTGAACGCTGGCGGTGATCGAGCCGCCCGCAGCCGACGGGAGCCCAACATGCGCAGCATCCTCGCTTTCTACGAGATCGACCGAACCTATGGCGGCCCCGAAGAAGGTGGCTGGTGTGCGCCGTTGTGGCGCGAGAAAGGAGTGCGTCTGATGACGTGATGCTTGTTGGCAATGGCATCTGCCCACCGAGCTTACCGGTGCCCTCGGGCTGAAACTTCGAAAGGAGAACGGGACCATAGCATGCTCGGA